>NZ_BAABWF010000011.1:0-114249 GCF_040366405.1 Arenicella sp. 4NH20-0111
CTGGAGGATCTCTTAGAAGATATTCACCGCAGCCTATTGCTATTGGCATCTGGATCATAAACTGGGTCACTAGACATTTATCAGTTAACCCTAGCAGCCCCAGTCAAGGTCGTAGGCTCGAGGCCGTTTAGTCTCGGGGTCAATTCGGGTGCAAACAATCTTGCTAAGTGCTATGAATGGGCACTTTCGAATACTTTGTATCGAATGCACAAATTGCCAATGACTAATCAAGCCCATTGGCTCTAGCTACTCCAAAGATTACAGTCTAGGTGTTAAAATGTTAATGGGTAATAATATTGTTAGCACCGTCCAGTTAGATGTTGGGTCTATTGCCCGAGGCAATCGGTCTAGATCGCCAATTTCTAACAAGATGAGGCTGACGAGTAAGTCGCCAATACCGATGACGGTTTTAACTAGATAAAGGTTAGTGAGTTGATGCTTTTTAAGCTCTTTATAGATGAGCTGTTCGAAACGCCTTAACTCCTTAGTGTGAAAGGCTATTAAATTGAGATCCATATCGATGCTGTGTTGTAAAGACGGCATAGGAAAGGCGTTGCGAAGTATGGTTTGGCTCTTCGATCCACACAGATCACCATTCTTGATGATGAGGTTGTACCGCGATTTGGAGTTCGAGACGTGGGCTTTAAGCTGACTGGTATAGCGCACTATAAGTCGCGCATGGCACGGAGTTGTTTTGGATAGCGTAAACCGATGGGAAAGTTGCCACCACGAATGAGTATAGCGATTTTGTAAGAGTCGATCCGGTCAGACTTGGCTTTGCCGCAGTGAACGGCTTTCATGTGCAAGGCATGGCCAATGATAAAGTCAATGTGGAGATCTTCACAAAAATCAGAGCCCCAGTACCAGCACTGCATACACGCGTCACCGACAACGATATTGCGGAGATAGGGTTTTAGTGATTCGAGTAATGCACTAAGTCAATGTTAACTTTTTGGTGAACTAGGGCTCCCTGATCGTCTGAAATGCAAACCTAGAGCATGCAGGCGTGTAAATCGATACCGCAATAGAAAGGATGTTGATGGTTATGAAATTTAATGGGCCTTCTCCGATGGTTGTGTCGAAACTTCAATTTATACACCAGTAGTGGATAATCTGGAGGAGGCGCAATGACTATCAAACATGTTACTATCATTACACCCAAGCAATGACTGTAGTATCTTTCTGACACCTAAAATAGTAGGTTTACTCTTAATAAAAACTTTAGCGATATTGACTTCGTAGTAAGAGTGCCGGAATTCGGAGGGTACAAAATGGATTTTTCTATTCAATGACCTACAAAGCAGTAGTCGCCAATGCAAAAAAAGTTGTACGTGAATGGAAAGCGCGTACGAACAGCTATGGGCCTGCGCTTTGCTCCTGAGCGGAATAGATCAGCAAGTTGAGCTATTCCACTTTACGCAGGCGTTAATACTACTGCATTTAGCCCCAGTGAATTAGCCTTTTACTATCTAGACCTTTCAAAAAAGCCCATAACCGAGCCGGTTCAGGTTCACTCAAAGCGGACTACATTATATCTTGGTGAAAATCTAACGCCGTTGAGAATTAGGGTCGACCCAACCAATCAAGCGCTAACGTCAGTTACTAACTCTAGTGGCGTCCCTGTCTTGTGCTCTCGGAAAAAGGCTCAAATAATCATCGACGATGGCATCGTCGAGACTCTTGAGGGCAAATTCTGGATTGAAATAGTGCAGGCGCTACACCAAAATGCACACGGCGCTGGAAAGGGCTGACCACCTGAACCGGTGCTACTGCCCATACAAATCATAAATGAGTTGTGAATCAAAATTTTAAGAATTAACCTATATGCTCAGGCCTTGATCCTTTTGCAATGACTCATACGCAGTCAATACCTCATCCCAGCTTTGCACTGCGGCTTTCTCCACTATGGCTTCATTAAGTGCATGCGACCTTTCTTCTTGCTCCCGCGCTAATTCTTGCTTATCAATAGAAATGTTTGAAAGGGCGTCATTCGATGCAATTAATGACACTCTATCCTCCATTCCTTTCATCAACTTGTCGTGAAATGAATGTACCTCTTCGACAAATTTTTCAACCGGTAACAAGAACTCTCCAGATGAAGCAGACCAGGTACCAATACCATCCTGACTATAGTCAGAGTTATCCCAACGAATGACCACTTGCTCATCGAACCTAAAAATCAATATATCTGGCCCACCACCAATTCCCGCTAGTTTTCGACATTGAAACCAATCTGTAGCCTGTGTATATGCATCAAAAAAATCCATCTCCTCCACTGGATCCTCATTTTCATAAGAATCCGCAAATGAGGCTAAGCTGTACTCCCAATTTTTTTGTTTTTCAACTGTCGCAATACAATCAAATAATGCTTTAGGAATTTCTTGAAGCACATTTGGTAAAATAGCTAACAAGTCCTCATGGAGGCGACTAACTTGATAGTCAAAATATGGGCTTACATGAATTTCATCATTCGAATTATCTTTTGACCAGTATCGTAACAACTCAGTAGAGTATTCAAACAACTTTTCCTTTCCAACATTCATATAGTAGTTGGAATCAGTAAGTCCGAACCAACTCAAATACAAATTATTTTCCTCACCCCACGGAATAATTTCTTCGAGTGGCTTCAATTTAAATTCAAACAATGCCATTTATTCTAGCTCGCACATCTTCAACATTTACTTAGTTATCTTACCTGAGAGTTCATCTATTACAGGCACCTTGAATGGTTATTGCAACTTACCACTATCTTTAAATCCTAGAGCCCGTTTAATCGCTGGCGGAATGTCACTGAATTTTAAAGCAGACTTTACATCAGTCGTACTTGCTGACCAATGAGCTTTGCCTCTACTCTCAGTGTACATATATATTGACTTACCATCAGTCGACTTGGCATACCACTTTTTCGGCTGTTTTTCTGCCTTAAGAGCTAGCCTAAAAGCTAGATCATGGTCAAATGGAAGAAGCCCTGAAGCTTTTCCTCCACTACGCAGTCCACCAACATGCTTGTTATTAATCTCTAGCTCAGGCTTTTTCCCTCCTAAGATTAAACCATTGATGGGGCAGACCTTTTGAGCGTTATGATTCAAAACTTTGCTAACACCAACATAATATGTGTGGTCATTATCAACAGTTATGTTGTAGACATCGCGACTCTCTCGATAATTTTTAACTTGTTCTATTTCGATGCTTTTATCATCGATACTAACTAAATAATCACCTTCAACTAAATCGCTAGCATCAACCCATTCATTATTAACATAGAACGGATGCTCATTAGTCGCTGTCAATACCTCACCGGTTTCAAGTGTAATATCTATCAGCTCCTTGGTGCCTTCACCGAAAATTAGATGCGTTACTTCTTGAAGCGACTTTTCGCCAGTTTTATCGTTGTAAGCCCAAACTTTATCCCCAATTTTAACCTCATGAATTGGTCTTAGTCCGTTTTCAGTAGCAACTAATGTATCACTATCAAAGCTGTTGCAACCTCTCTTAAAGAGCTTTAAAAACTTTCCAGGGCTCAATGATGTAAGGAAAATAATTCCCGCTTCTTTTGCGGTCAGACCATCACCATCAGTAGCAGCACCGAAAATATCAAATGCGGTAGTGGCTACACTAATAGTAGACAATATTCCACTAATACTCCCACCAACGCTCACACTACCAATAGAGAAATTCCCGGTCGGGTCTACCATATTGGCTGGATCAACGTTGGCATAAAGGTACTTATGCAAAGTGATCGGGTCATGATTGCGCCCCATCCACGTATCCATCTGCGTAAAACGACCCACGTTCTGGTCGTAATACCTCGCTCTTAGGTAGTGTCGATAGACTACGACACAAATTATGTTCCTATTACTCCTAAAATTAGCATATTAGCCACAAAAGCTTAGACTCGATTAAGACCTTGTGCCAGAGCTATGCTTTAAGAAATACTTATTCGATTCAGCTCTACCCCAGCTAATTGGGGAGCCATTCATAAGGTATCAATGCTTTATTTCCTCTCCATGGCTCCTCCACTAACGCTGATTGAAACCAATCCTTATCAACGTTTGCATGCTCAGTGACTATTATCTGGAAGCCATTTTTTGCTTCCTCACAGTAACTAAAAAAAAGGCGAAATAATTTTATTACCTCTTGCATATCTGTATCAGCATACTCAGCAATTTCACCCTCCAGTTGTTTATACGAAGAAAGGTCTGGAAAATGGACTTGTGAAGGCTGATCAAGAATTAGAAAAGATGGAACAGGAGATCTTTGCTCCGAAAAATATCTATGCAATGCGAGTAACGTTATCACATGACAACCAAGCCAGTTTTCACCACTTCCCTGACGCAACATAGGAACTCCCCCTTGGGGACTATCTGCGTAAACTGTAAGCCTAGGGATATCTAGTCGATAGAGCGAATCAGAATACTCTAACTGCATATTTCTAGCGTATTCAGTCATATAACCACCGACAACATTAAGTGCTGACTGAAGTCTGTCACGGACAGATTCAGCATTTAATTCACTTTCGAGCACGCCTATCTCATGTTTTAGGTTCTCTATGTTTTGAAGTAATTTGGAATCCGGCTTGGTCTCTTTAACGCTTTCGAGAAACAATGAAATACGACCCAGGACGCGCGAGATATGAGCCTCTCTATCTTTAATTACTAAGTTTTCTTTTCGGGAGTCAATAATTGCTGTTATTTTACCTTCGAGATCATCAATCTGTACCTGTATACCGTTCTCCTTTGTTGATAGGTCACTAATATAATCTTGTAACATAGGGTTGCTTTGGTTGAGAGCATCTAGCTGATCAGAAGTCGTTTTCAATGCCTCTTCTATTTGAATAAAACGCGTCGCTGACTCTGGCTCTTGGTTTCCACACACTGGGCATGACGCTTCCTTAGACGGGTCGAATAAACCTATTGGAGAAAGTCTTATCTTATGTTCATCGACGCTTTCGGCATGGGCACTACGATGCTTCTTAAATAGTGTCGCCTGCATGATTTTTTCATTACACTCAACTTGTTCTTTTCGAAGATCGGTCAAATTGCTCTGAAGCAAGTAAAGCTCATCTTTGGAGTACCTCTGTATCTCACTAGGAGTCCAAGTTGAGCATCGTTCGAGAAGCCCCACACATTTCTCAAACTCTAATTCGCTCGATATTAACTCTTGACCGACTAACCCAAAATTCGACGCCTCATGAAGCAACTGTATTGCACGATCGTTGCTTTGGTTAATGATGCTCTCAAGCTGCTTTAGATTTGAATTCAACCTTTTAAGCTCCTTCTTTTTGTCTCCTAAAACGCTTAACTTTGATAGTCGTTCACTGTCCATCGCACCAAGAAAAAATGGGAAAGTGTCTTTTATAGCTTGGTCTAAAAATGACTCGTCTTGACGATGGAACAGAATTTTCTTATTAGCTATCTCTCCTTGTTCCTGAAATAGAAAGCTTTTTGTATGTTTTAAATTTGCCCTATATGCAGTTTCTGTAGTTTCAGTTCTGAATGTTAAGTTTTCGGACAAACCTATTTCTCGTTCTATTTGGTTTCTAACTCCCTCATCATTTGTGTTGACCGTTAAGGTTTCTAGTTCAGGTATACCTACGTCTTCGCTTATCAAAATACACGATTCGGAATTTGACGTATAACTATTCTTTGGTGGTTTCTTCGCTACAAGAATTTGCTTATTTTTAAATTGATAGGTGACTGCATACCAGCTAATAACATCTCGATTCACACCATCGAAAACATTGAACGTTGAACGCCCAAGGCAATAGTCGATGATATTAATAATCGCAGACTTTCCAGTTCTGGATTTACCAGTGATTATATTCAAAGAGTTTAACTTAAATAGTATCTCCCTATAGTCGCCTGTATTGTTATACAAGACGATATTTTTTATTTGCATTAAAGCTGTACCCCCAAAACTGCCATTATAGATATAGCGCTGTTATTTTTTCCGCACATAGAACCAAGTGTTCTGGCCTTCTTTAAATACTCGCCGATCATAGGAAAGTCTCTGGCGGCGCTATTCAACGCGCTCTGTTTAACCAGCTTAATTCCTAACTCTGAATCAGAGTTGATTTGCCCTTGACCATGTAAAAACATAGCTGCCTCCGATACAAAAGGTTTTAGACCACTCGCGCGCTCTGCGAGCCCGACTTTTATTTCCTCTGTATTCTGGAGCCAAGAATGAAATTTGGTAATTGAGCTTTTGGGAATTAGCATCCTCGACTCTCTATGCAATATGATCGGCATCAAAACATATGGGAGATAAAAAGGAATCGGGGACTTTGACTTTGAGTTATATCCGCTCACAATTGAAGCGTAAACCAATCCACAAAATGCAGGATTCAACAGGTTTGTTGTTTCGGTTGATCTATCGCGCATAACTAAGCTTCGGTCTCTAACAGCTGCGCTAACTTATCTGAAAAATTAGGATGCCAACCTATGGAAGGATCAGCTTCATTTGATAACATGTGGTAACTCCCTATCATCACGAACTTATCTGAAACCCTTGGCCTTATTCTTAAATCAGCCTTTGTTTCAACCCAATTCAATATCGATCTTCCCGCTTTCTCCAACTCCTGATCACCACCTTCACCTAATTCATCGAGCACTGAAAGCCGAACACGTTTCCACTCGTCGTTTAGCCTTTGCTCATATTTTGTGATGTCATACTCAATTAATAAGTCGTCCTTTATCCATTTAGTGCGTTGATTGTAAGCCTTATAGTAATCCAGGACCGCATTATGAATTCTTTCCGTACCAACTCCTATAATTTTTAGCTGTCTAACAAACTGATAGCCCATAAAGTCATTTATCTGTTCTTCGCCTAAATACGCATCGCTAAAATCAATCGGTAGCGTATCAGGGTGATAGGCATAAGAAAGTTGTATTACTTTATCTCTGACTTCGTCTCGCCATATTTTCTCTCGATCACCAAATAAAAGCGATACGACTTCGTTAAACCACCAGCCTTCTAATTTGCTGTATAGGTCATCAACAAAATCAGTTTGTACAGATAATTCAAGCCGTTGTTTTATTTTTTCGGTTATATCCTGAGCATTATCTTCTTCAGCCAGGATAGTAATTGAATCACACAACTGAATTTTCTGTTGTTGGTTGAGTGCTAAATAATTTGAAACCGATTTCGCTAAATCATTGTTTTCTATTTCACCCGCAACTCTATCCATCAAGTCTACAGCGACGTTCGTGTTGCGCATCCTTCTTAGCAAATTACTGGCGATAGTTTTTTCTTTAACTTTAGCGGTTGTTACAAGAAAAAACTTGAATTCTTCTGTCTCAAGCTCTTCATTTAATATCTGCCCGGACCATATGCCTATACTTTTCCAAAAGTCGACAGACTTATCTGAAAGATTTATTTTATTAACATGATGTTTTAGCTGAAATAGAACTGTATCTGAATCTGTTTTTACTTCCACATCGTCCAATGATTCCAGCTTTATAAAATAGGCATCAGTATCCTCAATCGCGCGATAAAGTGCATACCTAATTTGATACAAATATCCAAGTTTCGCAAATCCTGCACTGTGAACACTCACTCTAACTTCTCCATGACGAACGCCTCCCCAAAATGAGAGTTTGAGTATTCAAGACAAAATTGATTATGTCAACACACCAAAATTCGCCACTACCGAACCTCGACACGTACCCTGGCAAACGACCAGATTGCCTGAGGTTTAGCGCCTTCCAATAATTTATGAATATTTTGCCTCTTTGAGAGCCTCAACGTTCAACACTCCTTCGCTGCTGGATGAGTACGGAGATACACCTTCTCCAATTGATTAATCGCTACATGCGTATAAACCTGAGTCGTTGAAATATCAGCGTGACCCAGCATTTCCTGTACATAACGGATATCAGCACCTGCATTTAACATCGACGTAGCTGTAGCATGTCTGAACAAATGGCAGGCACCTGGCTTTTCAACACCGGCTCTACGTCGGTACTTCCCTACCGCCTGGCCAATCTGATCCGCTTTTAACGGATAACCCTTATCGTGGAGAAACAAAGCCTCTCTTGATTCGATAGTGAGGAATTTAGGACGCACTTCCTGCAAATATGCTCGAACTCGATCGCAGGCTCTCAACGCGACCGGCAAATGCCTATCCCTTAGCCCTTTCCCCTCTACAATCATGAGCACCTGCTTATCAAAGTCGATGTGAGACAGTTTTAACCTAGCCAGTTCGGAGCGGCGAATAGCCGTTGCGTAAAACAATTCAAGAATCGCCCGATCCCGAATGCCTATAGGGTCACCGCGCAGCATAGCCACAGCAAAAATACGCTCAATCTCTTCTGACGATAATACAGAACGCGGTAGCCGCTTTTTGCACCTCGGCATTTCAAATTCTTCAAAATCTGAATTGGTGATAATACGACGTCGATGTAATCGACGAAGGAAGAGTTTTAAATCAGTCAGAAACTTATATTGACTGTTGATTGATAACGGTTCGCCATCTAATAGTTTCTTGTAGTGATGCAAATACAAGCGAAAGCCCTCCATTACTTCGAGGTTGATCTCTTGTGGCCTCGTTATACCATGAGCCCCACACCACTCGTTAAATCGGCTCAAGGACTGTCGTTTAACGATGATGGTGTTCGGCGACATCCCTTTCGCCAAACAATCATCTAGGTAAAACGACACCGCCTCAGATATAGTTACTATTGCAGGTGCCGGCCACATTACACTTCTCCTAATCGGTTTTCATAGGATTGATCAAAAGGTAGTGCTGTTTTCAAGCGCTTACTGAAGGCCTCATATAGATCGTCCTCACGTTGAGCCACCTCACCTATGTCTTGGTTTCTCGGCAAATTGAGCCTATAGCACTTAAGACTCATTGCTGATAAAGATTGAGCCAGCATCCCCGCAACATGATTACCAGAGTCTGAATTGTCGAACGCCAATACGATTTCAGACGGCTGGTATTTATACAGCTCTTCCATGTGAGCAAGTCCAAAACTAAACAACCCCATGATAGACACCACATTCGAGATTCCTGCACTGATCAGCACAAGCGCTTCCAATGGGCTTTTACACAATACGATTTGACTGTATTGCTCAAGAACTCGACGGTTAAAGAACGTGGCTTCCCCATGAAACCAATGGTGATGGTAGATTTGATCGCACCTGTTTTCAGGGGTAACTCGCCTTCCGTAAGCACCAACAATACGATCATCTCCATCGAAGAATGGAAAAACCACATCACCATGAAAATATTGATATCCACTTGGTTTTAATATTCCCAAGCGCTGCCAAGCTCCACGTACAAGGTCAGACTGCCTCCCTTTGTCTCTGCCATAATTTTTACACAAAGACCGATCAGAAAACCCAAGCCGAAACTCACTGATCAATGGGTGTGTTAGATCAATTTTCCTAGCTTTAAACCAATCCCAAATACGGGGTGTACTCACCAGCACTTCTTCGTAGTGATTAAACGCATGTTCAACGTAGGCATATAGATCATCAGCAGGACGGAGCTCATCGGCACTTTCTCTACCGTTGGTGCTAGACTGATGTAAAGCGGGCGAATAGCCAGCAACCTTGATATTTAAGGGGGTAACTCCGCTAAACATTATCCACCTCCAACTCGCTTCGTTTGAGCTTTCTCATCGATTCGCCCTTGAGACTTAACAAGTGTGAGCGATGAACCACACGATCAATCATGGCATCAGCGACCGTCGGCTCACTGACGTAGTCATGCCATTCACTAACGGGCAGCTGCGACGCTATTAACAGAGAACCTACTTCGTTCTTATCTTCGAATATCTCGAAGAGTTCCCGACGTCCATTAACGGTCATTGGACATATAGCCCAGTCGTCCACAATGAGCAATGAACACTTCGCAATACGTGCGCGCAAATTCGGCAATGAACCATCCAGTCGTATTTCTAGTGCCTCTATTAGCCGAGGAAACCGCCAATACAACACAGGCATGCTTTGCCGAATCGCGGCTTGACCAAAAGCACAGGCCAGCCATGTTTTGCCTACACCCGTTGGTCCTTCGATAATCATGTGCTGATATCGTTTTATCCAATTACAGGTTTTCAGATTAGCTACAGTCTTTTTCTCAAGCCCACGTCGCGCCTTGAAGTCAACGTTTTCCAAAAATGCAGTTGGATACTTTAACTTCGAGGCTCTCAGCAATCGCTGTATCTTACGTTGCCTGCGATCATGGACCTCAGCATCGATCAACAGACTTAATAGTTCATCGAAACATAGCTCTTCGATATTAGGGTCAGTCTGCATGCATTCATAGCGACTGGCCATTCCTAAGAATCTCAAATCAGCCAGAAGCGTTTGGTTTTGTTGGTATGACATTATGCTTGCCCCCCCAATTTAAAATACTCAGAACCGCGCACATTTTGGTGCAGGGGTAACTGACCTTGAAGTGGTATGCCATCCAACTCCGCCAAGTCCAACTTACGCTGCAAAATAGAGCGAATACTCTTAACGGTAAATGACCGTATTGCGGCCGCACGAGAGCAGGCATGCTCAAAGCGCTCGTCTCCATATTGCTTCGCTAAAGATTGCAATTGACTGCATGCGTTACGCCCTACATAGCTATAATCAGGCTTACCCTCAAATTGAGCGTATACAGTCTGCATTGCAGCTGGACCAATTGCCTTACTCCATTTAATAAACTTATCGGCTGTCTGTTCAGCATAAGCTTTGTGCTTGTCAGGGCGGTGTTCAGGGTTTGTTGTATGCCCCCCAGGCTGAAATTGTCTGGCATGCATGGCAATACGTTTTCCATTGAAGTACAACTCAACTACCTTTTCTGATAATCGTGCCTCAACATCTTCACTTACCAACATAAACGGCACGGAGTAAGCATGGTTATCAACGTAGACGTGATAATCCGGCCCCACCTTTTGTTTACTAATCCATTCAGCATACTCGAATGAATGAGCTGGCAGAGGGTTAAGCATTGGCTTATCGAATTCGTTAAACCGACTTAACCGGTTACCTGGTAGCCGTTTGAACGAGCGATTATTGAAGGCCTCTAACAGCTCGGCAATACGGGCATTGATTTCAGCAACGCTAAAAAACGTCTCTTGCTGTAATTTGTTGATAATCCAGATTGTAATCAGCCGGACTGCATTCTCCGCCTTCGATTTGTCTTGTGGTTTTCGAACACGACTAGGGATAATCACAATGCCATAATGAATTGCCCAGTCGTTGAAGGTGCGATTAAGCTCTGGAATCTTACCAGCCTTAGTGACAGCCGACTTCAAGTTGTCAGGCACCTCAACTTCAGGCACCCCGCCATAAAATCGAAGCATCGCATTGTGTGCCTCAATCCAATGCATGCTCTTTTGGCTGGGTACTGCATAAGCAAATGTATAATTCGAGCAGCCCATGCAAGCGACGAAAACTTCGGCCATTAGCTCTTGACCAGTTTTCAACGAACGATACGGTATGCGTTTTCCACAGAAGTCCGTGAATACGACCTCGCCAGCGATATGAGTTTGTCGCATGGTTATATCGAGTTTTGCGCAGAACCGTCGGAAATAGTGTGTGAACTGAGAGTAGGAGTAGGCGTCGCCAGGGTCAATTAAACGGTAATCTTCCCAAAGTTCCGTCAAGACCTGATGCTTGCGCTGCATCTTCGCATAGATAAAGTCCCAATCAGGCAATCGCTTACCTGGAACAGGTAGACCTTTACCCTTCAATAGAGACCGAATCTCCATATCACCCATCTCTTTAACGTCAGCCAAGCTATGGCCACTGTCTTTCAAAAGAAGCCGATATCGCCTAATCGTATTAGGCGCTAACCCTACCATTTTAGCGATCTTTCGGTTCGATAGCGATGTGCTCAATATGAGCTCAACTGCATATCGCATCTGCGATTGTTTAAGTTTCATTTTTCGAGTATTCCTCATTAATTTTTGAATTTAATGAGGCAATAAACGGCCTACAACGCATGATCGATTGTGCGATCAGCATTGACGAAGTAGGCTTTTTGAGGGATACTAGAAGTCGAAAAGGTATTCCAGTAATATCTCAGGCCAGATTAGAGTGACAGCTCTTTTCTGGCTTTTTCATTTATTGCCCCAGTTTTTTGGCAAACCTTTTATCTGATCACATAGTTTTATCCTCCTGATTGCCCTTCATATCTAGCTTTGGCAAGATAGTGAGCAACATCTTTCGTTAATGCGTAATAGCCTCTTCGACCATCCATTCTAAAAATTGGTACAGGCACTGTTTTTCGTGCAATCGATGTTCTAAACGCGTCCGTTGAGACGTATCCAAGAGATTTGGTTAAATGCTCACCCGAAAGAACTGGCCCGTAAAGCTTCAGAAGGTCCTCCTCTAAAGCTGCTTCTAGTGTTTTTTCTAGCGCACTAAAATCATTCATAAATTATTCACCGGCACCTGTTTGGAACGTTATAAAACAAATCACAACTTAATGTTTTTATTCTATCCAGCTCCTCAAAATTGCGGAAGGGTCAAGGTTTTACCCCCAAGGCACCAGTTTTGATATAAAGTGGGACACTTATTTTCTATTATTATCAGCCACTTACCGATTTTAGGGCGTTTATAACAAAAATAGGACTAAAAATTAATATCAGGACGACAAACGCAAATCCACCATCAATCTGGCAATTAAGAAGGATTGCGACACAACTCTTGTTCACTGAACTGAAAGGCATTTCAGAGATAAGTAATGGAGAACTACATAGGCTTCTTTATCGATGTGATGAGGAGTATTAAGGCGACACTTCAAGAATACTTAGTAAATATGCGAGAGGGGCGTGCTCCATTTCTGAAGACTCACCTTTACTTGAAAAAGTCGAAAGTCGATTCTCTGGAAAAGCCAAAATATTGAAACATCCACTTTGGTTCATCCTTAAAAACCCATCATCGAACCAAGAAACCATCATCAAAAAGATGAAGGAGCTAAACTCTAGTATTCAATCTAAAGTTTTTGAAAAGGTCCAGACAGAAAACTTGATTTTGCGTCGAAAGTGGAAAAACGCCAAGCCTCTATACTATATCGGACGAGACAACAGCCTAGATGCTCTGGCGTGCCTCTTAATGGTCATAAGAGAGATGGAAATTCTGAAACGCTGGGATATATACGTTTACGCCAAGTGGTTTGCTCATTGGCTTTTTTTTCGTCTAGCACACTTTGAACCTTTTAAAACCGTAGCCCATAAGCTTTATCCGACAATCTACTTTTCATTTATCAATCGAAATGAACCACTCCCTGTAAACGACTTCCTTTCGTATTCGATGTATGGTCAGCTCGTTTCACCGAGATTCGTAACTGACAAAAAGCAAATTGATGACAAATTTGCGAGCATTTTGTCGATGACTGAAAACTTAAATCTTGATGCCAACAACAAGGAGGCCAAACTTGAACTTCTTTTTTGGTGTTGTACTTATGGCTTAAACGCAATAAGTGAGTCTTTAGATCCGAATAATTCCAAGCTAGAAAACCAAGTCTTTATCAAGAAACTGACACAGGCCTCCAATAGTTCAAACACGAAACAACATCTACCAAGCACTCGAATCCTCGACGTATATGGACCATATTGTATGATTGAAGAGACTCAAGATCGCCAACTCCACACTGAACTGCTTGAACTCGATTAACTGCCGAGCAATCTCAGCATAAATGGAATTTGAAATGATTTTCTAGACTATCCAGATATCTGCGGAATAATATCCTTCAATTCAATATCCAATGCCCTGACAATTTTGACCAGCGTCAAAAAAGAGGCATTAATTTCTCCGCGTTCCAAACTCCCGTAGTAACTTCTCCCTAAACCAACTTCATAAGCAAAATTATCTTGCGAGAACCCGGCTTTCTCGCGATATCTGCGAATATTCTTACCCAATAAAACCAATTCTGGCGACTTAGTCTTCATCCACCAGAATATATTTATGTGCCTTAAATATAGACACCCCATATATAGGGCAATATACTTCTACGGAAAAATTGCTATTCGAAGAAAATATGATTCAATTTCATGGAAATGCTCAGATCAATGTTCTGGGTGAAGCTAGAAAACCAATGGATGATTACACGCTCTATAGCTATATAGAGCTGAAAGTTAACAATCAATTGATCCAATTTAGAGACATCTATGTCCACGATCAAATCAATGCAGGGCTAGTCCCTGGCACCTCAGCAAGCGTTGCCATTGCCTCGTTTATGGAATACTCCGTATATTCTCTGGCTGAACCGATTAATGAGATGATCTTGCTCAAAACTAAAAACGAGGAAAGAATACACTTCACCGCACTTATCGAGGAACTGAAAAAAACACCACGGTACCCAAAGTTATTTTTATGGATTATTCTCATGCCAATTCGCGTCGTGCGCTCGACCTTCAGCAGTTCTGGGGTTGGAGGACTCGGCGGATTAATTGGTGGTTTGACAGTTGGTTACTGCTCCATATTCCTAGCGCCAGTGGTGGCTCCATTTACGTTCTTGAAAAGACGTAGAACTTACAGAGAGCTCGTGAAATCTTCCAAAGTGTTTCTGGAGCAGACCCAAAAGTTTAGCCAAAACAATACTGAGTACCAGCTGCTTCAAGAACACATAGAGCCATTTTAAATATCTATAATTTACATCCACATTGGCATCTAATTTTCGCAACCGTAAAGCCCTAAAGTGGATCAGTAGAGTCAACGGGCAGGCAATTCTAACAACGGCTGTAAAATACTCGAGATATCAAGCAGGTGAGTAATGGAAGGAACAGTAGCTCATTTATTTCGTATGAGCTGTTATCTAAAGCCTTGTTTGAAATATTTTGAGACCTCTGAGATACTCAAAAAGGCATTATTAAGAACATCGAAAAAGGTCAATTCATGGATTCTAAAGGAGTTTTGTCAAAACTTCCCAGTTGGGCGATTAGTCTACTCTGCATCGTCTTAATCTACATTTTGTTCACGGCATTTATTTACCCCAAAACGCCGATTAATTTGGGCAAAAAGTTTGGCACTGTCGGAGGGCAGATAGTTCCAAGTAATAATATTTCTGAAAAGAAATTAACTGATACAGAAATTACAGATAGATTTGTCAATAATGAAAACGAAATCAAGGCTATCCAAAGTCTGCTAGAAGAAATTAAGGCGAACCAGGTTGAAACCAGTGTAACTCCGCTAACACCATTAGAAAGCGAGGATATTGGATCAATAACATTCTTCAGTAATAGCCATAGAACCGGTTTTTCAAAAGACTTTGTTATTAAAGATGAAAATATAGGAAAATGGATTCCTGTTGGTCCAACAATGAACGATCAGGCATCATCGTTTATTGTGAGCATGCCACAGGGGTACTCACTTAGACTAGCGACGGACAATCCACATAGTGGCCAGGGAGTCGGCAAAGAACTCCTTCAAGGTTCGCAAGGAAAGCGAGTTGCGTATGATGATCTGAACGAAATTGAAATGAACGATCAAATATCAGCTTTCATGGTAGACCAAAATTAGCATTGCGTACGTAACGCCAAAAACATTAGCCAACTATGCCTTCGCCTTCTTGGCGAGCTGCATCTAGAACTCCATCATGATCATTTAACGACTCTATAGGGCTCATTTCATCAAGCCAACTATTAGGTGAGTCGAACCAGAGCGCTATTTGCCAGGCACTCATTTCATTGGGTAGAATCTTAAGGATCTTCTCTATTACTGGTTTCGGTGAGCCTTCTGAAAACTGAAATATTGGAAATTTTTCTACACCGTTAACTTTGATCGCAAAGATTTTTCCCTCTTTCTTCCAACTTGATACTAAAGCAGTGTCATACTGGAATTCTGCAACAAATTGCCCACACAACTCGGCAGCGCTGAGTACTGGAGTGCGACGTAGATAGTCTGCTCTCATTACGGCATTGTCGCGTTCAATTTGAATATCCACTTCGGCCCTAGGTTGCCTATCTAGAAATAGATCCACCAATCTTTCGATGTTTCTCTCAGAGCGTGTTGTGCTGCGATCATCAAATATTCTTACCGTTGTCTCGAATATTTTCTTAAAGGCATTGCAAGCTAGATCGTCTTTACTTTTTATTAGCACAACTTGAACTTCTTTCGACCCAAGCTCATCAAGTGGTACTGAGAACTTTTCTCTCAGCTTAGGAGGAAAGCTGTCTATATCTGCTCGGGAAAGACTGAAATTGGATATTAGCGTTTTCACAATAGCCCTCAATAAAAAATCGATACAGACACTATAGTGCCAACGGGCAATTAGATTCAAATCAACAACAGACAAACTCTTGAACAACTAATTTCTCGTTAAGTTTATTAGCTGGTGGGCATTAGTATCAGCGCGACTCAACTCAATCATTTTAAAAGTGTGGGCATTTAGTCCGGCACAGCTGGGCATTCTCTGTAGCGCCTGCAAAATAGAAAAGAATGAGATTCAGGCAAAATATACGAGCGACAAGAAGTAGCTTAAACTTAAACTCTGGGATGATAGAGAAAAAACTGTAACACTTGAGGTGATCACAGAAGGAAAGAGCAAAGTCGCTCCATTAACTGTGACGTTCTTTAATGTCGCGTATGGACTCGCAGTATTAATTCAGCCTCCAGACGGCACTAACATTATGGCCGATACTGGAAAAGGGATATGAATGAGCGATCCGTGCTTCCATTCTTGATTACAAATAAGATTCCTTTGCATGAATTTTGGACCTCTCACCGTCATAGCGATCATCGGAGTGGCAAAGAGATTTTGCGCACGGCCTATAAAGAAATTAGCGGCGGCGCTCTAAAAGACAGCCTATCGCTCTCGATAAAAGATAATATCGGCTGTACACCTTCGGGAGACACAGCTTTTAATAGAGGAGATGCGCATCTCGGTGCGGCGAAAATCTCTATACAGAATGCTCATGGTGGCCGCTATAACAACGGTTTTCTCGATTTGAACGCTACCTCACTCGCTTTTCGCTTAGAGTACTCTGGATTTCGTTTCTGCTTCCAAGAGGACTTATACAGTCAACACGCAGATGAAGGTCACTGCTATTTTGGAGAAGACGCCATTAAAGTTAACGTTCTTCAAAGCAGCCATCAGTGGCACGGATCAATAAACCCTGAGTACATTAGAGAAACAAATGCCGATCTAATTATTGTATCAGCCGGTGAACAGATTTGGGGAGCAAGCTCATTCACACAAGGTGGGCTAAATGAAGTTGATTTCTTAAAAGCCAACGCCCTAATTTTATGGAACGCCCAATGACATTTGACGTCGGGCACATAGCGGTCAAAGTCTTCGAAGATGGGTGTTTTACATATGAGACAATCAATACCAATGGGGTACATAGGATTCAGGGGAGGGCTATTGACTAGGATCCCAAATATCATGGGCTATTAAAAGGCAGATTTAGTGGAACTAGAGGTCGGAAACTTCGATGGTTACGTTAAGGAGCGATAAAGAGTCCCGGTCATCGAAAAGGTCATTGAACTCTAAAATCGACATTGAGAGAAAAAAGCTACCGTGACAATCTAAGACAATTGGAATAAGCGCTGGATACTCAGGAACTTAAGCTCTGGTCTTCGACCCTAAATTTACTTTAATTGGAGCCAACTATCATGAAAGCAACTTTGACCATAGATCTAAATCTGAACCTAATAACTGACTAAACTTTTGAACTTTTTCACTGCGTAAAAAAACATCATATCGGGCAAATATGTATTTTGAGTGCTGCCACCATTTTATACGTGAGTAATGCTTAAACTCCCAGTTTTGATTAATAGTTAGCGCCTATCAGTTTTCCACAATGAAACCGGCAGTCCCTCAATTCTATTGTTGGCCGCTCTGATTTTCGCTAAATGCCTCATTCCCTTCGTTTGCCAAACTTCCATATATTGCTCACTATCTACAAATGTCGAGGGAAATGCGATAGAACCGCCCAATGAGGTTAGGTCGAAAGACTCGATAAAGCTAGACCTATCTCTAAGCTTCAATAATATATTGCGAGCCTCGTCGAATTCACCTAGGTGAGCAAGAACTGATGCCATCATAAGTGTTGGAGTTGCATCATTCATCCAACCACGCCGCCCTATCTGACGACCTCTTTTATGCACAAAAATCTCGACCATATCACGTAATTCGTCTTCGCTTGATACGTCTTCGTTCGAGTACCCTGCTTTTACATAAGCTGCCGCACTATCCACATAGCGTTGTATGGCCTCCTCAATGTAAAATGGCGATCCATGCTGGATTGAAGTTAAAAACACGATATAGTCGTAGCTAGGATCATTGCAGCGATCACAATCAAAAATCAGATCCTTAACTTCTGACACCTTTCCGCTCCCAGCCAAAGACATGAGTTTCAAATTAAGTGGTATGACATTTTTCGAATCTAAGAAAATTGCTCTGTCGAGGGAACGATGAGCGGCCGAAAGCAAACCTTCGGCTAATAAAGTAATACCTAGCACATAATGTGCTTCTGCAAGTTTTGGAGCAATTTCTAAGGCCCTCTTAGCATGAAATTTCGCTTTGGTAGTATCTAGCTCTCGACGCAAGGAAAATGCTGCGACACCGATATGCGCGTACGCGCTGCTCGAATCCAAACTCATCGCTCTATCGAGAGCCTGCTTAGCTTCCGAATCTGCAGTAACTCGAGACTCTCCAGATACTTCAGGTAAGGACAGCGCCATCGCTATGCCATACCGTGCCCAGGCATCAGCAAAGTCCGGAGCCAGTGAAACAGACATTCGAAAAGCTTTGACAGCTTTTCTTCGTGAACTTAAGTTTCCTCTCTCAGGCCAAAGGGCAACGCCATCCAAATAGTGTTCAAAGGCTTCATCGGAAATATCCTGCGCAGATGCTCTACCAACGCCAATACCAACACCTAGTCGAGCTTGCAAAGCTCTACTGATTTCCTGGGCGATATCTTTTCTCGCTATATTGTTCAATCCATTTCTTTTAAAAATTATGCTTGACCAGAGTCGGTCTCCAGTGCCTGCGTCCACACATTGAACAGCTACACGTAAACCTTTATCTGTTTGCTCGACGGTACCTTGCAAAACAAAGTCGGCCTTTTGATGGCTAGATTGTTTTGGGGTGTCTAAATCAATTACCTTGAGCTTAGCTATTCCGGATAGTGCAGCATGTAATTCCATGTTAAGACCTGAAGAAAACCGCTCAATATCAGCATCGTGCGTCAGTTCAGTAAACGACCGAATAGAAACCGTAACCGGATCTACATCCTCATTAGGCCCCACGATTTGATAAAGAAAAATTACTAAAACTATTATCAGAACGGCAATAGGGCCTAACTTGGAGACTATTGCTTCGAAGCCTAGCCATCTAAATCTACCAACTTGTCCCTTATCGTCAGAAGCATCATCAATCTCCTCATCGATTGCGATATATTTAATACGTCGTGTTAAACGATATCCACGTTTGGGTATCGTTTCAATGTAGCGACCACCGTTCGGCACCTCTCTGAAAACCTTTCTTAAAAGTGAAATCGCACGAACTAGTCTCTCACTAGTACCGTATTCACTGCCCCAAACCCGTTCTATGAGGATATCCTGACTGACTACCTGACCTGCCTCGTCAGCAAGAACGCAAAGCACTCGCATCACTAGAGGCTCAATTTGAAAGGCACTTGAATTGAGAACGATTCTATGGCGATCAGGATCCACATCAAATTCGCCAATTGAAAAGCCTGGTTGTATAAGTTGATCGCTCATTTACGGGCCATAGAAGTGGTTAAGCTATTCCAATTTGGAAAGGAAATTAGATTTTTCTGACTAAGCGCCACGCAGAAACACTACGTTATTGAGGACGAAAAAGCTGTCATTCTTCTCCCTCATAATTTCCACAGACTTTCCTTCGATAAACATCGCATACCCCAAAGGTTTTTCTCTCAACAAACCAACTATTCTATCTATCTCTGAACAACCTTGAGAGAGACTAACGATGAAAATTTTCTGCTCAACAAAACATATTAAGGCGATAGCGTTCATTACGGCAATGACTATTCTATCAGGGTGCGTGACCTCATCAATAGACAATATTAGTTGGATTCACGAAAAACCACTAGTAAATGAAACTAATGACTCAAATGCAAGAAAAGCTACGACCAACTTCCCAGAGAAGCCTGCGCAGTACTATCTGAGGTCAAGACAGGCACGTTCGGACACTCAAAACCACAAATGCAGCAAAGCTCTTCCGGAACTGGAAGACTTGGTATTGGAATACACTGATGACGGCGATTTATGGCGAGCACTGGCAATATGTCGCGCTGAGGCCGTTGATACAAAAGGTGCCATCTCTGCCTACCGTGAGGCGCTCGCTCTAGGCACTACTCCGTGGGAGTCTGAACGCTCTTCGTCTTACAACCCAAACGATATCATGATTTTGATCTCCAAAATCTATGCGAAAAATGGTGAAAACAAATCGGCACTTGAATGGCTAAAATTGGGGCTAAAAGCCAGATATGACGACATACCAGGGCTGATCGATGCCCCAGAATACCAACTTCTAAAGACGACACGGGAGTTCCAGCAGTTATTGGGCATTAGTCACGTGATGACTACTAGCCGACATGAAGGCTGGCTAAGTGACATCACCTATTTACGCAGTAAAGTAGCCGTCTTACATTCAAACCCCGACCACCACTCTAGCGCACTCCATTTGAATAAATTCCTAGACAAGCTAATTGAGAACATCCCCAGCCTCTCAGATGAACAGATAACGGCTCGAATCACCGCGTTTGTCGGAGCCTTAGGAGCAGGACACGATATATTTTGGCCGGTTGACGGGCTGCGAGGCAGGCTTATTCCATTTGCGTTGAAGTTTTATCAGTTTTCAGACGGGCTTTACATTATTGATGCTTACGAAGATGCTTTGATAGGAGCAAAAGTCGACCTAGTCGGAGATATGTCTGTTGAAAACGCCTACGACATCATTCGAGTTGCGTTCCCGGGAGATAACGACATGGGAGCTAAATGGCACTCGGTTCGTCACTTTGCACAACCCTATACCCTAGAATATTTAGGGGTAGTAAATGACGCGGAGAGCGCGACCATAACGGTTACCTTGACAAGCGGCGAACAACGGACAATTTTACCGAAACGGCGTCCCTTTACACCCTTTACACCTGCCCTAGCAATGCCAAAGAACGGAAAGATACCTCTTTACCTCAGTAAACTAAACAAAAACTATTGGACTCAGGAATTGAGACATTTGAATGCTCTTTACGTCCAAGTCAATTTAATGATCAATGACGAACAAGAAAGCATCTCTCAATTCGCAGAGCGTATTGAACAAGAATCATCATCGCCAAGTATTCACAACCTTATTCTAGACCTTCGCCACTCGCCTGGCGGGAACGGATATTTGACGCCCCCTCTACTCCGACAGCTAATCCGATTTAATGCTGACCCATCCAAAGGCGAACTTTTTGTCCTCATAGGTCGCAATACTTTTTCAGCCAGTCAAAATTTGATTACGGATTTAGATTGGATCGCAAACCCGATCTTTGTTGGAGAGCCAAGCGGATCTAAACCGAACGCATACTCTGAATCGGGACGCTTACAGCTACCTAACAGTAAGTTTGGGCTAATAGTGTCATCGCAGTTCCACCAGCATTCGTGGCCGGAAGATTCTCGAATTTGGATTGCTCCCGATGTGCCTGTCACGCTGACCTCAAAAGCCTACTTTGCTGGGCGTGATCCATTAATTGAAGCGGTACAACAAATAATTCAAACTAACGAACAACAATGAAAGCTAAAGAAAACACAATGAAACCAAGCCTATCCTTTTTACTTCTACTACTAACATTTGTATCAAACTCAGGGGTTGCCTCAAAATCGTCAGAGGAAACCATCGACTTCATTATAGAAAACGTAAACGTCATCACCATGACTGAGGAAGCAGTTCTAAGAGGTAAGGCTATTGCCGTTCGTGAAGGAAAAATAGTGGCTGTTGTTAATCAGACTGAGGCGAGCCGCTATAAAGCAACAAAAAGAGTCAATGGAAACAATCAATACGTGATACCTGGACTAGCGGATATGCATGTTCATATGCGTATGCACCCAAAAGCAATGTTTAATTTACTATTAGCCAACGGGGTCACAACTGCAGCAAATATGCGTTTAGCGGATGGTGAAGTCGATCATATTGCTTTACGAGACGCCGTTGTCAACGGGAAAATGCGTGGGCCACGGTATCTAGTTGGTGGCCCGATGCTCAAACACGAGGTACTACCTAACGTGGACTCTGTTGCTGCGGTTCTAGAGAGTCACATCAAGGAGCAATACGATTTTATCAAAATTCACGATGACCTTAAACTCGATGTTTTTAACGCTCTACTAGACGGCGCAAAGCAACTTTCGCTCCCAGTCACCGGACATACTCAGCGACTACTACCGCTACGGTACTCGCTTAGAATGAGTTCGATAGAACATGTCGAAGAATTTTTATATGTGACAGAAATGGGACTGGACGCGGAACCTGGCAACTTTCTCGCTGCACTAGATAAGTTTATTAATGCATACCAGGCTAACATTCAACTTCTGCAAAATCCAGACTATAGAAAAGAGCTTGCCAAGAAAATCGCTGACTCCGGTATCTACTTAGACCCAACGTTAACAATATACAAGTACATCGCGCTATACTTGAACGATACAAAACTTAAAGCCTTGGAGTCCGATCCACGCCTATCATTTATCCCAAAATCCACGGTAGAAGAAAATCTGAACCCCGAAAAAAATGGCTATCGCAGAAATATGTTTGGTCGCTTTGGACCAGCCATCGGGCTAAAAACACAAGCAGAAATAGCAGATCACTTCGCTCGAAATGTAAAACTCTTGATGTCATTGACTAAAGACTTACATGAAGCTGGGGTACCTCTACTATTGGGCACGGATGCTTTTGGAGCAGTTGTTCCGGGTTTTGCGACTCATCAAGAATTAGAACTTTTAGTTGAGTCGGGTTTGTCACCCTATGAAGCACTGAAAACTGGAACGGTAAACGTAGCTGCCTATTTGGGAGAATCGAATAAATCTGGAACGATAGAAAAAGGAAAAATCGCCGATTTCGTTCTAATAGCAAACAATCCCTTAATCAATATTCGGCACGCGGAGCAGGTCCAAGGAGTTTTTACTCAAACCAACTGGTATGCTGACCAAGATCTAAATGATTTTATTAATGAAGCTGCCTCTTTAGCAAATTACTGACATAAAAATCGAAACAATTTTCTCCTAATCTCGCTCAGTCAATCAAACACACTAATTCTTGCTTCGGTTTGTTAACACCGGCCTGCGACATATCGAGCGTACTAAAGGTTTAGATCTTGACCGAGCAACCTTTTTGGCCGGGGAGAGCCAAACAGGATAGAGAGGAATAAGCATTCCTAATTCGTAAACCTCAATTGTCGTATTTGAGGTTTACTGTCCCCTGTACGGCGTCAGGACCAGTGTATATTGATTTGTTCATCGTTAACCTAATAGAAAACGGTGATGGCCAATTCTAAACAAAAAAAGATTCGTATTGTTCTGAGTTTAAATAAAATTGGTTATTGATGCATATATTATATAAAGGAAGTACAAACTACGTATAATGTTGGATGAGTGGCCCAGTGTACCGAACCCACTAATAGGATTTTTGTCGGAGGGTTGTGCGCTTGCACGGGCTTTTCGTTCATATGAATAAACATCTGCTCTTAAAAGTAGGTGATCAGTGATTGTATAAACTCGCCACAGAGGATCATCCAGTTAGCCAACGTCGTGCGGTCAATATCGATGCCTAAACAGCTTGGAATCGCGTTTTGGCGATACACAGGTATCCTCTTCTAAAACATACCTTTCTTCAACTATGTTGACAACCATATAAAGAGTCTTGCGCTCGATATCACATATCGATGCTATTCCCATGCTCGCAAACATTGAAATCAAAATTTTTGTCAAATCACGTTGTTAGTCACCATTTCAAACTATCTTTACTTTTATCTAGTAATTCAATTAGCCTTCCTAATTGTGTACCTAGCCCGTCTGAAGCTCTTTCATATTTCATCATCACCCCACTATACATAACCACTTATACATAAATAATCATATATTCAAGTACAGGGGAGTGATCTCCCTTTCCTTAGCAATGATGATTTACCACCAATGATGGGGTCAAACCACTACACTTGCCAAGTTGACCGGGTCCAAATTTTGGGAAAGGTCAAGTAGAGATAGATATTGACTAATATATTTCTAGTGAAGACTTCGCGCTCTACCACATTTTTCGAACTATTCGTGTTAACTGGTCGCCTCTTTCAGCCAAAAACAACGAATTGAAGGTCTCACCGAGTTGTTTCCGGAATCGCCTTACTATGCTCAAAACCTCTGGCCGCACTGGGTGAATCACTAAAAGTTCATCCGTAAGAAGTCTTTATGCAATGGTACCCGCTCAATTTGCGCCGCGACCTTACTACTCGTTACAGACAAAAATGCGCTCACTTCAGCATCGCTCAAACCATTCGCCCGCGAATCTATCCCACTCTGCTGGACTCCCATTCCAGTCAAAACTGAAAGCCAGCTCGCGCGCTCAAAAGGCTCCTGATCGTAGCAGACTAGATAGCCTTTACTCTTAAAAACATCCACCTTATGCTGAAGAGTATCTGGGATGACTATTGAGGTAATGTCTCGCCAAAAATCGGTATCTTTACGTTTTGAGAGGCAGTAATGAAGTATCAAGAAATCTCTAATTCTCTCATTCTCGATTTGTTGTTGTCTATTTGCCTCATTAATATCACATTGATTCCAATTCTTATCGGGAAAAAATGTCAATAGCTTCGAAAGCCCAGACTGTATCAGCGCGATACTTGTAGATTCCAACGGCTCCAAGAACCCACTAGACAAACCTACAGCAACGCAATTATTGACCCAAAACTCTGACTGCATTCCAGCTTTAAAAGAGAAATGTTTTGGTTCACTCAAAACATCATCACCTATATGGGTTAAAAGCCTATTCTCCGCATCCTCTCGTGATTCATGACTACCACTATACACATAACCATTTCCAGTTCTGTTTCTCAATGGAATTTGCCACTGCCAACCTGAAGACGATGCGATTGACCTAGTGAAAGGCCTTAGAACAGCATCACCTTTACTACGAATTGCTACCGCTGAGTCGCAAGGCAACCAATGACTCCAGTCCAGATATGATTTTCTCTGAAGCTTATTAATCAACAGCCCCTTAAAGCCACTACAATCGACAAATAAGTCCGCATGAAGTAAACCCTTATCCAAAATTTCTGAGGCTTTCAACTTAGCTAACTTTGTTTCCGATTCCGCCGAATCGATATCAACATTTAGAGATTGAATAAATCCCTCGTGATTAACGTCAGCATTAAGCACGTGCCCTTTGATGCGAGTAACGCCAAGTGCAAGTGAGTAATCCCGAAGATAGGTAGCATATTTATTGGCATCGAAATGGAATGCATAGCCGAAATCACCTAGCTCCGATCGAGGCTGTGTAAACTTCATCAGTTTAGCCATTTTTACAGCAAGGCAATACTCGCTTAATGGTAGATCAATACCAGCAATGCCTCCTCGCGACCAAATCTGGTGAAAATCGATACCTTTAAACCTTTTACCGTAGCTTGAAAATGGGTGAAAAAAGGAATGTCCGTCATCTAACCAATCTTCGAAATTGATCCCAAGCTTAAACGTCGCGTCGGTCTTTTCAATAAAATCGCGCTCGTCGATACCAAGTAGTGAATTGAACCCTCTTATCGTTGGAATCGTTGCCTCACCCACTCCGGTAGGCGAAATTAAATCAGATTCTACAACGCAAATTGCACAATCCTTCCCACGAAAATGATTTGACAAACTAGCTGCAGCCATCCACCCGGCGGTGCCACCACCAACGATCAAAATCCTATGTACCCCCCCCCTATCTACACAACTCGTATCCAACACGGTTACCCCTCCATCACTCCATAAGCTATAAGAAAGTCTGGATGACTCGGCGCTTCTAGCGCTGACCTTAGAAGGCTAGCCTTCATACGACTTAAACTGCTCACTAAATTTTCTTTGCTGATCGCATCTACCAAGGGGTGGTATGTTTGAGGCAACACACCAAAAGCGGTGAACATGGTCAGCCAACTTGGCTCATGAAACGATTCCCATTCATATTTTTTCAAAATTCCACTTTCTCTAAATAGTGATATTCGAGCCTCCAATGACGAAGGGAGGTGAATAGAACCAAAATCGTTCCAAAACTCGCTATCAGTTCTCGAACTCCCAGCATAATGAAGAATTATAAAATCACGTATATTTTCAATCTCCATTTGAGTGCGGTAGTTGAACTCTTCGACGGCACCTGGGACCACCTGGGAACGTGGAAAAAACCGGAGCAAGCGATCTATAGCAGTTTCGATCAATGAAATACTTGTTGACTCAAGGGGCTCGACGAACCCCGCCGACAATCCAATTGATACGACATTTTTATACCAAGCTTTTTTTCTACGCCCCGCCTTAAATCGAATTAGGCTAGGACTCGTTAATAACTCCCCTTCTAGGCTATTTCGAAAAGTTTCTTCTGCTATATCGTCACAGCAATGAGAGCTACTATATACGAAACCATTTCCAACTCTATCCTGGAGCGGTATTCTCCATTTCCAACCAAACTCAAGCGCAGTCGACTGCGTATAGGGCTGCATCCCATGCTTATTCGCGCACTGTGACACTATCGCGGAGTCAGTAGGGAGTAAATTTGACCAGTCTTCGTATTCAACGCCTAACGCCTTTCCAATTAGCAGGGATTTAAAACCAGAGCAATCCACAAAAAGATCGCCAAAAACCGGCATACCATCGGTCACTAGTTTACAAATATCACCTGTATTTGGATCAAGTTCAGCATCAACAACTTCTAAATCAAGGCAAACAGCTCCTCGAGCAATGGCATGGTCCTTCAAAACCGTAGCAAATAGCCCAGCATCGAAATGCAGCGCCCAATCGAAAACAGATAGTTCTGAGCTCGGTTGTTTTACTGGCCGAGTGAACCTACCAGACTTCGCAAGGACGGCTGCAAGTGAGTAGTGCTCAAGAGAACTGGCTTTATCTTCATTGAATAGCCGTAGCCAGTAATGATAAAAATCCACAGACTGAAAAGGCGTGCCATAAAGTCCGAACGGATGAAAGAACGACTGCCCACGTTTTGACCAATCTATAAACTCAACACCAAGTTTACAGGTTGCTTTCGTTGACCTCATCAGATCAATTTCTTCGATTCCGATACTCGAACAGAAACTTCGGATCGATGGCAACGTTGCCTCTCCAACTCCAATTGCTTCTACTTTAGAACTATCTATGACAGTTACTTTAAGACCTAGCCCATCGAGCTTTGTCACAAGACTTGATGCAACCATCCAACCAGCGGTGCCGCCACCAAGAACCACAACTTTCTTAATTTTCTTATCCACAAAAATAGATCTCACCCCGAAAAAGCCAGTCTAAGGCCGGAGAGGGTACATAACGGCCTCAGACTGTAAAATGGATCTAAATCTACTGCGCAATGACTATCGATAGAAGGAGAAAAATATCACGCATGCATCCAGAATCCAATAGAAGTTCTCGTTCAACCCTGAATTAGAACCGACCTCTCATACCAATAGTATATCGAGCTTCATATTCATTTCGATACGCTTTTTGGTCCTCCCACTGAAGGTAATATTCCTCACCCTCACCAGTAATATTAGAAGCATTTAAGTAGACAGATACTGAATCGTTTATATCATAACTCATTGATGCATCTACGTAAGACGTCGGAGCCTGAAACATGGTTAAGCCCTGAGTTCCCCAAACGCGATCGAAAAAAACGACTCGTTCACTACGATAGTTAAACGCCAATCTAGCTTGGAACTTATCATCTTGATACCACCCAATTAAATTATAGAGCGTTTCAGAATTATCAATAAATGGAAGTTCGTCACCATTAAGATCTCGATTTCCAGAGTCACTAGGTGAGTAAGTCAAATTCATGTCAACCCCGAAATTTGACCAAAATCCAGGCAGAAAATCAAAAGCCTGCTTAACTTGAAGCTCCACTCCTTCAAGTGTCCCACCTTCACCCTGAACGTTTGTAGAGACGCCAGTGCTCCTGCGGACAACTCCATCTTGATCAGGCAGATCAAGAATGACTTCTCCTCGTTCAACAAAGCTCTCTATATCCACTTTAAATAACCCAATGCTCACCATGCTCGATTCACTGGTATAATATTCGATACTTAGGTCGTAGTTTGACGCACGCCATGGGTCGAGCTCAGGATTACCGTTTGCGTTTGCACTAATAATCTCAAAAATTCCTGTATCTGAGTTGATAGCATAGGTCGGAGCCAACCCCTCGCCCCATTGCCTAAGATCAAGGGGAGACAATGTCTCTGCATAGGCCGCGCGCACCACTAAATCTTCGCTTATCTCGAACGCCAAATTAAGCGAGGGAAGCACATCCGAAAAACTCCTTTTAGTAACAAAGTCTCCGGCGTCTCTCGCCGCAGCACCATAAGGCTGCGCATCTCCGACTACGTTTTGAGTCACCGAAAGATCAGTGTCGACAACCCTAACTCCAAGATTACCACTAACGTCGATATCACCAACTTGAGTTGTAAAATTACCCTTAACAAAATAACTCAGTTCATCAAGTTCTACTTTATATGCCTCTCCAGGTATCACACCGCGAACATTACCAGGATATAATCGTTCGTGAAATGCTAAGACATTATCCATTGCCCTGGGATCTAAAGTATAAATACTAGGAATGCCAGATGCGCCACCGAAGCTAGTCAATTGAATCACGTCATCTCCAAACGATGATAGAGGCGTTGGGTTCCCAGCCGTAAAAAAGGTACCACTACCATTCCCCGAACTACAGGAATCTGCACCCAGAACAACATCAGTTGCGCGCCAGCGAACTAAACATTGCTGATCTCCAAATGGAGCAAGAAGGTGATATTGGAAGTTCTCGACCTCTCTATTACTCTGGCGAATGCCAACGTCTAAAGATGTAAAGAATCCATCACCATCAAATTCATAGCTTCCATCCAGCCGACCAACAAACATATCGGCCTCTCTATCATAATTATTCTCAGAAGCGAGAGCTCCAATGGAGTAAGCGTCCAAATTACCAACTATAGGGTCAAAGCCACTCCATACAGGACTTTCGCCGCGATAATCCACCGTTAATTGTGTATTACCTGAATACCCATTCGGGTTTGTTGGAAGCCGACCATTTGCATAGTCCTGAAATTCGACACCCCATTGACTCCCATTCGCCAAATCTATGTCCGCATAGCTGTTTATCCTATCTTCAGTTGCCTTACCGTAAAGTAGTCGAGCACTTCCGGAAAAGGGCCCTTCACCCGCGTAATTCAGCTCCAAATTTATATTTGTTGACTCTTTTTCGGTTACTTGTACTTCCGAGTATGACTTCAAACGGCGTCCATCACCTTGGTAAACTTGAACAGTATTTGCAGTATTCCCATTTGACAGAACTACTCCCGTATCTCTCGATACTTGCGGTGTAAACCAGCCCCACCGTTGCCACTTATCTGAATTAGCAATACCCGCAAAGCGGTCATAATTTTCTAAGGATGTATGGAATACCTCAGCGATAAACTCAGTTGAATCAGAGATTTGAGTTTGGAACGCAAGATTAATACCTAAACGGTCCCGCTCAGTTGTCTTATTGTAAGCAGTATGACCTTGAAACCCAATAAAGGAATCAAGCGTATCGCCATCTCCGTTGACATCTGTTGGTACGCCTCCATTAAAGTGCTCGGACTCAGATGGAAAGCCGGTCCAGCCAGCGCTATCAGGGCCAGCCATCCCATTATAGAAATTGGCCAACGTTGCATCATCCTTGGCAACAGACAGCGTAACTCCGGTGGTCCCATTGCTCCAGTTGGTCAAAAAGCTGACACCCAAATCAGACTCTTCAGTCTCTTCACCGCGTTTTATTTCGACCGAGCCTGCGCTTGTAAAACCCTCATCAAAGTCCAATGGTCGCCGAGTTTTCAGGTTTACAACTCCGGTTATACCACCCGAAACCAAATCAGCCGTAGGAGACTTATAGACGGTTGCGCCTGATAATAACTGTGAAGGAATATCTCCAAAATCTGGCTGCACTAGAGTTATCGAGCCTGCGGCTTGGAATGACTCTCCATTTAACGTCGTCTGTACCTGTGGAAGTCCACGTACATTTAATGAGGTCCCCTCTCCAGCCGAACGCCTAATTTGAACACCTGGAATCCTCTGCAAAGAATCTGAAATTGTAACATCCGGCAGCTTTCCAATATCTTCCGCTGATATTGCATCAACTATTGATGACGAGCTTCGCTTCTCGTTTACTGAATTTGCTTGAGCAGCTCGAACTCCATACACGGTAACTTCCTCAAGAACATCATATTCTTGTGCCACAACCGGCAATGAGGAAGCCGAAATCAGACTCGCCACGACCAGTGACACTTTTGTTTTAGTAAAAATATTTTTTTCCATCTTTCTCCTCGTACATAATTATTTATATTTTTGACGCGACGCACCCATTTTCAGATCATCGAATCATTCAATTTTCATTTTAACCGCAGGTGACTGTTTCCTTAGAAGGCCAAAAATAGAGCCCTAAGACGCTGCATTGTTAGTCGTCCTACTGCTTGACCAAAAAACATACAGACTAGAACTAGTCACGACCAAACATTACAACAAAATGTAACCGGTTACAAACAAATACTTCCAAAATCTTCTGGATCGTGAAATGAAACTAACTACATTAGAAAAGTACGACAGATAATAGATAGGGGATATGAGTTACCAGAATTCGAATGTGGGCGATACATAGATTTATGTGAAAAACACTGCGCTCATGTCGAATAACCTAATGAAGCAACCGAACCTATTCCTAGCTGCGACGCTAAACTCAGAGATCATGGGGAGTCTCCCGAAGAGGAATCACTAACCGCAGTAACTAATTTAGCGACTTCAAGGTTATAGAACATCCAGAACTCTGGTACGACTAGCATTCAACTTCTTGCAAACGCCCGCCATTACATTATTTACAATGACAATCCCGACTGCAGCCCCCTTTTTTTGTGTGAAAAATCCGTATATGCAACTATTCGAGCCTTTCTTTGTGATCGCGCGAATGCTACATCTAGCAATTCAGCCACACCAACAATTATCCCTTATACAATCTCAAAAGCGCAGACCTGGGGCTGATCATGGCGAATTCCGCGACACCAGACTTAGAAATGGGCACCACGCATACTTACAGTTCGTTATTAACTGAGGAACAAGCAACAAATGAATTGCTCGTATCAGTTGAAGGAGCCCCAATTTTGACGGTAAAACACCAAAATTTCACATCTGATGCTCGCAAAAAAAATTGGAACAAGAACAGTGTCTCACTTGAATTAGCCAAAGGTTTCATTGAATCACTAGAGTCAACCAGCATCAACTTGGTACATCGTGCGCTAACTATATTGATGGACTTTTGCCCAGACGAGGACATTGACAAAAACTCGCAACATGAAGCCAACGTAGCCTTCGATAAGTAACAGGAAAGAATCGGAGACTTCACTATTTTGCACTTCCGTTTAAGTCAGCGCTCTCACTCGAGTATTTGACGATCAATCAGAGAATGAAAAATTCTTGACAGTCTGCAGCGGAAAATCGAGACTTTTCAAAACTGAGGCCACCAACTTCGGTTCGGCTTCGAGTATTTTGAGCATTCAAGCTCGCTAAGCATGTACGACGGTTTCGGGATTCATCCAAACAAGTTCGACCTTCGCCTGGATATGATCAAAGTTCGAACGCAATTGAAGCCCTTGAACACATAAAGCATTCGATTGAGTCTTCAGTGAGAACTGCCGATTTTCATCCTACCCATATTCAAAAATCACTCAATCCAGAAAAATATGATAAGGCGTCTTTCTCAAACATACTGCTCGTAACAACTCAAATCATCTAAAGCAGCCTGGTAAGGCTTCACAATATCCGTCGGCAGCGCTACATTTCCCTCAGAAGCCTTTATCTTTCCTAAATAGTCAAAGTCGAAGAATCAGCGGAGAGCTCAATAGTTATCAATTTATAGAAAATAGAATATACGATGCCCCTATTGCTAGAACTTGTTATAGAGGAAGTTCGGGACAACACCGACAATTTGAAGCTAATACGAGTAGCAAAGACTACAAAAATCTCAACAGCGCAGACATTATAGGCACAGCAAACTCATACATTGATTCTTCTAGATAATTTTATCTACTGTAACTAATGAATCTTAGGCCCTTTCAAAAACGGCATAACATCCACTACCTTTACGTCATGCATAACGTCAAGGTAACTTTCAAAATATGGTTTATGTGAAGCACCAACAATAGATAACACTCTCCCCCCCGGAACACTTGCGGCAGCAACAATGACATTTGAGACCATACGCAAATTACGTGCTTGATACCATGCCACATACTTACGTCCATACTCCTTGTGTAAATCATCATTCATAGCTTTGCGAAAATCATTATCAACAAAGTCAACTTGACTCATATGCTGATTCACTAACCGATAAGCCTGTACTACTTTGTTGTTTAATATCAGTTCATCATGTTTTTGCATAGTCTTGTGAACTGGGTTTCGCGCTCCACTCTTCCATATTTCACTCATTCTCTCCCAAAACGACTCGTCCTCAATTGCAAAAATAATATCTGCACTATGGTCATCGACAGCGTAAATGCGCTCATGCCCTAAGGTCAAAGCAAGACGAACACCTATTTGATTATTTTCGTTCATGCTAACCTTCTTTTTTTCTAGAAACTTCATCGATTTCTCACCAAGACCGTCTCCGAATTTTTGCTCTGCTTTAGACAACTTCAACCACTGAATCAACGCTGAATAAATTTCACCCAAGGAGAGAAAAGCAGAGGCAAGCCTCCGACGCTCCGACGAATTTAGTTCTTTCGTGCCGTCATCAAGAATTCGACGAATTTCAGATCTAGCATCAGCAACAGTAAGTCCTGACTCTACTTGAAAATCTGTCAGGTCATAACAGTATCTATCTGCAACGTTAGGGTATTCAGCGGGAAACGACTTAATAAGATCACAAGTTTCTCCCGACACGGACTCTATTGTGATGATGTCCGGGTTATACTCTGCTAAATTGTCAAGCAATGGCCGAAGAGTTTTAATATTCAGATTATCCTTATAGCCAGCTAAATGTGACGTCCCTAAGACCATCACTTCCGTTGGCGTCACCCTTAAGGAGGAATCCAGCCCTTGCAGCTCTAATGCTGTTTTATACGTTTTTGTTTCACAAGCAGATATAAAGATACAGAGTAAAATACAGATAGCTGATCTCATGGCAGCCACTCTCAAATTTAATCTACTGGGGAATTGATATTTCCGATCGTTTTTCATATGCTCATATTTTAAAAAGGTTGAACTCTTGATGCGTCGTATGTCGCCAATGTATCCGCAACGCTCTGTAGGTTGTCTACAATAAAATTCAAAATACCTAATCTGCCTTGTCTAATTATTAGACGAACGAACCACTATTTTTCAAGAGTTATTTAATACGGTTGTGACACTCTGCCTCAAAATAAATTCATGAGGCAAAATAAACTGGCTCTCAGTCAGGGTCTCTCCTTCGATCAATTGTATCAACTTAGACGCAGCAACATTCCCCAACTTCAGCGCGGGCTGTTCTATTGTCGTGAGGGGTGGATCAGTGTACTTTGAATACTCAATATTATCGAAGCCTATAACAGAAATATCTTTGGGTACTTTCAATCCATTGGATTTAAAAGTTTGCGTAGCAGCAATAGCCATATCGTCATTCATACAAAAGACAGCGGTCGGTCGATCCGCCATCTTCACAATCTGATCAGCTGCAATCTTTCCTGAAGACATTGTAAATTCCCCCTCCACAACTAACTGGCTATCATACTCAATTCCTGCCTCTGACAGAGCTTGCTTATAACCTTTAAGACGATCAATAGTATGACGGTTTTCGCTCAGGCCTGTTACTACTCCGATACGGCGATGTCCAAGTGAGATAAAATACTCGATAGCTGTTTTAGCCGCCTCCCGGTTGTCAATCCTAATAGTAGGATATGGGGTTCCTTCGCACCCTGCGGCGTTCACCGCCAATACATAACTAGGGTATAGTTTTGATCCAGGTGAATAGGGAGTCAGTTGAATTAAACCATCAGCTTGTCTGGTCTCAATGAGGCTTAAATATTCATCTTCATTCTTTTCATTTTCACGCGTATCTCCTAACAACACTGAATACCCCTTTTTTTGAGCAACATCTTCAATCCCTCTTATTAGTGTACTAAAGAAAGGGTTCGCAATATTAGGAACAAGAACAAGAATCGTAAAGGATTTTGTCGCGCGAAAATTACGAGCCATCATATTAGGCCTATAATCATACTTTAGCATCGCCTCTCGAACCTTTTTGAGGGTTTTTTCAGCAACCTTGTCTGGATGACTCAATGCTCTTGATACCGTGGCTGTGGAAACTCCAGCGAATCTAGCAATCTCTCTAATATTGGACAATATACTGCCTCAAAAACTCATAAAATGGTTAGGTTAAAAAACTCATACAAATACCGGCCCAGTTTACACTATTTAAACAAGGTTTGAGATAATCAGATTCTTCACTGGTGCCAAGCGGACTTTTTATCAAATAAGATACTCACTCTGGATTAACTGGGAAAGTAAACGACTTAACGTTTGAAGGCAGCGATTCGCCACTTTCATTCGAAGCAAAAACACGATAATAGCGCGTTTCATTTTCTTCAAAACTTTGTTTGTCAGCAAAAATAATGTCGGTTTCCGGGTTAAATTTATTCATTCCATCCGATATCCTGGAAGCTATTGTTGTCCACCCGGTATATCTGTTAGACGAGACTTCTATACGGTAATAGCGGCCTAGCGGCGCCCCCATCCAACGAATATTTTTCGCGGTCAATATATCTCTGAGCAAAGGAGGCTCTGGTATGGGCAATTTGGAAGGTTCATTCATACCTGCCATTTGAGCTTGGGCCTCACGAACCAAGTCAACCACAGCTTGCTCTTCATTTGAATCCCCTTCTGGAAAGCCTGGAATATGGTAGCTAAAATAATCGCGATCTGCATGCCAATAAAAACCACCATCATGCCGATGCCCTCTGAAGCCCCAGACAAACGCGCCAGCGGTTTTGGCCCCCTTGTAGCTCAGATGTACAGCTGTTTGCATTACATCCCGTATGTTTGTAGCCTTATCCAAGCCAAACTCGCCAATCATATAAACTTTCGCTCCATCTATCGCTTTTAGGTCATTCAAAACAGAAGCTGGATTATTATTCCCGTTAACGGTGTAGTAGTGATTAGAAATAATATCGACGTTAGGGTCATTTAGAGAAAAACTATTTATTGACAAATAATTTCCATCCACAACTAATTGATTGGGTGCAAGAGACTTGATATGCGACGCAGCAATTCGAAGAAAACTCTCATTGGTAGATTTTAGTTCGTTCCCAGTTTCCCAAGCCATGATAGCTTTTTCCTCACTATACAGTCGGCCAGTGAAGCTATTTTTGCGAGTAATAACATCTTCAACGATGCTCAAATAGGCCTCAAAAGTTTTACTTTTAACATCATAAAAATCATCTTCCGTTTCTCCATAGAACTCGGCAAGTTGCTTTCGTCCTCCCCACCATTCCCAGTGATCTATAAACGGCAAAATCAGTCTAAGATTATTTTCATCAGCTAGCATGATCATCCGATCATAGTGTATGAAAGCCTCCTCATTCAATCGAGGCATACCACCCTTTGTCAGCGGGGCCAAGATATGTGCTTCTCTCCCACATTTGTCATCACTTCTTTGCGCGACCGAAAGTGTATAGATCCTCATAGCCTTGTGACCGCTACGGCTCAAGGCCTTAATCCAATTCGATTGTTCATCTGCGGTAGGCCACTTGAAATACTGCCCCCATCCACGACTATCCTCTTGACACTTCCCTCGACTGTCATCTTCTATTCTATGTAATTCAGGAGCATGAATACCGGCAAATCTAAACACCTCAGTCCCATCATAAAGTTGATGACCCTGGCGTGTAATATAATTGTCAAACGCCAGAACATTAGATGTATACGCTACTAGCAGGGAAAAAACATATATCGGGATCAAATAGTTCATAAGAAGTAAATCGGAGAATTCTGTCTCTAAAAGAGCTAGTTAGATGACTTTTTGTTTTCACTGAACTCAGAAATCTTTGCTTCTAGTTCAGATATCTTGTTTAGTAAAAGTTCATTACTTTGTCGAGTTTCAACGTTTAGCCGCACGACAGGTTCGGTATTAGACATTCGAATATTAAACCGCCAGTCGCTAAACCCGATACTGAGCCCATCGATTTTCTCAATGTGGACTGCCAAAGGCGAATAGAATTGCTCAATCAAATCTACAAGTCTTTCGGGCTCATCTACATTGAAATTGATTTCGTCACTGCTTGGGAATAGAGACTTTGCTTCATTAATAAAGTTCGAAAAGGGTTGCTCTTTGGTGCTCAATAGCTCTGCAAGCAATAGCCAGGGAATCATCCCACTGTCACAATAACCAAAACCCTTAAAATAATGGTGTGCGCTAATTTCGCCACCATAAATCGCATCTTCACTGCGCATACGTTCCTTGATAAAGGCATGACCTGTTTTAGACATGACCGGTACTCCGTTGGCGCTCCTCACTGCATCGATAGTGTTCCAAGTAAGTCGAGGATCATGGATAATTTTTCTATTTGGCTCTAAATCTCTATCCAAAAGCAAACGAGCTAAAAGTCCAACGATGTAATACCCAGAAATAAAATCCCCATTTTCATCAAAAAAGAAGCAGCGATCAAAATCTCCATCCCAAGCAATCCCCAGATCAGCATCATGCTCTTCGATAGCTGCAGAAGTTACGTTTCTATTTTCAATCAGCAGCGGATTTGGAACGCCATTCGGGAAGCTACCATCTGGATCATGGTGTACTTTGATAAAATCAAAGGGCAACTCTTTTTCGAGCAAATCGATAATCGGTCCAGCGCCACCATTACCTGAGTTAACAACAATTTTTAACCGCCGCAACTTACTGATGTCTATGTAGCCAAGTAAGTGTGATATGTACTCGGTCTTAGAAACAACATCACGAACGCCGCCTTTTCTAACAGATGTCGGCGGAAAATCAGAAGTTTCAACCATGCTTTGAATCTTCTTTAGCCCGGTTTCACCACTAATTGGGCGAGCCCCAGCGGCGACAAACTTCATACCATTGTAGTTTTCAGGGTTATGACTTGCAGTAACCACAATTCCGCCGTCAACGGATGTGGAAAAAGCAGCATGGTATATTTCCTCTGTACCACAAAGCCCTAAATTAATGACATTAGCTCCTTCGTCAGTAATTCCTGAGATGAGCGCCTTTAGCAGTGACGGACTGCTTAGACGAATGTCATGCCCAACGGCTACCTCTTTGGCCTTAAGATGGAGCACAAACGCTCGGCCGATTTTATAGGCTATATCCTCATTGAGATCTTCAGGCACTCGTCCTCGAACATCATAAGCCTTGAAACATCTAGCTTTATTCATAATTATTTATCTATTGTTGAACACAATGCTTGAGAATAAACTCATTGATAGAAGTGAGATTTTTGTTGTGTGCACTTAAGATCTTTAACGTCGACTGATCAGTATTAAAGACCGAATTCAAACCTTGTGGTTCCTGGGGCGGATCGCCGGTGAAATTGTCGCCAGCCTTCCAGATCAAATCCTTATTGTTTGCTCTACCCTCGCCTCCCCAGCCCCAAAAATTTGATCCTACCAGTGGCCCGCAGGATTCTAAATTACTTTCGATAAGCCGAAATATGGATTGATAAAAAGCATCCCGATAAATGGTGCCGCCATTCGCCTCATAGTTGCCGAAATCACGTTCTACACCAAACTCCTCCAAAACCAGAGGTTTTTCCAGCTTCTTCGCAAAAGCAATGTGTTTATCAATATAGGCTGTCGCTTTTTCAACGGCAGTTGGGAAGGTCTTCGCTACGTTCGACATATCGAGCCAGCTCCAGTTTTTTGGCCATAAGTGTACTGTCAGGTAATCAATGTACTTTGAAGAATGAGCGCTCAAATAAAGACTTTCGTTGAGAGAAGTGCCTGCAATGCCCTCACTACCTGTTGTAACGAGGTGGTTTTTGTCTAAAGACTTTATATACTTGGCAGTTGAACTCACCCAATCAATAAATGGGCTATGTGATGCGAAAGGCAAGTCATTTATTCCCGCCCTCGGCTCATTCGCCAACTCCCAGGACATAATCGTTGGATCTTGTGAATACAATTTTCCCGTGATTGTGTTTTTTCTAGTGACCACACGAAGAATGTAATTCTTAAAAATTTCGTTAGCAGCCTCTGAACGATAAAAGCTCGCTGCACTGGCGATATAGGTGTTCCAATCTCCGGTTACGTCGGGGTCTTCAATCTTCCCTCCATTCGCCCAAACAACATACTGACTCATCCCTCCTGACCACTGCCAGAAATTATTCAGATACAAAACTGCCCGCATGTCTCGTTTTGACATCTCGGACAGTAAATAATCGAGGCCGATCAGCAATGACTCGTTTAGAAGTCCTGAATCAGCCTGCATAGAGGGGGAAACTGCTCTTTCCAATTCACTCCTTTCGGAAGACGCTAATACGCGCAGATTAACCACGCCATTTTTCTTTAAAATATCTAGTTCCGTTAACAGTCTAGCTCGATCTCCCTTGTTAAGCTCGGCTCCCAAATAGGCTCCATACCACAGATTAGCACCCACGAAGACGTAAGGCTTTTCACCCAAAAAGAGCTGCGTGCCGTTTACTTTTACATAATCTGAACTTGAATAAGCAGAGTTTTGAAAAAGCGAATAGAGTAAAAATAGTAAAATGTACTTCAATGCATCCTCCAGATTAAGCGGTTTTTTCTAATTCTTCGAAACCCGTTTCAACATGGCGCTTGCAAACTTCAATCATAGCTCGACCGTTATGATATGGTCCCTTCCAACAACCTGCCTTATAGTTCTGCCGAGAAACATCACAGATGCGAGAAAACCAAAGCCATTCACCATTTTCATAATCTTTTATGTGCTCCTCAATAAATGACCACACGCTATCAAACACATCTAGATACTTTCTTTTGCCGGTTATTTGATAAGCGTTATAAAAGCCGACTAGCGCTTCTGCTTGCACCCACCACGGAAACTCTTTTTTCCTCAACTTACTGACGACATCGAATTCATCCAGTATCCCGCCGCTCTCGTCAACCGCGCTCGCGAAGCAGCTATCTGCTAGACCTAAAACGATCGGTTCAAACTCAGTTTTCAGCAACGGATCATCCAACACATCAATCGCTTCCCAAATTAGCCAACTCGCCTCGATATCATGCCCGTAAGAATATGACGTAGATTGATCTACCCATTCACTATCGAGAAACATTCTTAAATGATCAACGCGGTCATCAATAATGTAAGTGCGAAAATAGTCGAGAACAGTTCTCAATGCAGCACTATGACGTTGACTAGGATGCACCATTTGTAAACTAGTATAAGCCTCAAGCACATGCAGGTGAGTATTCATGGTCTTAGGATGATTCATGTCCTGAGGGCTAAGCCTCAAATCGTCAATCGGACTCCATGATTCTGAAAAAGCCTCTATGTAGCCACCGTGAACACCATCAACAGCATTCTTTTCCAGCAAGCTGAAAATTTCCATTGCCTCCTCCAGAGCTACTTTATTGTCAGTTAAAGAGTAATACGCACAAAAGGCGTAAATAACGAATGACTGACCGTAAACTTGCTTGCGTCTCGACACTGGTTGACCCAAATGATCAACTAACCACCAGTACCCGCCGTTTTCTTTATCACGAAAATGAGTTCTCAAATAGTCAAATGCACGGTCGGCGATCAACTGGTATTTACGATCTCCAAGCAACTTCGCTACTTCACTAAAGAACCAAAGCATACGAGCATTCAACACAAGCCCTTTTTCTGCAGTAGCCACGGGAATACTGTTGTTGCTAACCTCCCCATAGAATCCACCGTTGACTTCGTCAATTGAATTTTCCATCCACCAAGTCGCAATCTCTTCTAATTCAACTCTAAATTTACTTCCACATTTCATGATGTCATCCAATAATAAATCACGCCGATTGTTTTCTGCCTGAGCCGAGCAGGCTCAAATTCTTCCGTATCAGCTCATTTCTTTGGTCAACACTCGCTGCCGATCTCAACCCGTCTTCCGGTGTATTAATCACATAATCAACCAGTTTTTCAACAGTTGTGGTTGCGACATGTAAACGCGTATCCGAGGAGGCGTAATAAATAAAAACCTCTTGATTGTCATTCACTATCCAGCCGTTAGAAAAGACAACGTTCGAAACATCGCCCACTCGCTCGCTGCCTTCTGGCGCGATCAAATGACCTCCAGGACGATGTGTCACTACCCAAGGGCGATCCAATTCAGTCATAAACATATACAGTACATACCTCAGCCCTGCCGCTGTATTTCTCACTCCGTGAGCCAAATGCATCCAACCCGAATCAGTTCTAATTGGCGCCGGTCCTTGACCATTTTTAACTTCTTTAATTGTATGATAGACCTTTCCATCGACAATCATTTCGTCTGCTAAAACTGGGTTTTCAATATCCTTACATGTACCGAATCCAATTCCCCCTCCACCGCCTACTTCTATGAAGCCATCTTGAGGTCGAGTATAAAATGCATATTCTCCCTCTACATACTCAGGATGAAGGACCACATTACGTTGCTGACCGCTACTGCTTTCTAAATCGGGCAATCGCTCCCATTCAACCAAATCCTTTGTGCGTGCAATTCCACAACCTGCTTCAGCAGCAGACGTATCATCTGGGTATGCTCCATCTTTTCTTTCGGTACAGAACAGGCCATAGATATAGCCATCTTCATGCTCCGTCAAACGCATATCATAGACATTGACATCTGGACGTTCTGTTTCTGGCATCGTAATCGGGTAGTCCCAAAACTCAAAATTATCAATACCATTGGGGCTTTCAGCAACTGCAAAAAAGGACTTACGATCATTTCCTTCAACGCGCACAACCACAATATAGCGACCTTGCCAAAGCAACGCTCCTGAATTTAAGGTGGCATTCACTCCTAAGCGCTCCAAAAGAAAAGGGTTTGCTGAAGGATCAAAATCATAGCGCCAAAACGGAGGTATATGATCTTTAGTAACAACTGGATGTTGCCATCTTGAAAAGATACCGTTTTGCTTTTGGCTCTTTGAGTTTTTCTGTTGGATAACGGATTCATATGATTCCACTATCGTCTCTATTTTTTTATCAAACGTACTCATTTTAACTCTTTGATTGATGTCATGACACGGTAGGCGAAGAAGAGGCGCCATCAGCTGGAAAGTCCTCTAGGTTATCGTACCAACTAAACTTTAGAATCAGTGAAGTGGTTGCAATAACAATCGCCGTAATTAAAAAATTGTTCCATTGCTGAATTACCAGAAAGATCGGCAGTGCAGCTAAGCTTGTTTGCCAAACCAACCCAACAAGAACGTTAAAGGAGTCTCTACCAAACGATGAATTTTTCTCAATCTCAGGCTTCTCTTTCTTTAGCTCCTCTAGGACGGGTTTCCAAAAACCCCATGGCCGGGTTTTTAGGTAAAACTCTTTCAGCACTCCCATATCATCGGGCTTAGTGAGTAGAGTCGATACTACACACACAACCAAACAAAACAGAAACAAGAACGGAAAGGCATGGAGGGGTGACACATCAGTCGCAGCCATAGGTATTGCAGCTACCAAACCAGCCAGCATTCCATAAAAATAACCAAACCCATTGAAACGCCACCAATACCATTTCAACAGATTCGCAGCGGCATAACTGCCATAAAGCGCACTGACAATCCAAACAATCAGTGAGTTTAAAGATGGTATATAAAGCCCAATGGCTGTACCCAATACAACAAAGAGGACTGAAACAGCATAACTTAGACGAACATAGACTTTGGGAGCCGCATTCTTGTTTATATACCTTTTATATATGTCATTAACCACGTAGGCTGGAGCGGCATTTGTTGTCGCTGCAAACGTAGACATAAATGCAGCCAGCAACCCTGCCAACAAAAGACCCAACAGCCCACTTGGAATGAAGTCGCGAATGACAAAGGGTAGAATTTGTTCAAAATCCACGTCGGGTCCCATCGCACGCAAATCATCCATAAAGAACGCCAGCGCAAGCACTGTCAAACCGGTTACCAACATATATCTAGGGAACAACATTACCACATTGACTATCGCGCTCATCTTCGCTGCCTCGCGAGGGCTTCGAGCTGACAACACTCGCTGCATGTCGTAGTTTGGTGCTGGGCCAGCCATACTCTGAAGAATACCTTTGAATAAAACCAACATGATAAATATGGTAAACAACGAATAACCGTCGGCATTAATTTTATCATTTGCCGCCATTAATTGAGCCGACCAATCGATGTCTAGCACCCACCCAAATGAGATATCCATCCAGCCTTTAGGAACTGAGGAAAGTAGCATTTCTGGCGATACTTGCTGCATAGCTATAACACCCACCATGATGCACGCGATAGTCATAATCACAAACTGAACAACTTCAGTAAAGACAACTGCATACATCCCACCCTTCACGACATAAACTGTCGTCAATGCGGTAATAATCAATCCATAATAAACTTCATTAACCATGGAATTATTAGATAACTGCCAAGGAAAAAAGGACGCCGCAAATTTACTAATTCCAACAAACCCGTATGCCATAAAACCAAGTACGGACAAGAGGGCAAATACAACAACCACCAAATGCGATAACGTGGCACCTCGACCACTCCCAAACCGAAAAGCTATCCATTCGGCTCCAGTCATCACACCAGAACGGCGCAACCAAATAGACAAGAACATCATCATAAATATTTGATTAAAGGACGGCCAAAGCCAAGGTATGTATATACTTTTGAGTCCATAGATAAACAGCAAATAGACCATCCACATGGTCCCACTGATATCAAACATACCAGAAGCATTAGACAAACCGAGCGTCCACCACGGCAGCTTATTCCCTCCCAAAAAGTAACTTTTGAGATTAGCTGCAGCCTTTTTAGACACCCAGAAACCAATCCCCATCGTCAAAAGAACATAAACTAGAATGATCGCAATATCTAAGTTGGAGATATTCATTATTTATCCTATATTATTATTTTTATACACGACCAAAGGATCAGTCGTTGGGTTTGTTAGGCGCCCGATATTGTAACCGGTTACAGCATTGGGCGCCATTATAAAAGAATTGATATGACGTTTAGTCTGGGAAAAAACGATTTCTAACAGAGCTAGCCTCTGCTGAAGCGACTATCAAATGATAAAGAGTGCTTGCTGGCATTTTCCCATCAAGCACTCTATCCTGACTGTCTCTTTGATCAATATAACCACCTTCAAGCTCCTCGCAAATAAAATACTTAAACAAAACATCAATATGATTAGCCGCTTGCGACAATTCAACAGAGTTAGGACCTACCGCTTGTGAAACACACCCTTTTACAGCCTCGGTCATTGGCCAACACCTCTTGGTTCTCATAAAAGGACGCCGATCGACGCCTATCCGATCATAGAGCAGGCCGCTCGAGGCGAACCCGTACTTGTTTACCGACTCAAGCATCCGAACACAGTACTCACTGCAATCCCTACCAGAAAGAGCCGAGAAATCGTTTAGCAACCATACCCACTCCATCATATGCCCAGGTTCAACGTAACACTTGTGAGGCTCCTCGCAAACCGACCAATCAGCATTAAAGTTCTCTAACAATAAATTGGACTCAGAGTCATAAAAATGACGCTTAAACAATTCCACAATCTCGGCTGCTCGCTCCAGCCAGTACTCATCCTCAGTAGCACCGAATAGGGCCAAGAACGCCTCTAAAAGATGCATATGTGGGTTTTGACGCCGGTATGACGATGAAAAATCCCCTTCCACCCAGCCTCCATTTACAGACTTGAATTCTTGATCCAAAAAGCCAACTAAACGCTTTGCAAAAACTAAGGCACTTTCGTTCTTGAAAGCACGATAACACCACGTGTAGGCCAATATATGAAACGCGTAGTCATATATGTCTTTTCGAGAATCTATAACATTAAATTTAGGGTCAAAAAGGTGTGGAAAGGAAACGTCACTCCGCTGCTCATCCGCAAACTTCAAAAGTGATGCTACTGTATCCTCAGCACTCTCATCCCAACCGAGGTGATGAGCGTAAGAAAACACAAAAAGCTGCCGAGATTGTACTCTCATTCGAATATTGGCCGTCCAATCTGGATTACCATGCTCATCAAGTCGCTCAACATGTCCGCTTCCATCTCCATCCATTCCTCTCGCCTTCCAGAACGGCAACGCGCTACCTCTTATCCACTGCTCTAGCTTTTTTGATGATTCTATAAACTCTCGACTCATGAAAAGACTCTTTTATGTTGACTAAATGTAACCGGTTACATAGTATTTGATTACAACCTGAAGATCAACAATCAATTTTACTTAATAAAACGCAAGAGAAAGGCTTGAAACAACTATGCTCGCTAATTTCGAAACTTCACGCCCGAAGAAGCATGAGCTAAGATGAAAAGAATATGAAGAAAGGAAGTTCAAAATGAAACGACGCAGATTTGCCAAAAGTCTTATTGTGGGATTGATTTCCCCGCCACTCCTTGTACGTGCGAATCAGCCAAAAAAAAGGGAGGCTCGCTATGAAATCTCTATCTCACAGTGGTGTTTTCACCATGCTATTTTTGGAGCTAGCCGCCAAAATTACAGTAAATTCTTGAAGATGCTGAGAACTTCTCCCGACTCCGTTCTATTGGGTGAAATGGATCCCCGCGACATTACTAAGGTCGCTCGTAGACTTGATGTTTCGATCATCGACATGGTAAATGTTTTGTGGTTCGGCCACGCTAAGGATAGACCCTGGCTAAAAGAACTTAAGCAACGAGCAGAGGATGATGGAGTTTCCTTCGGATTGTTAATGTGCGATCAACTAGGTTCTATTGGTGCGAGCAATTCGGAGTTGAGGACTCGAGCCGTAGAAAACCACCTACCCTGGATGGAAGCCGCAGCAGAGATTGGCTGCAGCCAATTGCGCGTCAACGCTTACGGTGACGGCTCCTATTTAGATAAACTAAATCAATGCGCTGAAAGCTTACACCGTTTGTGTGAATTGGGGGCTGAATTTAACCTAGAAATTTTAGTCGAAAATCACGGGCATCAATCCAACAACGGAGCCTGGCTAGCAATGCTGATAGACCAAACCAACCATAGCAATAGCGGTGTTCTTCTGGACTTAGATAACTTCTTCATGGGAGGCTGGAACATCGACCCTCCTCGTCTGTACGACAGGCTACAGGGAGTTATTGATCTGGCGCCATACACCAAAGGAGTTAGCGCCAAGACTTATGATTTCGACAATGAAGGTAATGAATCATCTATTGACTACAAGCTATGTCTTGAGATTCTGATCGACGCAGGGTTCAAAGGCCGAGTTAGCGCCGAGTTTGAAGGCACTACCTTGACTGAATATGAAGGCAGTAAAAGAACTCTGGAATTGTTAAGAGCATATCAATACGAGACATAATCATCGAGACAGATAGTGGCTAGTTAACCGGATTCCAGCCATCTATTTCAAATACCGATTCGCGGCTCGAATGGTATTATTAAAAACACCGCCTACTCTACAAGTTTTCAATCAGAAATCGATACATTTCAACAGTATGGTAAGCGGACTTACCTATGCTAGATTTAGGTTCCGTAAGGATTGGTCTATTATCTTTATCGAGATAAAAATACTCTCCTCCGTACACTCGATCTTTGAAACTTAATTCAAAAAAGTCCAAGAGATCCTTTAACTTCTGACTGCTTGGGTCGTAGAATGATAACGCGATAATCGCTTCGCTGTGTTGCCACCATGCTTTTAAATGTGAAATACGTTGCGAATCGCTTGGGTCGTACTCGCTAAAAAAACCACCTTTGCTCGATTCTCCCCAAATTTCTTTTTCTAGGGTAGCTGAGATTATTCTTCTACCCAAAATATCATATTTATGCTGATTTTCTTTGCTGATAAAAGTCCAGTTTCTAGTATTCAATAATAGCCAAGCAAGTTGAAAATTATGACCCGGAGCAACACTGAAACATTTACCGTCAGCGTTAGGACATACGCCCCAATCAGAATCAAATCTGATATTAATCCAATTCTTCGCAGAGTCCCAAAGGTAGTCATGCGCATATTGCACATGCTTAGACAGCAACGCTTGGAGCGGCTTAGGGTTAGGAGAAATCGCCCATAGATTGTTCATATAAGCTGTTACTGGATAAACAGTGGACTGAAAACTCTTACTCGAAAAAATGGGGCCATTTTCGAGACTGTAACGCCCCCAAAAGCCTCCATTTTTTAGATCAGAAAAGCGATTGACGAAAGCAATGTGCATCAGCTCAATGATTCGAAACAATTCGGGATCCGGCCAATTTCGATAAAGCTCAACTAACCCTGTAAGCCCATAAGCCTGCTGCCAAACATCCAATTCTCTTACTTTTGGAGACGATCCGCTGCTCAAATCGTACTCAGGCAGAAAATAAGCAAGGCCATCATGCTCAAAAATAAGATTCTCTGTTAAAAACTCAGCCGATTGCTTGGCGAGCGCCAAATTCTCTGGAACATATTTAGAAGAGAATGAGAGCGCATAGATTGTACGGCTTAGTGACACCAGATATACCTTGCTGGTGGAGACCCGGCCCTTATTATCAATATCAGAGTAAAAAACTCGAGCTTCAGGAGAATATGCGTTCTTTTTAAGAAAATCGACCGACTCGATAATAGACTTTATATATGAATCGGATGCCTTCTCATCTGGGCCAGTGGGCGAGCTACTGATATTAGAACCACAGCAAACACTACTTAAAAAAAACAGCACAACCATCACAGTAGTACAAACCAACTTTTCATGGAGCATTTACAACCTTACCTAAATATTCAAAACTTCTAGCAATATTACAATCATGATGACTCAGAGATCCCTAAAACTTCAATAGTTGAACTAATAGTAAAAAATATAGCCGATCACATTGAAATTACATAGAAGAAGCCCTGTTAAAATTCTAGGGCTTATCAAGTGCGAGAATCCTCGAGCCATGGCCTGGGTAGTCACTTGAAATTACTTCGAACTGCATCGATTGAGAAACAATTATTTGATTAACATCTTGTTCACCATTGGAGAGACATCACGATCTTCTGTACTGAGTATCAAATTCAACCTCCATTTCTCCGCCGAATCAGGTACTTCCAATCGTCCAAACTTTATTGATTGCCTCTTGCCAACAGAAATAGTAGGTCCCGAAGAAAGTCGACCATCAACTGTATAGTCTGCTTGCACATAAACTTTTTGACGCTCCGTTTTTTCGACGCCCAATTCCTTATATGCGATTCCTATTGGTCTCTCATAAGTTAAGTAGAGAGTGTTGCCATCAAGAGCGATATCAGCATCGCCAGTGCCAAAACTGTTTCCATCTTCTGTATCATTGTCCCACAGTTGATTTTGATCTGGCTTAAATGGCCCAAAAGCGTCGTTTGTCAATCTCCAACCATAAGGAAACTCTTCTCCAGTCGTCCAAGCGTACGCCAAGTTGTAGTGAAAATGCTCACCATCATCCATAAACATATGCCAGCGATTATTAAAATAGGCTAGATCCGCATCGCCAGTATGATCCATAATGTCTACCGCAACACCATTTTCCCATTCCCCTCTTTTTTCAACGGGAATCGACGGAGCCGTCCACTTTGCAAGCGGATCATCGCTCCTAACAACGGTAATCCGATTTTCATCTTCGTTAAACAAGTAGAAATACTCACCATCCCAAATTATACCAGGGTCATGACCGTTAATACCCTCGATTGGCCCCTCGAGCTTCCAAGAAACTGTATCTTTGCTCGTCCACATACGAGAAGTGTGATCACGGGATTCGTCCGGTGCATACCAAGTGCCACTATGAAAGAACCAATCATTGGGCGCATTATACCCTCCGGTTGCCTTGGTTAGCGGATAGGGTTCAGCCAGTCTAAATGGATTAACACCCTGTTTGAGGGGCTCCAATGAATCAGCGATTGCCATACCCCATCCTTTGACGGCCCATCCACCTATATTAAAAAATAAGACCCATTTATCTTCATATACTCCATGTCCTCGCTCCAACGATTGATCATTTGGCCGGTCTGAATAGTGACTGGGGAGCTGGAGCGTCTGATCAGTGGCGTGATTCCAAGCATGCTCACTTATTAGTGGGTTTCCAGAAAACTTAATCCAATTTTCATCCATTTTTTCTAAATAGCCGTAGCTCAGCCACTCGATATCAATTGTTGATGGATGAGAGTCCAACCAAGATGAGAACCAACTGCCGGCCTCTACAAACTTGGTCGTTTTCCAAAAAGGTAACCCCGTATTTTCTTTCTCCAGCATCAGCACTCCTTCACCCATAAGATCCAACCCTCCTCCTATCGCGTGATTCTTGACAATGGCAGTTTTATCATAAGAAGCAGTAAAGTTCAGCCACGACTCATCGTCAAAAACCTTAACTCCAACTGCTGTCACTTCTCCTGCCATACTAAAGGTAATGAACAGGATAATTAATCCCTTATAGCTAAATTTCATACTCTTAAAACCTATGTGTTTAATAAACTTCAATGATACCGGCTACGTTCCAGATGCATTAAATAGTGCAATTTAATACAACCAAAATTTAAAAAAATGTGCTGCCCTAACCTGTCTCAACATTCATTTTCATGAAAGGATTTGTCGGTATTTTCAGAAAAGATACTCAATGGTCACACTGTAGGAGGCTAAGTATTGGCGAACAATCGGCAGCCCTTCAATTATTCATCTAAGCCTTCAGGCTCTCTCATCGTACAGAATCTGTAGCTATAGCTCACTCAGCACCCCAGATATCTTCGTCGACCAATAATGTAACCGGTTACAGATAGATAATCAAATTTCACCATTCGTTTGAAAGCCCCACCAATCGTTATTATTCACTCTTGAGAGCAGTTCAACTTTAGCAATCTTCTTACTTTGTAAATCTATGGCATGAAATCGCGTATAAACCGCTAACCTATGGATGTTTCTACTGCTATCGATTACCAAAATACTCGCAGCAGAGTTTTCCTAGTTGCCCATGAAAAAGCTCATGCGAGTTTTTAGACTGGAGAAAAGACCACAGACTTCATTGACTCCCCAAATGCAACCGGTTACATTTATGCTCGATTAAAAGTGGATATCTGCACTAGCTAGTATGTAGCTCTCGGCTTTCAATCTCTTTATCGAAAATCGATAAATGCACAACCCTACAATCAGATCATTCAGTATAGGCCTGTTCGGAAAGCATTTTTTGATTACCCTCGTTCACCTAGAAACTGTCTCTGGAATAGCAGAATTTTAAGTCGCTCTTCTCGTCTCGAACTAGTGCAAAAAATCAACGCAGAGAACAGCTGGTGACGCACCAAAATATTAATCGGAGGATTCAAATGACCATTATTAATTCAATCCGGGCATGTTTGCTCGTATTATCAGCCGCACTCGCAGTTACCCTTTCCAATACCGCCATGGCAGGTTTTAGCGTTTCTGGTACTCAATTGATAGATGCCAATGGCAACGCGTTTGTTATGCGAGGAATTAACCACCCACACACTTGGTATACAAGCGAAACCGCATCATTTGGCGATATCGCAGCGACTGGCGCAAACACCGTAAGAGTAGTTTTGTCCAACGGTGGCCAATGGACCAGAAATTCCGGCTCTGATGTCGCTAACGTCATATCATTATGCAAAGAAAACAAATTGATCTGCGTGCTAGAAGTGCACGACTCCACCGGCTACCCTGAGTCGTCAGGTGCGGTTCCGCTAGAAGAATCAGCCGCGTATTGGACTAGCCCTGATATTTTACAAGTAATACAAGGTGAAGAAGACTATATTATTATAAATATAGCTAACGAGCCGTTTGGAAATTCCGGGGTCAATTCAGACACCTATGTAAACGGAACGATTGAAGCTATTCAGTCTTTACGACTTGCTGGTCTGACTCATACACTAATGGTCGATGCTGCGAATTGGGGACAAGATTGGCAGTTCTTCATGAGAGACAATGCGCCACAAATTTTTGCGGCAGACTCTCAAAGTAACACTATCTTTTCCGTACATATGTATGAAGTATTTTCATCAGCATCTAATCAAGAGTCTTACATACAAGCATTCCAATCACACGGATTACCCTTGATTATTGGAGAATTTGGCGCATCACATGGCGGCCAAGATATAGATATTGATTCTCTCTTAGATCTCGCTCAGCAGCATGGAATTGGCTATATCGGCTGGTCTTGGTCAGGAAACGGAGATTGTTGTCTGGCGTTAGATCTAGTCAGCAACTTTGATTCAAGTGACCTTACACCTTGGGGGCAGCGCCTCATCAACGGAAGCAATGGAATTACTGAAACATCTCTCATAGCAACAATATTTGACAGTAGCGGCGGGAACCCACCTACTAACGATGAAATGTGTACCTGGAGCGACGGTAGCATCTGGCCTATATGCAAAGTAGACATTGGTGACTGGGGATACGAGGCTGGTCAGAGCTGTATTTCAAGAAGTATATGCCCCAACGCCGGAAGCATTGGAACTGGAAATCGAAAAATAGATCGTTTTTTGAAACAACAAGATAGAGAATGGCGTCGATTTTTAAAACGACAAAAAGGCGAATACAGACGTTTCAAAAAACGTCAGAATCGCAAACTTAACCGAGTTCTAGATAAATTGTAAAAAATAAACATGCTAGGAACCCTGACCTCTGATAGTCGGGGTTTCCTGTATTGGGAAACCATGAATGCACTAATAGCAGCTGTTTCTATTACCAATTTCAGGACAGATTGCCAGTATTGATAGACATTTGTTTGGGTTTAGCTTGTCGGAAAATCAACGAAAGCCCTACCCGCAATATTAACAAGTCATATCAATTAAGAGCAACCCTGATCATCACAAGATCATTATTCCGAATACTCAATGAAAATCAGCTCTGTTACTAATAGGACCAACTATAGCCTCCGATTAACTTTATTCTACAATCGGTCATCATTTGATCATATTGCACATGGGGGATATCACTTAAACACGAAACGTAATACCTTAGAACAGGCAATGCTACGCCGCCAATCGTTCGCGAAAAATGTAAGAATTCTGGCTTATCGGAAGCGCAACATATGGAAATTGAACAAAAAATTCGGATAGCAGTGGAGGAGCATAGAATGTACTTAGGTCCCAGCCTCTCTCTTTCTCTCCTATCTAGAAGGATTGATATCTTCTCAAACTATATCCCGCAAACGATCAACTTTAAAATCGTAGACTCGTTTTTTGACTAAGTAAATGGCCTGCGAGTAAAGAAAGCGATCGCACGCCTCGAAGATAGCAATGATCCAGTATTGAATATATTCTTTGATGCCGGTTTCAATTCAAGATCTTCTTTCTATTCCACATTTGCAAAAGTGACTGGAACACGCTCTGCGGCATATCGAAAAAAACATAGAGTTTACACAGGAAAGACCATCTGAGTCACCGAGTGATCTGTCTTTATATAAACCAGTATTTGTCCACCCAAAAAATAAGGGCTACCCGCAATTTTCTTGTCATGGATTTCCGAGTTCTCGGCAGGTTCACTTATATGGCGCTACTTTTCCGCCAATCTGGCTCCCCTGTATTTCAAAGATTGCGAATCATTATGATACCGGTTACATTATCGAAAGTTCCCAAACTATAGAGCTATTCCATATGACATACTCAAAATCCGTTATATCTATCTCACTTCTTATAGCTTGTATAGTTGGAGTAGCACATGCAAATCGTGAGACTGCGGGCCGCGCATTGAAAAGTCTACCTCCAATTTTGATGCTAGTTGAAGATCAAAATTCTCATTTATTTTGGTCTAGTTCAGAACTGCGTATATGGAGAGAACGTGCAGGTAAGGGCCCTTATAAAACCAAAGGAGACGTGTCACCCAATAGCCCTGGCGATTGGGATCACATATTAAAGGCACGGAATAGTTTCCATAAAGACGCATTGTCAGACTATTTTGATCCAGATAAAGACCTTGAGTATTCATCTCCCAAGCCGGAAAATCGTGATGGTTGCTATAACGGAAAATTTCCCACAAATAGACACGCGTCGAGACTTCGAGATACAGCGTTTTACGGGCTGATAGAGAACGATACCGCCTCAAAACGACTGGCTTTGAGTGCACTCCTTAGAATAGCAAGAGATCGAAAGATGGATTTTTCTAACGATATCATCTGGTGCAAGGGAAAAAGCGGCGATGGCGGAGTCTTTCTCTTATCCGAATGGATCTCTCGTTTAGTAGTCGCATATGATTTTTTATCGAACTCAATTCCTGCAGACAAAAGGACAATATTGCTTCGCTGGTTTTCCAGTTACGCAAACTTCGCACGTGTTGACTTAAATGAAGGTCTTGAAAAGCTATTTGAAGATAGGACCGCTCCAACACCAGTTCTCTCCGACTATTATCTGGCCGGGCATGAGATGAGAGCGCCGGGATACGCCGGTGGCCCAAAGATTCCAAGGTTGAGCTACTTCTATAATAATCGGCGCGCCAACTTAGCTCGATCAATCGGCATCATAGGCATACTGAATCGGGATCGAAGACTGGTAAAAGACGCACAAAATTTTTGTCGTGAGTTTCTAGCCTACTCCGTATTCAAAGAGGGTTTTATTGGAGAGTTTGAGCGCGCTCGTGCCGACAACCCGAACACGACGAAAGACGAAACCCTACCAGACCTAGGTTGGAACTATGGCATTGTTGCTATTGGACCTTGCCTCACATTTGCAGAGACTCTTTCGCGTCAAGGTGATGATTCACTTTATCAATTCTCTACCTCACATGGTGAGTTTGGGACTGAGGGATCCCCACCAGACAGGGATGGCAAAGACCTTGAATTTGTAGCAGAGACTATGTCTAACTACGTAAGCGATAAGTATGAAAGGTATATGTATGGCCATAACAACGACCCAAATTTTAGAATAGACGCACGACACCCTAGGAACGGAAGTATTTGGTCGTCAACGGCCGATACTGCATTTGCTCACGCCAATAGATTCTTTAAGAACCATTCAATAACATTAGGATATCGGAGGAAACTATTAGGAACTGTTCCCTACCCGATTAAAGCCGTAGGGTCTGGAGGATACTACCCGTTTGGTGGAGAGTCGTCTATATTTCCAGGAGTATTGTTTATGTATGACCTACCTCATGACATTAAACGAAGAAACTAACGTTTCAATTCGGAATCTAACAGCACGTCTAATCCCCTTTATTTCTGTCCCCACAATGCTAGAGACAGGAGTAACGCAGTTCAAAAACAACACTTAAACGGTATAAAGATGACGAATCGCATAGCTAAAACACTTTCTCTAGCCATCATTTTTTTATCTCTGTATCAAAGCCCTTTTTCAGCACAGGCTCAATACAGCACACAGGATGCGGAAAATTTCGCGGCAATATTTCTTAAGCAAGAAAAAATGACCTCAATAGCTTTAGACAAGAATTACCTTAGTGTCGGAACTGAAGGCATTGACCTTTTTACACCGTTGAGAATCAAAACTGCTGACAATATGATGCGAGCCATCAGTAAAGCCGAGGCTGATTATTCTAAGGCAATAGAGATATGCCTTCCAGCGGCTCAAGAATTTCAAAGCGAAGCAGAAGAACTACTTCGTAAATCAAGAGAGCTACTCAATGTCGATTTCGAGACTCCAGTTTACATATTGTTTGGTGCAAATAATTCTGGAGGTACCGCAAACCGAAAAGGTTTAGCAATTGGACTCGAAGTTCTCTGTAAATTCGCAGAGAATGAAGCTGAGGCTAAAAATTTATTGCGGTGGTACACCTATCACGAAGTCGTTCATGTTTACCAAGCCATGATCCGAAGCAAACCCAAACCAAGAGCGAAAAACAGTCTGCTTAGACAAGCATTACACGAAGGATTTGCGGATTTAGTCTCAAGCTTTTTTCTTACTGATACAGGCAAAGCGGAAATGGAAAGAAGCAGTTATGGTAAAACCAACGAGAAGAAACTTTGGAAAGACTTTAGTGCTGCTATGCATGACGAATCGCTTGGAGATTGGATGTACACAAAACCTTCAAGCGACCAACCTAGAGACATGGGCTATTGGATTGGAAAGCAAATTTCTCGCCATTACTATGAAAACTCTCTAGATAAAGCTAGAGCTCTTAAAGAATTACTGATTTTGTCGAACCCTGACCGTATTTTGAAAAAGAGTAAATATGCGTCGTTTGTACACTCATTGCCAAGTCGCTAAACCTCTTCAGCTAACCTAAGGAAAGGTCTACTTAAAAGCTGATTTTTACCAAATCCCAAACCACGACCTCTCCTCTTAGAATACTTTATTTGGTAATCAACTCCTTAATAGCAACTTTTACAATATCGTCTCCTTGATAGACTATATCCGGTGTGACCCCCACAGCTTCCCAATTAAGCCCCGATTTAGAGGCAACAGGGCGAATCTCAGGGACATGTAATTTAAAACCTGTTGATAAAGGAATTCCTGTGCCGAGCATATGCGCTCCTCCACCGGACTTGGAGCCAATAACTACGGCCCTTCCGATAGACTGCAGAGAGAAGGCGATTGCTTCCGGGGCAGAAAAAGACCGGTCATCTAACAATATGGCAAGAGGTCTTTCAGAACCATACCTTAACCAAGGTACTTTAGGTTCGACTAAATCCTTCACATCTCCAAACCGAGATTCAAGCCGTAGGGGGACTTCAGTCCCGGGCTCCAAGAAAGTCCATTGCAACGGCCATTCAGTCTCGCTCGAGCCCCCGCCGTTACCTCGCAGATCAAGTATCAACCCTTGAGTATCTTCAACTAGCTTGAACGCAGCTTCAAATCGATCAAAGGCGGTTTTCATGTCGTAAAACGTAGATATTTTTACAATACCTATATTCTCCTCCAGTATTTCTACCCGTTCAACACCATACCCATTGTATTTTCCATTTGATATCCACTCTGCAATCCAATCATCTTCTCCTTCATCTGCGGAAGCCTCCAGGTAAAAATGTCCATCACCAGAGATTTTTCTCAACTCGTCAGTAACATTCGACGCAAACTGCGAACTGGGGTCACAATTCTGCTGTGCAGTAGCGTTTTTAGCTTGCTTCCTTATAGTTTTTGCCACTCGAATGGCATCCTCTTCTAAAACGTACCTTTCTTCAACTATGTCGGCAACCATATAAAGAGTCTTACGCTCGATATCACATATCGATGCTATAGCCATGCTCGCAAACATTGAAATCATAATTTTTATCCTATCCTATTGTATTGTTAATCATTAATTCAAATTATCTTTACTTTTATCTAGTAAAATTTCTTGTTCAAATATCCTCTTCGAAAAAGATTTTTCAGACAGCCTATCAATACTCTCTGCTAGTAATTTACTTAACGGAGAGGAAAGTTCTGCGTCCAGCTTATTGGCAGCAGCTTGTGTCGCTCGCCATCGACGCTGGAGCATCGGCAACATTGAACGACCAACATTCGTTAGGTAAATAGCACGCTCTCTAGCGTCGCCGTTACCCACTTTGCTAAAAACCCATCCAAGATCAATCAACTTAGAAACAGTCTGACTAGCGGCTGAATGCGAGATGCTAGATAAATCAGAGATTTCCTTAATCGTTAAACCATCCCTCGCAGCAAGAGACTTCATAATTGGGGTAAATCTTGGCCTGTACCCCACTCCATCGTTTTCATAGATTTTTTCTAGATCGCCATCAAGTAATTCAATTAGCCTTCTTAATTGTGTACCTAGCCCGTCTGAAGCTTTTTCATATTTCATCATCACTACACTATACATAACCGCTTATACATAAGCAATTATATATTCAAGTACAAATGAGTGATTTCCCTTTCCTTAACGATGATGATTTACCACTAAAGATGGGGTCAAACCACTACACTTACCAAGTTGACCGGGACCAAATTTTGGAAAAGGTCAACATGGCTTAGAGAACATTTGATTGTTATGTATAGACTCTGTGCTTTATATTTAACCGTAAAGGTATGGTAAATCTCAAGAGGTGACTAAATACAGAGATCGAGTCAGCCAGCTAGTCTTAGGTCGACGGGTTCAACAATAATAAACAAATACTCAAATCGAACGGCGACATACCACCATCGAAGAAGGCCCCCGATGACTCCAGTGCGAACCGGCATATGAAAACCGCAATCTTCCTTAGCAAAATATTTAGAATGAAATATTTTCACTGCTTAATAATATTCAATTAGGTCGACTACTATCTCGATTTCTTAGTCTGGTTGATCCAACGACCTACCTTGTCCTCTAGTAAACTCAATGGGAGCGCACCGCCATCAAGAATCGCTCCATGAAATTCTTTTAGATCAAACTGATCTCCAAGTTCCGATTCGGCCCGACGCCGGAGGTCTTGTATGTGTAGCATGCCAACCTTATAACTAGTGGCTTGTCCAGGCCACACGAGATAACGATTAATTTCAGATTGGATCGTTTGTGCTGGAAGTAATGAATTACTGGAAAAGTACTCGGTGGCCTTGTCACGACTCCAACCTTTGCTGTGTAAACCGGTGTCCACGACTAGACGTATTGCTCTAATCATTTCACTACTCAACCGGCCAAAATCCGACAGCAAATTCTGATAAGTGCCTTCCATCTCTTTAGCCAGCACTTCACTGTAAAGTGCCCAACCTTCGATATAAGCCCCAAAAAAAGCGCGCTTTCGAAAGGTAGGAATATCATCCAACTCTTGAGCAATAGCCACCTGCATATGATGACCGGGAAGCGCTTCATGATATGCGGTCACCTCCATCAAGCCTTTGGGCATTGCCGACATATCGGATAAATGTGCGTAGTAGACGCCTGGTTTGTCTGTGTTTGGCTGTGGCGGTAGATAGTGTTGCGGAGCTCCGTCCTCTTCGCGATAGGGTTCGACGCGCTTGACCACCAAATCGGCTTTTGGCAGCTGGTTGAAGTAACGCGGCAGTTGGCTTTCTATTTTTCTGATGAACGACGTGGATTGATCAATATACGCTTTACGTCCCTCATCGTTATTTGAAAAATAATAATCTGGATTGTCTTTGTTATCTCGCAAGTGAGCAAAGAACTCAATTAAGCTGCCTTGATAACCAAGTTCGCCTTTTATCTTTAGCATTTCTACTCTAATCCGCGCGACTTCTTCTAACCCGATGTCATGAATTTCATCGGCAGTAAGCGTACTTGTGGTTTGAGATATTAGTGTTTGATTATAAAACTCTCGCCCACGATTAAACACTGAAACCCCACGTGGCGTTTTATCGCTATTAGCCATGTCAGTTTCTAACCAATCAATCAAATTCACATAGGCAGGCTGTATTTGTAGAGACATGATTCGTTCAGCTTGATCAATCAAATTCATTGCATCTTCTTTGGTGAGATGCTGGTTTTTAACAAGCAAGGCCGTTTTATTTTTCATGTCTTTATATAATGAAGAGTCTCGTTCAGACTCATCAAAAGGTCGACCAGCGATGACTTTGCTAGCTTGATCTCTGACTTGCTCGTAGACGAAGCGCGGTGGCCTGATACCATTTTCACCGGCGGCTTTCATTCTGGCGGTTAGTTGGTTGATTGCGCGACCAATTTGAGCCAAACGAGAAATATAGTCCTGCATTTCTTCTACAGTCTCCACACTATGATAATTGATCATAAAGGTTGGTATCCGAGTGTGAGGGCCGAACAATTGGTTAAACACATAATAATGTCGTTGGAATTCGTGCTTGGATTTGAGTTCTTCGTGCTGAAACTCCCAAAGTCGATACGACAGCTTTGCGTCTTGGTTCAACTTTTCATAATCGAATCGCCGTCGCATCTCCTCAACACTCGCTTTTTTCCAAGCTAGCTTGCTCCTTTCCGCCAGCTCACTGAAATCATCAAGGCGGCTATATCCTTCTTTGAAGCCTTCTCTTGTTGCTGTCATTGGGCTCATCACCAACTCGTACTGATATTGCTGATCGAGCCACTGATTAAGCAATTTGCTTTCATCAGTTGCAGACAATCCTTGCTTTGAAATAGCGGCTTCGCATGGGCTGATGACGAGAAGATATAACGTCATCAAATATAGTACTTTTTTGCTCATCGTATTACCTTTTGTAAAATTGATTTTTGTGTATTTTCAGCATGTCAGTATGACGTTGCTGAGCGGCACGCTGCAGCAAGTCAGGATGACTTCGCTGTTTTTCTTTTCGCCGCTTGATAGACACAGCACTGAACCTTCAAGAAGGCGAACCTTACACGAGCCACACACACCGGCCCGACACTGAGATTGGATGTTCACTCCGTGCCGCTCTACAAAATCCAGTAGTGATTGATCTGAACGTTGCCAAATACCTTGCACATCGGTTTTATTTAGTCGAACTTGATGCGCACTGTAGTTGGTTGCTGAGTTGATTGCTTTTGTGGATAAGGGTGACACGAACTTCTCAGTCACTATTCTAGATTCCGGTATATCTTGTTTTTTAAGTTCTCGTAGAACCGATTGTTGGAAGGACTCTGGGCCACAAACAACAACGAAAGAACCGTCTTGTGCTACACCTTTCGCAATGGCCGTAGGGTCCATGCGGTTGCCTGATAAGGCGTAGCTAGAAAGTTTCTCGGTTATAAAAAGGTGTAACGCAGTGTTGTGTTGATTTGTGGCGTGTTCCAAAACTTCGTCCCAAAGAGCAAGCGAGGTTTGACTTGTAACCGAGTGGAATACTTGAATTTTGCGAGAGTCGTCGCGTAGTGACGCCAACATTGGAATGATTGGCGTAATTCCAATTCCGGCGGTTACAAAGGTGTATGCCGTTGCTTTTGGGTCTAGGCGCATATCGCCAAAAGGGCCGCTAATGAGCACTTTATCGCCAATATTTAACTGATGGATGGCGTTAGATCCTAATCCGCTTTGTCGCTTGACGGTGAGCCTGATTAGCCTATTTTCATACTTCGATACAGAATAGGATCGCCAAACACCGGAGCTTTTTATGTTGTGTGTTTTAATGTGCATTCCCGCAAAGAACGGCAGCTCCAAATCTTGCATCATCGCAGTGTCTTGCAGCCAGATTGAACGCGTGTCCTTGGTTTCCTCAAATACGTCTTTTACCATCGCTAAACGTGGCCAATCACTTGGTGTTGGCGCGGTCGGCTGGATTGCAGCCTGAGTCATATGTTGATTAGGCTCGTGGTTTTGCAAAACGAAGTTAGAGTCTTGCCTAATTGTCCCGCCTTTAATGACTTTTGCGTAAACGCCACAGTAATGATGCCCATAGTGTCTTAATAGTAACGCTGGGATATTTGTATCTAGCTCACTGCTGTCAGGATTCACTGACGTTGCGCGACAGCGATCTGTTGGACGTAGTACATAAAGCTTGGGCTCTTGAGCCTTTAGTACCTGCCCAAGCCAAGCGAATTCCGACCACGGTTCCGCACGGACGTAGATATTTGCGCGAAACCGTCTACGATCAATTTGGACGCCAGTCACACGTTCAATTTCCGCCAATGTGTTGAGATTTATGATGGATATCTGTGCATCGCGGTGATCCCAAAATCCTTTCTGACTTTCTACAACACGAGCTTGATCTGAAAAAGAACCGTGAGTTAATCGAGTTGAAGATGAGGCAGAAAACGCTGTTCCTTGTGGCGACGTTATGGTGTCTTGACCGTTTTGTGAATCGACTTTCCATAAAGCGAGTGAAGGGTTGATGGTTAAACGTTCGAATGTGCCACATTCTGCCCAATCACCAATTTTTGACGTGTTTGGCTTACCCAGTGTTATCGCACGTCGACGATCTCCATCCAGGCCAGACTCTGGGCGAAGCATCGCATTTTGCATTTCCACACCGGCGAGACCTTTGACCGGGTATTTGAAAATTTGTTCTATACGCATGATTTTGATGTGTGATGGTCGGCTTCGGTGACAATAATAAGAGGGTTGAAATCCGTTCGACCTGCATCCAACAGTTTTTGTTCTTTTAGTACAGCCGCAAAACCGGCGCCACCCGAGGGCGTGGTAGCCACCCCCAGACGCTGTAACTTCTCAACGGCTCGCCTAGCTTCAGCGTCAGAAATGCTTATAAAGTTATTTGCTTCATTTTTTAGTACTTCGAAGGCCACCTGGGAAGGTACCTTGCAGTCAAGCATTCCCATGATCGACGCTGCTCCACTTACACTGGAAATGGCGCCGACAGATGCGCTAGTGAGGAGACACGCAGCATCGACAGGTTCAACAATGCTAATGTGCGGCTGCACTTGCCAATTTTCACGAATGCCTGTAGTCAAAGCCGCTGCAAACGACCCTACGCCTGCTTGAAGGTAGACATGAGTTGGCCATGTACCCTCGGATTCGAATTGGGTACGAAGTTCTTCCGCGATTACGGTGTAGCCCTCCATAATCAGCTTGGGAACATCGGAGTAACCATTCCACGAACTGTCCGCCAGTAAAATGGCACCAGTGCTTTCGGTATCAGTAATAGCAAGCTCCATGCTTTCTTCATAATTTGCGCCAGACCGCAAAACGGTTGCCCCCAATTTCTGCAATCGTAGCGAGTAACTTTCGGGTACAGTGGATGCAAGGTGGATGCGAGCTTTTGCGCCAAATGTGGCGGAAGCGGCAGCGACGCCTAAACCGTGATTGCCAGCACTGGCACAAACAAAGGTCATATGAGTTGCCGCATGTCTGAAAATGTCTGTATTCACAAGACTGGGGCAAATCTGCAAAGAGTCTGCGATGTGTCGGATAACCGCGTAGGCACTTCCAAGGCTTTTAAATGAGCCTAAGCCGAATCGCGTTCTCTCGTCTTTGAGCCAAATATCGATACCTTCTGATTCCAACTTGCAAAGGGGGGAAATTTGATATCTTGGACACCGACTGACGAGATTGAGTGCGTCGGTTGATTGCGTTGTTGAAGTTGTCTTTTTCATAGAAGAATGGTATCGACAAAAAATGATGAAAACTCCACAGATTTTGATAAAATTTGATCAATTTAAATCAGTTTTTTGGGCTCTATGGATAAATACGATCAAAAGTTATTGAAGGTTCTCCAGCAAGATGCTCGCGCCTCGCTTGAACAACTCAGTTACGAGGTTGGGATCTCTGTACCTACTGTGCAGCGGCGCGTTCGCAATCTACGCAACTCTGGTGTTATCACCGGCGAGGTTGCATTGGTAGACCCAGTTAAAGTGGGGCAACATATGACATTTGTCATCATGGTTGAGCTGGATCGTGAAAGGTTGGATCACATAGATGCCTTCAGTCGAAGGATGCAAAAGCATGATCAGGTTCAGCAGTGCTACTACATCACCGGGGAAGCTGACTTTTGTCTGATTTGTACGGCACGGGATATCAGTGATTTTGAAGAACTTACAAAAAGCCTTTTCTTCAAAGACTCAAATGTAAAACGTTTTAGAACATCTGTTGTAATGAGCCGAAAGAAGGTTAGTTCAGCTGTCGCGCTGACGCACGACTAGAAACTTAATAAGTTAACGTCACTTATACTGCCTACCTAAGTCGAAATCTATATAGGATCTTTGGGAAGCTACTGAATAGTTCAGTTAAACTCTTAAGAAGTCAGAAATAACATTACCTGCTACACCCAATGGGCGAGTATCTTAAACGAAATGTGGACAAAAGAATGACAAGCGAAAAACTCATTTTAAAGGCCGAGAAAAAACTAGTACGAATTTTTCTTCAAACTGCTGGCGCGTAAAGGAAACGACAGTAGATGAAAAATAAAAATAATCAACCAATAGGTTTAATTTATGTTGTTTTGTATGAATCAAATAGAACAAACATTTTCAGTATTGGATAATAATACTCGCCTGGCTATCATTGAGCAGCTTTCTAAGGGAAAGACGTCATTGTCTGTAAAAGCTTGATCTCGATCTGGCGCTTCAAAAATCGAGGTTAGACGAAGTCTGACAACAGAGCTTTACTTTTCAAAAAGGCAGAATCATACTCGGAGCGGTCGTTTGGGGGTGATATTGAAAACCGTGGTCTGTCCCCGCTTTTGCCCTGTGCCTTAGCAACAAAAGCCTAGCTTGTATAAGTATTCCTACGTGCGGGATGATTAAAAACCTGACAAGACAGGTCAATGGCATGAGCGCTCACTTCGTCCGTATTTGTGAAAAGACCATTCTAGATATAGCTATGAAGATGAAAATTCAAGGGCTTAGATAGGAAAAACTTTGTACTAACAACCCTGTCATTGCCTATGTTTGAGTTTCATTTGATGTTGACTTCATATAATGGTGAAAATTAATTCACTAGAGGTTTAGAATCATGAAAAACACCATTTTAATCATCAGCTTTGTTGCCATATATTTATTTACTGGGTTAGCACATGCAAATTCTCTCCGTGAGCAATTGACACAATTCATCGAAACGAAAAGCACTCCCGGGATGGTGGTAATTGTAAAACACAAGGGAAAAGAAGTCTTTCATGAGGCAATCGGGTATGCAGACGTCGATAAAAAAGAGCCGATATCCAAGGAACATCGTTTTAAGTGGTACTCAATGAGTAAACCAGTTACTTCCATCGCGTTTATGAAAGCGATGGAAGATAAGGGCTTAAGCATTGAACAAACTCAATTACAGGATATATTCCCCGCATTTAGCAACCATTCACCCATACCGGTAAAAAACATTGCGACACACACCGCAGGGTTTCCATATGGTGGAGATTGGAAAAGCGTAGCAGGATGGAGATACTGGTGGTCTGCGCCACTCGATGACAGCGAGAGTCTCTCAGAGATGATGACGACGCTCGCTCAACTACCACTGATGAATGAACCGGGAGAGAAATGGCAGTACAGCATGTCACAAGATATTCAGGGTGCCCTTGTTGAGCAACTTAGCGGTAGCAGTCTCGACAATTACATGAAGGAAAACATATTTAAGGTTCTGTCTATGAAGAATACGGGCTTTATTCAAAAGGGCGAGAAAATTGCAAGGCTAGCGCCAATGCACGGCTATGACCGGGACGATAAAAAATCATTCGTATTGGAAGAGCAAGACGAATGGGATAAGGAAGTTCTAGCCGGAGGTAGCGGTTTGTATGGAACGGCGGAAGACTATATGAATTTTCTTGATCTATTCAGATCTCCAAATCAGTATACTCACGTGCTAGACGAGAAACTTATCAATGAAGCTGTAAAGAACCAGCTGCCCAAAAATATATCAAGCATACCTCAGATGATTTATCCGAAAAGTGGCTATGGTTATGGGCTTGGTGTCAAGTTAGAAGATGAGGAGTATTTGAGTAAAGGTAGTTTCTACTGGGCCGGGAAAGGCGGAACAATGTTTTGGGTAGACCCCGCTGAAGATCTAGCCGTTGTGGTAATGATTCAATTGGCAAGTGCGCGCGCGAGTTTGGAAAAGTATCTGATTCCTATGGTTTATAAATGGGTTGAAAGTGCTTAGTGAGCGCTAGAGATAGAATGTAAATCCGGCCCCAACCGGATCTACTTTGAGGAGTTATCTGATGATTTTTAGCGAGCTTTTCACCTAGGGAACTTCTGATCTAAATCGTAAGTTGTTTGTCGGCCCAGGCGATTTCGACGTGAAGCGATTTAAGGGTGTGCTTGACCGATTTTTGCGTGACTGCAAGCGTGCGTTTTACATGGGGAAAAGCGGCAGGGAAAAGCGGGACAGACCACGTTTTTCAGATTCCAGAACTTTCCTAATCATGTCCGTTTAGGGCAAAACAGGGACAGTCACTGTACTGCTTGATCGAGCCTAGATTGGTAAATTTGTAAGATCAAGTTCCAACATTTACACATTATCAGATATAGTTGAGCCATTTGAAATGTCATTGACCGCTACTACCAAGCACGTGAAGATTCGCTACAATCCAGATTTAGTTGATAATCATAACCGTGGACGAACCGGGTTTTGTCGACTAATACCTGAACCATTGAAGCAAGCAGAGGTACGTTTTCAAGAGCATCAGCGATTCGATAATTTGAATAACTTTTTTGACGACGAAAAATAACTTTGAATTTATCTTTTCTTAAACCTCCACAGAGCGAAACTCCGGTTATCTTAGAAGCTAAATTTAACCTAAGCGCGGCATGTTATGTTTAGTCAAAACTTTATGGAGTACCTGCAGTTTCAAGTACATATAAAGCCACTGTAAGACATTTAACTCTCCTACCGAGTAAACTGACTATGTCTTGGCCTTCTTGATATGCAGCGTCTAAAATTCCCTCTAGATCATCAAGCGACTCCGTAGGACGTATATCGTTTAGCCAATCGTTAGGTGAGTCAAACCAAAATGCGATTTGCCAGACACTCATCCCTTTAGGTGATTTTTCAGAGTTTCTTTTACTATCGGGTTTGCAATTCCATTCGAAAATTGAAAGGCAGGAAATCTCTCAGCCCCACTATCCTTTATCGCGAAAACTCTGCATTCTCTTTTCCAGACGAAGACAGATTCATTTTCAATCTTTGGCTCGGTTGTACAAATCGATTCTGTCCCACTAGTGACGAAACAGGCGCCGCTTATCCCAGGCTTCGTGCATTTCGCCTGGACGGCTTTTTTGTAAGTCATGCAGGTTTTGCTCTTTGAGGATCGTAGACTGGTCGCCCTGGGCATGCTCTTGCGCCTTATCAATTGGGAGGGTTAACTGTAATAGAAACTGGCACGGTTATTGTATAGTTGCCATCAGACAACAGGTAATTGAAACTCGCCATGCCTGCAAAATCATTCGCAGGTGTAAATATGATCATGCCATCAATGAACTCAACAGTACCATTCACAGCATCTGCAACATCTATGATACTCAATACATCGCTAACGTCATAAGGTACCATAACTATTGTTCCGTCTTGTTTTTTTACTATTATAGGCAAAAAGCCCTCATCTGGGTCACGGTCATTCGCTAGCAAACTCGCTACGGTCATTTGCAATGCCACACTTTGGTTGGTACTCACAGTATCAGCCCCCCCCACAGGTGGGGTGTTAACCGGTGTCGCGATGGCCTCCACCGTAATGCGGACCACCGCATAGGTAGTTGCTTGGCCATCTGTTGGCAAATACACAAATCGCGCATCACCAACAAAATCAGCATCGGGCATAAACGTAATCGTGCCTGCTTCTCGGTCTAAAACAGCGGTGCCATTAACTGCGTCGTCTACCAACGCTATTGTTAACTCATCACCGTCGGCGTCTTGGTCGTTTCTTAACAAGTCCGCATTATGAAACACAACCGGCGTATTCACTGTTGTGGTAGCTAAGTCATTGCCCCCTACTGGTGGTGTATTACTTGGTGGATCAGAACCTTCGGTGACCTCAACACTCACGGTGACTGAAACCGAATCTTGACCGTCAGACAAAATGTAATCAAAGCTGGCATCACCAAAAAAGTCGGAAGCGGGCGTGAACTGCACTGTCCCTGCATCAAGGTCAAGCACAGCGGTGCCGTTAACCATGTCAGCCACCGCAGTAATGGATAGAACATCATTGTCTGCATCATTGTCATTACCTAACAACTCAGTAATTTGCAAAGTAAGCCCAACACCTTGCTGGGTACTGGCCTGATCTATACCACCCATTGGTGGGGTGTTAACGGGAGGGGTTGAGCTATTATTGCCCTGTGCATCAATTTGCAATAAGTACGCCACCAAATCAGCTTGGCTTTGGGTGGGTAGCTGGTTAACCAAAGTGTGCGCACTGGCATTGGCTATATCGTCGCTACGACTTATGGTGATGTCATCAATGATGATAGCACCACTGTCCGATTGACGACTAATGGTAACTGTGTTTTCTGAGCCTGGTGATAAGCTTATTGGCAGTGTTGGTGTATCCGCCATACTCGGCACTTCATCACCGAATGTCGCCATATTGGATAAAGTCATGACATGTTCTTGACCATTAACATTAATCACCACGTTAGATGGATTACCAACACCCAGCCCCATACCGCGCAAGCTAATTAAAGAATCGCCACCATTGCCACCATCGACATCATTCAAAGTGATCAAATCACTGGTACTGTCACGTAAGCGTACTGCACTTGGACTTGCATTGGGATCACTGCGACGAAGGTTTTCAAATACGCTTTGAGTCTCTATTACAGCACCAACGATATCTGCCTCTTCGGCTTGGAAAACATCTCCTCCCACAGTATTAAACACAGATTGCATTGTAACTGCACGACCATCATGCAAATAAGGTGCTGATGCAAAGAGTTCAAACAAAGGTGGGGTACGAATGCCGTGTAACACGTCGCCAAGGCGTTGCCCTGAATAGACTCTCAGTGTACCCACATCGTGCAATTGGCCATCCGAAAACCCGTCGCCACTGTGACAACTAATACAATTTTGTTCAACAAAGAGCACTCGCCCACGCCGTGCTTCTGCGGTTAGTAAGCCAGTATCAGTACGATGAGGGCTGTTCAACAAAGATTCGTCGGCCAAGGAGTTGACATACTCCGCCAAATTATCCAAATCGTCACTTAAGCCGACTTTTGGGGTTCCTAGCGGTGAAGTTTGTGCGTACTCTTCGTTCGTCAAAAAGCCCAAGCCTAGGAAGCGATCACGGATATCATGCTCAAAATCCTGAATTTCATCAAAATTGCCAGACCAATGAACTGCGCCAAATCGCACCCCTTCTCGTCCATTTAGCGACGGCGTATTACGCAAACCTTCACCACGACCGGTAAAATCCCATGTTCTGCCATCGTGTGACCCGTCTATATGACAAGTCGCACAGCTAATATAGCCTTCTGCACTCATGCGCTCGTCACTGGCATTATAGAAAATTTGTTTGCCTGCTAATACCGCTGGCGTAAGCACTTCGTCAGTGACTGTATTGATGGTTTCAATTGTCGGATTCAGACCACCAAAGTTAAGAAAGTTTTCAACATCAATTTGACTAACGCTACGCTCCGTGAAGTTTTTCACATAGAGGTGCGTATTTTCAGTGTCCATACATAGACCTTGAGGTGCTAAACCAGTCTGGAATAAGCCGCTTTCTTGCCCCAAGCTGCCTGTCTCATTAACTGGAAACGCCAATACCGTGTTGTTGCCCTGCGTGGTAACAAACAAATAATCAAGCTGTGGTGAAAAAGCCAAGGCTGATGGCGAGTCACGGTTGTCTAAATCGGTACGAAAATCGTAATTTTCTACATTAGCATTCAAGTCAATCATGCCGACCAAAGTTCTTACTGTGTTGTCGTCATCCAAATCACTACCAGTGAGCATGCCTTTGTCTGTATTGGCTTTTTGTGCTGCGTAGTAGGCACGATCACCCCCGGCCGTGATGATGATAGACGTCAAATAATTGGGTACACCATGACCATTAGAAATGGTATCCGGGTCATCACTTTTCAGTAGTTCAATGGTTCTGGTTAAGGTGAAGCTACTGGTATCGATATCCCAGATTTGCCCAGTATTTTGAGGTGAAATAAAACGGGTCACCAGAAGTCGGCTGTCGTCGTTGGTAATAGCAATAGCGCGAGGTGTTGGACCAAGCGCGATGCGCCCTGTTTCTTCACGAGTTGCTACGGCAAAACGCGCTAATTCACCACTACCGTATAAGGTGGCATAAACATCGCTACCCCCGTGAGAAGCGACCAAGCCAAACGGTGCACTGCCATAGCCAGTCGCGATGTGCGAAATTAAGTTACCTTCAGGGCCGTAAACGTCTACACCATCGGATGCCATACCTGCCACCCAAATGTTGCCGTCGTTCGCGACTAATACGCTACGCGGGTCATCTGAGTCGGTTAATTCAACTGCGATAGTTTGTGTCGACTTAGCAATTCCCATCACCGCATCATTATCGGGGTTAACAGCCCACAGTAGTTCCTCATCTGACGAACACGCTAGCTGCGAACTGGTGTGAACAATCGGTGCAGGTGGCGGAGGTAGAGTGCCATCGTTGGGAAAAATACGCCGCCAATTAAGATTAGAATTAATATGCCCATTCGCATCGCGCACTAACAACCGAGTTCCATAGTAAGCGGCCTCTGGGTAAACTATCGAAAAACTAGGGGTCGTCGACCAATCCGACATGGGTTCTCCATCTATGCCTGAAGAAAACCGATACTCTAAAGGTTCAACACCTGTAGCTTGCGCTAACAATGTTGTGGTGGCATTCGCCATCGGCTCGGAAGAGGCCGTAGTAAAACTGATAATTTCCGGTGGTGGGAGCTGGTTGGTCGCGGCGGCCGTAGTAAATTCAAACGTAAACTCAGGCATGGCGTTGCCCATATAGTCCTGAATGCCAGTCAGAATGACTTCATAGTTTGTCTCGGGCAATAAGTGACCATCGGGGTCAATGGTGAGCATTCCACTGTGGGAAAAACGAAAGTTTAACCCAATGGGCTCCCCCCCTAATGGGCGTACTATAATGTTTTGTCCAGGCACCATCGTCACACCACGTAGCTTTTCGGGGATATGAATGCTAATGGGTAAGTTGATTGGGTAGTTCGTGCGTCCGTCTTGCGGAATATGATAGGCCACAAACGGCGGCCGTGTATCCGGCGCTGACTGATGTACCCACAATGACATACCCTGTTCAGTCACCGGGCCAAATGCGTCGATACCTCCAGCCACTAAAATATTGCCAAGTGGCAAGGAATACTGACTCATATCATGCCGCCCATCATGTGGAATCGACATATCGACTCGACAGTCTTCGATATGCACTTTATAACGATCTAAAAACGCATGATCATCTTGAAAGTTGACATACATAGGTTCGCCCGGCAATTCGATGTAACAATGCAAACGTAGATTCTCAGGGTCTTCAAAATCCACCACGGTAATAGCACCGGTAGTTGTTCCAATAGCTTCATTAGGCCTGCTTGCAAATACCATATAATGGCCGTAAATTTCCGCACCATAACCACCGATGCCACGTTCTCGGCCTACTGGGCCAATATGATCATTAATTAGATCCAGTAATACAGGGTTACTGGGATCTGACACATCATAAGTCGCCATACCGGTATTACTCTGGTCACTGGCATGGATCATTATATCGCCCACAAACATGGAAAAGCCGATCACACCGGTCATCCCCAAGTGATCCCACTGTGACATAATTTGATCGTCCAAATAAAGCTCAGAGTCACGTGCCACAAACCCATAAGTGCCATAATTGGTTGCGCTCCAAGGGAAAAAAATACTTGATAAGTTAGATAAGTTTCTAGGGTTAACACCTAACCATGACTCTTCACTTACCTCACCATTAGCAGCGAGCGTAAACCCCTCCCCATTGCCCTTATCAATTTGAACTTGCCCAGTCACTTGATCGTAAATTTTTACGGTGCCGTGAGCCTGGTAAGGCATCGATGTAAAACTGCCATTTGTCACCAAACGAGGACTGGAAGGGTCGGATAAGTCCCATACTTGGTTCAACATACTACTTCCCGGTGCACTGCCAGGCGCTTCTGGGATAGTACAAACATATCCACCGCATGGCTCCATGATTGCCAAACGACCCATTTGGTTCATCTCTGGCACATCAATCGAGCTGGAAATTAGCGTGCCTGGCTCCCCTCGAGTAATATTAGGAATGTACTGAGCGTGTACTAAAGATGATGCTAGGCCAACATATGCGACTAGGAGGATTTGTTTGATAGTGGCAGAAAAGTACATGGTTATATTTGTAGTGGCGGTGATTGATGAGCCCGATGAATATACATGTACACAAAATCAAGGAGGGATAACATTCCTAATTCGACCAGCCCCGGTATTCACCCGATAAACGGTATTTTTATTGCTCAAGCTGGTTTACAAACTACTCGACGGCCTGAGACTGAGTTCAAAAAGGCCCAACTTTCGAGCACTATACCCACATTTTTTTCATCGCTTCCAATCGGTGTTGAATTATACGTCGTCGGGGCCTTTTGGACAGCTAAGGCTGTGCACAGGGGAGCATTTCATTCCTCAGTTGAGCTTTTCAGCCCGGTTCGCACAATAGGTATTTTGGCATATCCCCCAAAAAGACCTCTTACGGTAGAATAGCCTTGGAGTAACTTTGCGAAAAAAGACTAGATAACGGATTAAGAGTTTATCGACCGTCTCAGTTTCTCCCCTAACAGCTGTTCATTTGATATATTCAATAATTTTGATTTCACCACAAGTGGCTTTGGTGCCAAAACTAAAGCTAGTTTTATAATATATTTTGACTATCGCCTTTAAATTAGGTGGCATTAGTCAAAGGCACGCGTTGGCGTGTGAGCTTATTGAATACTCGGACTAATCAGAAATAGCATCCAATGTGTTTAATAGCTCTCTAATTGATGAAGATAAACGTGAACGATTGGTTTCCCTAATTAGTTCGGGAAAATCGCGGGTAGATATTACATTTGGCATTCCGATTTCCGTACCAACAATCATTGCTACTGGCACCATCGGAGAAACATTTAAAGTGGGATTCAAATGGCTACGGAGCAGCTCATTTAACACCCTTTGGGCAGTGTCTCGCTTTCGGTCCAGAGGGTCCACCATGTTGATGTTGTCGAACATGAATACACTCACTCAGAGGTTCATTTTAGGGTTGGTTGGTTGGTTGGTTGGACCATTATTAAAATATTCCAATATGGTTCAGTTAAGGAGTCGCTCTTTTAGTCGATTATGGATAACCGTATTTGATTGCCCAACATTGAGTTTTCCAAATAGCGTGTAGATATCGTAAAAAGCAAAGAGCCCAATTTATTCAATGGTGAAAACATCGTTGAAAATTATCGAGCGGCAAGAGCCGCTGTCGAAACTATTGATAGATTAAATTGCTGTAGTGATTTAACAAAAGTTAGACAGGGAATGAAATTTGAAGATCTATTTACGTTATAGCTTACGCCTTGCCCTACCTTACTCGATAGACGAATTGGGCAAACCTCGGACGGTCACCGAATCATTAGAGCAAGACAATTTGACTAATTCCTTGGATTAACCAAAGCTCAGAGAGGCTACGGCAAGCCAAAGTATATGTATGCTGGAAAGCCGCACAAACTGATTCCAAACACGCTTGATCGTGAGTTTGAGGTTGAGCATCCGAACCAATGGTGGGTCAGTGATATTACGTACATCAAGACCTGTGAAGGTTTCTTGTTTGTAGCCGTCGTTATGGACTTCTACGCTCGAAACATCATTGGCTAATCGATTAGTTCACGCATGACCGACGAGGTATTTATTGGGATAATGCGATGGCGGAGAGTTTTTCTCTCGAATTTGAAGAAGGAAAAGGTTCGACGTGAAATCTACAAAATGCGTGACGATGCCCACGCTGATGTGTTTAAATATATCGAGATGTTCTACAACCCGAAGCGATGACATACTCATAGTGCTCGAGTAATCCCAACGGTCGATGTACAACATTGTTTTATAAAGCAGGAAAGTTTCTAGAGAACTCAGGCCTTCCCAAACAAATAAGTTCACTTAATAATTTTTCTGTATGAATCAAGTAGAACAAACATTTTCAGCATTGGGTAGTAATACTCGCTTGGCTATCCTTGAACAGCTTTCTAAGGGAGAGACGTCATTATCAGATATAGCAGAGCCATTTGAAATGTCACGGACAGCTGCTGCCAAGCACGTGAAGATTCGCTACAATCCAAATTTAGTTGATAATCATAACCGTGGACGAACCTGTTTTTGTCGAGGAAAAATAACCTTGAATTTATCTTTTCTTAAACCTCCACAGGGCGAAACTCCGGTTATCGTAGAAGCTAAATTTAACCTAAGCGCGGCACGTTTATTTCAGGCATGGACAATACGTTCTGAAATTATACAATTGTTCGATTCAGAAAATGGTGACCCAGAGATAGCCGAGGTCGATCTAAAAGTCAGTGGTGATGGGCAATTTGTATTTCCAAGGAATGAAGGACAAACTGACAGCTTGGCGGGAAAATACTTAAATACAAAACAATCCGAGCTCTTAGAATTTTCTCGGCCACATACATACGTCCATGTGCAGTTGGCATCATCGCAACACCACCCGAGTCGGTTGTGAGAATTGTGTTTCAACCACATAAGCAAGGCTCGTTCTCGCGCCCTGTACATAGATCGATTCAATCCGAAAGCCAACGCAACAATATCGGTGGTTGTTGGAACGCATCATTTACCATAGTCAAAAAGTTAGTCAAATGATATTTCAGGAGTTAGTAAGCCGGTTTGAAGTTGAAAATGGAGTTGAGCAGTCCACTATGATGGGTACGCCATGCCTTCGCTATAAAGGCGAGTTTATCGGTATGATGTTTGATAAGGAAGACTCTCTTATCATCAAAGTCTCCTCTGAAAGAGTCGATGAAATCATTGCGAACGGTGAAGGTAATGAGTTTAATTTTACTAAGAAGCGCTTTAAGGAATGGGTTCTGATACCCCTCGAGTTCAGGGAAGATTACGAGGCTTATCTTGGTGAAGCGTTGACTTATGCTAAGACCAAGAAAGCTGAATAGAGTCGGTACTTGTGCATAATGTGGCTTTAGTAGTGGTATGAAATCATCGTACCCTCTAAGCTAGAGTCGTCATTTGCTGAGGTAATACATATTCACGAAAAAGGTTACAGCACCGAGTAATTAAAAACCATGCATAGCCATATGGCTATACAACTCAATATCCAATTAAATCAGGCCTCACCAATCCATGTCCTCGGAGATGAATCACATAGAAGAGTGCTTGAAGTTATAAGCAGCGAAGCACAGCTGGCGAGTTAGTTGATCTATTTGGTTTTTCTTAACTAGCTTTTTCAAAAACCTAAGAGTTTTTGAAAAAGCTAGTTTGATTTCTCGGCAAATTGAAGATGTCTTCGACGCATTTTCTCAAGGAGAGTCTTTGGCAAAATGTTTACCTCCAACTAATTAGATTGACGCAAAGACTCTCTTTCACCAATTTAAAGTTGGTGGGAACTATAGAATTGGTTTCACATTCCCAGATCATGAGAAACTTATCATTTCAAGCTTATTTTTTGAGATTGAAAAACCGGTCAAAATTATTTTTTCATAGTAATTTGAAGAACCGGATCTACATACCGCACGTATCGGAGATCTGAAAAAAATACCACCGTACCCAAAGTCGTTCTGAAGGGTTATTATCACGCTAATTCGCGTCGTGCGTTCAACAATCGCCAATTCCGGGGTAGGATGTATTAACGTGAAAATTGATAGCCTCATAGTGGGCTACTGCTCGATATTCATAGCACCGGTGGTAGCCCTATTTACTTTCTTGAAAAGGCGGAGAAATTACAGTGAGCTCGTAGAATCTTCTGTAATCCCCCGAAAATTAATCGAGGTTTTAAGTAGAATATTCTTTAATCCTAACAGGAGAATTTTCTATGCGCAGCTCTAAATTTTCAGACAATCAAATCATCGCTATCTTGAAGCAAAACGAAGATGGTGTTTCAGTGCCCGATCTTTGTCGTGAGCACGGTATGAGTAACGCCACGTTTTATAAGTGGCAGGCTAAGTTTGGTGGCATGTACGCTTCGCTGATGAAACGTATGAAAGAACTTGAGGCCGAGAATAGGCATCTCAAAAAGATGTACGCCAAAGAACATCTAAAAGCGGAAATAAGGCAGGAGGCGCTCGAGGGAAAGTTGTAAAGCCGTCTCAGCGTAAAGAGATGGCACAACATGCTGTAGCGCCTCATCAAGTTAGCATTCGCTTTGCATGTGTTTGCTTGGGCATCTGTGAAGCCTGCTATCGCTACCAACCGAAACTGTCTAGCGAACGGCTTAAAGTTCCGTACGTTCAATGTAATAAACGATTACAATCGCGAAGGCTTAACTATCGAAATCGGTTTATCGCTGCCCAGCTCAAGGGTTATTCGAGCACTTGATCAAGTTATTGAATGGCGTGGCAAACCAGCTGCGATTCGTTGCGATAACGGGCCGGAGTACATCAGAGGTGAGATGATGGCTTGGGCAAATAAACATCGCATTGCGCTGCTTTATATCCAGCCAGGAATGCCAACACAGAACGCATACGTCGAACGCTTCAACCGCACGGTTAGGCACAAATGGCTGGATATGCATAGCTTTAACTCGATCGAGCAAGCTCAATTCAATTACTCGCCACACAATGGCTGAGGATTTACAATAACGAAAGACCACATACCGCAATCAACGGAATTCCACCGAGGCAAATGTTGAACGCGGCTTAAATCCTATACTCAAAACGGCGGTTATAAATTGGGGGGATTACAGTATCTTTGCGGCGATCATCAAGTATTCGGACTATTGTCTGGAGCGTTTTCTTAAACGCTCTACAGACTCGATCGTCATTACTTTTTATCAGCACTACTTGAACTTCTTTCGACCCAAGTTCATCAAGAGATGTTAAGAACTTTTTTCTTAGTTTAGGAGGAAAGTTAGTTATGTCCGCTCGGGAAAGACTGAAATTGAATATTCGCGTTTTCACAAATAGCCCTCAATAAGAAATCGATAAAACACCTACTTTAGTGCGAATTGACAATCAAATTCAAACCAATGACTGGCAAGCTCAAAGAAGAGACCACTCATATTTCAAGAATCAGGGCTAATTGTTTATGAACTCCTGAACAACTAATTTCTCGTTAGATTCATTAGCCTGTGGGCATTAGTATCAGCGAGACTGAATTCAAACATTTTAAAATGTGTAGCCATTAAGTCCTGTACAGCCGTGCGCGCTCGACGGTACTAGCATTTCTGTTTTTGAACCCGTTCTTTATTTAAGGCTATCGCCAAATTAGTAGAAAGACAAAAATCCACACATTTATATCGCTTGAGCTCTGTAACAGTTAAATTTTGATTTGGTAGTTGCTAACTATTTCGCTACACTAGCGCCTTGGCCGGCTAGGTTAATCCTCAGAACATCTCCCTGTAGCATAATTGGATAATGCAATCGCCTCCTAAGCGATAGACTGTTGGTTCGAGTCCAATCAGGGAGGCCAGTTCCCCTTAATATTCTCATCAATGAGCACATCAACTTCAAATACTTACCTTTAACATTTTTGGGTGCTCGACATATTTTACTCATTTTTTCTCAGCATGACGACGCCCCCATCTTTTAACATATCTATTTCTTCTTGCTGGTGATCAATAACATCGCGCAGACTGTTGTTCATAGCCAACAGCTTTTCTACCATATCATTTAATTTTTTTATTCGTTTGGCATCCGACTTACGCCTTTTTTTCTTCGGCTTGCTTTGATTATCTATTGACGTAGAAACTTCAATGAACGCTGCAACTTCTCTGTGTATTTCAGGATATCGTTCTCTACGAAATGCGGAAGGCAAGATACGCGCCTCTTTGGCTACGCTAGACATAGTCATCTTGGTTCCTTGAGGGATATTTTGCTGTGTACCCAACTTAATACGTTCGAAGGCCCCCCTTAATTTTTGTTCTACGCTAGGTGGACGTGGCATCTAAAAATACCTCTATTGCTTTGTTTTCATTTTCCAGTTTTGCATGCCTAGGAGTAAGCGGTTTAAGAGTTGATATTTCCTCGGTGTTACGCTGTTTTAGAGCGCGAAGTTTTGAGGCATTGGGCTTTCTAAAGATCGCGTCCTTACACGGTGCTTTACCATCAATGCCCGCACAGTGTATTGCAGACTCTATACCACCATATTTACAAGTTTTAGCCATACACAACCCCAACATGGTTGTCCTTATGGATATCTGACCTTTCTTTGCTGCAACCTCTAGCTTTCTATAATCTCTCTCTTCAATTAAGCTCAATATTTCTAACGGAATAGGGTTATAGCTGGTCGCTAGAACATTATCTCCATTCTTATTTTCTACCAAATCAATCAAAGCAAGCGCAGTGCCTCGATTCCTCTCTGTCTGACAAACATCCTTTACCCCGCTATTGACCAGTAGCCTTGTATGATTTCGACCATAATAATATGACTGCTGAATTGTTCGATGCTTCATTTGCCATTGAATCACGCTGTCTGACACATTTTGCGTATACATATTAACAGCCAGTGTACGTCTAAGTTGGTGAGGGTTAAAGTGCCAATGATTTCCAACTTCGAACCATTTTTTTTGCGTTAGTGCAGGAGTAAGGTTGTATGCGATATCATAATCTTCGCGCGTTATAGTAAGTTTGGATGGACAAAACACATTCGGGTATTTAGGTATTATTTTGGTCAGATTGAACTCTTTAACTCTCTCTACCATCATTTTATCAGAAGAAGAGTGCCCAGCTACCCAACACTCTCCCACGCCGGCCATCAGATAAGGGTTTTCCTTCACCTGATCGTCTACGTTCATCAATGTATGAGCAATTCTAAGTCGGCCAATATATTTCAGAATATCGATTGCTCTTTTGACTTGAATTGGAACGACCCAACGAGCATCGTTATCAGCATCAGTTTTTGTCGTTTCTCCCACGAGCATTGCCACACTCCCGAATATGGGGTCGTCGTCAATCAAAAAGCAATCTGCACGTAGAGACAATCCTTCAGATTGCCGTTGAAGGCTATGCGCGAGGATATATAAAAAGGAGCAATCGCGAACCAAATTCACGTAGTTTGTAAGAATAGCTGCACCTTTGTGCTTTATCAACGTCTGGTCGAACCAGCATTCCATAGACGCCATTATTCCGCGTTCCACTAAAAAGGCTTCACCACCTTCTTCATATCTAATTCGGCCAGAACAAGAGTTATCTTTTAGATTATATTTCCTAAACGGATTAATATGAAAATAGCCGTTTTCAATATTCTTTTTGTACGCCCTATGAATCCATATCCAGGCCTCCTCGATGGCACCCTTTTGGGTTTCAAAATCACTCATTACCGCTTCTGCAGATTCAATCAAAGCTAACCACAACCTAGGGGGGATGTAAGCATTTTGCACAGTTATACTTGGCTTTAGAGCTTTTCGTAATTCATCAAGATAGCGTTCATCTACTGCCTGCCAACCAAGCACTCTCTTTTCGACATAAACCTGTTCTAGGACCCTAATAAGTTTTTCAAATTGCGCTGGTGTAAATAACTTAGAAAGTACTATCGCTGTTCGAGGAAAACGATAAAGTTGATCCAGTCTTATATTATTATCATCAATGTATCGACACAAAGATCCAAGTAAACCTAGCCTCTTACTCACAACCCGTAGTGTGCCAGGAAATAGTGGTATGTGATATAAATGTAAAAAAATTACTTGCTTTAATAAGTCTCGATTTACTTCAGAAAGCTGATATTGAGCAAAATCAAATCCATAATAATTTTGCTCTGACATGTCCCAAAAATCATCTGAGTACTTCGATTTAGCATTTCCTGTAGCGTCTATGGAGACGCAAAAATTTCCGTCCGGCGGAAAGATCGGCGTTTGATAGTAGGCGAGACTAGACGGATCTAATGCATCTATATCACCACAAAACCTTAAAATTGTCTCAGCCACCTCCACCCTCCCAAAACTGCAGTATATTGTCCCAGTTAGGGTGATAATCGCCTTCCCCCACTCGCTCCAAACCTTCTATAACCCATTGTCGAGATTCGTCATTCATAGACCTGTAGGCTTCGATTTTATCTGTTAGTTTTGCAACGATTAAGTCAACAGTGCCATCACTAGCAGTATGTCTTGAACGCAATTCGACTATTTTCAACATTCGAAAGGTTATTAACCCCCATACATAGTCAAAAGATTTAATATCGCGATGACTTTTACAAAACAGGCAACCTGATTCATGCATACAGTCAGGCGTAACGATCTGCTCAGGCTTACCTTTTATAGCCTCCGGCCTACCGCGACATTCACTCTGGATTAAACTTCTCATAGGCTCAGTTGCCCAAAAACCTGTAATTTCCGTCAAAGCGCGTTGCTGAGATGGCAATTCATATCTATCCTTGAAAACTTCCCTCGAATGCTGAGCCATTTCTGCACTCACATTAGGGTCACCAGCCAAACGATCTATGAAGTTTACGCGAGTATTTCTTATAGTCTTTGGTGAAAGCCATGGTATACCATCCTGAGCCAATTGTTTCTTGAAGACATTGTATTTAATTAAACCTTGCTGACTCATTTGTAGGTTACCAAGCGGAAAAAGTCTCTCATCATCTGGATAGAAATGTGTAATAAATTCTATATATCTCTTGAACCATGGTCGGTACATTCTATAAATCGTAAATTCAACTCCGCCTTGTCTTCTTGGCTTGTGAACAGACACACGCCAATCAGTCGAACCTTGGCCCTTGTATTTAAAAACACGACGCTCCAATCGCAAAGTCTGAGACACATTCATACCTGTCTGAAAGATGAAAATAATAAATTCGGCCATTAATTTCATTCTAACTATACCCCAACGAAAATCGTCAAGCTCCGAACCTTTCGGTATTGGGTTACATGTATTTTTGGCGCGAGCGATATGATGGGGTCTATTCCCATTAATCATTGAAATTAGCCCGCTAGGCAATGCGGTTAAACGAGCAACATCGTCTTTTTGAGAATGCAAACTGCCAGACACAATAGGCAGACGCCCATATACTCTTTCAATCGTAATCGCTTGAGCAACCTCAACGCAATATCGCCCCATTTTTTTAGAATCACCTAGCTGTTGTTTCTCAGCATTTCTAGACACTGATACCTTACGAGGAATTCTGTACTTTTTGATAACTTTGGACTTATTCCGGAAAGATAAATAGCTAGGTAGCTCCAAGGTTAATGACAGTATACGAGCAACCTCATTAACATTGCCGTAGGCAGTTTCAATCGATACCTCGTTTGCAATCCAGGCTCGTTGATACCACCATTCATCGTATCCTCTGAAGTGTTTTTCTAATTCTTCAGGCTCCAATATCAACTTCAACCTATGATGATCAGACCATTTCATAAAGTCATTAAAACGTGCAACACTGTTACGAATAGTTGCGGGCCTAGCGCCCTTCGCTGCATCAAAAGCTATTGCGTTATCGAAAACCTCCTTTATAAAACCCATTCGGTTACCGCAAATACTCTTGAATGTTTCTTCATTGATTGAACTAAAAAATTCTAATGAATTTCGAGCGGCTCCACCTGGCACTAACCATCTGCGAAGGTCTGCCCACGAATTTTTAAAGCCGTCTATTCTAAAATCGAAGTTCCCGTTCACAACCCAAAGTCTTCTCCTAAAAACCGCTTGTTATACTCAGAATTCAACTTTTCAGCCTGACGAGTAACTTTAATAAAGTTGATATACTTCATAGTCACTGTTTCGCTTTTGTGCATGAGCCAGTCGCGTACCAACTGTATCGCATTAACTTCTCCACTTCGCATGAGAATTCGAGCCAACTCTGTCCCACACGTTGCTCTAGATTGATGAAACTTAAGGTCGCAAAATTGTGTCAAACCAGCTAAAACTAAATCACTACGTAACTCACTCATCGCCATATTTATATTTTGTTGGCTGTATGGCTTTCCGTTTTTAGTTAAAAATATTAATGACCGATTCTTTTCACTAGCCTTAGTCTGTCGAAGAAGTCTAGCTACGTTTGTCCGCGCATATTTCTTTAGCTCGTCTGCAATTGGCCTAGGGAAACGCAAACAACCGCTCACATCGAACTTGGTTGGTATGCCCGTTCCCGGCCCCGCCTGAACCTGCAATATACTTTCATATACAGGATCCTCTATTGCGGCTTCCAAATGTTCTATTCGTAGCTTTCTGATGGAGCCAAGTCGTGCGCCAGTGTAAAAGCCTGTAAGAAATAAAAGGTAAAGCACTTGATTTCGCTCGGATTGATTCTCCAGTAAGAACTTGAGTAGTTCGTCACGATCCTCTATTGAGATTGGCAAAAGCCCGCTTTCCACAGATGTAATGTTTTTGTTACGGCTTTGTATTTTTAAGTCAGTAGTTAAAACCCTTGATGTACGTTCAAACCCAGTATCATTAAAAAATGATACTGGGACTTGCTGATCCGACCACAATTGTAGTTGTTTATCAATCACACCATAAACCTTACACCAACGATAGAAATTAATGACCGCATTCATTCTCCTGGCCTCTAGCTTTCCAGTGCCTTTTATTCCACGCGTAAGGTAGCCTCGATATCGGTAGAGACACCTGTTTTTCTTTTGCAATGGGAAATGCAACCAGTGGATATTCTCGGACTCTAACCACTCTGCGTAATTGTACAAGTCATACGCATTACTCCGGATCGTCGCTGCTTTTACTCGTTTCCCTCTAAGATAATCGTGCACCTCCACCCATAAGTCACCCGACTCCCAGAAAATCGTATGCTTCTCTTTGCCGACTCGGGAGTCATGCTCCACCAACTCTCCATTTTGATAAATATATTTACAATCGATGTACTTCTTAATATGCGCCACTGTTTAGTAATATGAACACCAGTATTGTCAATGTTTTATTTCATATGTGTAATATTGTCAATAACTTTATATATGTGTAAGGTTTGAGTCCTGCCGGGGGCGCCAAGCATGGGGCGCCATGCATGGGGTATCTAAAGACACTTCTACGCACTAACTTCACACTCTAGTGAATTCACAAAATGTGCAAACGGATTTTCATATTTATTGACCCAACCCAAAATAAGCCCACTGGAGCCAATCTAATTAGCTCCAGCGAGGTACCAATCATTGGAATTCTACTTGAGAGAAAGAATTCAAAAACTTCTCTATTCTTGCGGCGTTTACACCAAGGTCGCTTTGCCCAAAGCGAGATACCGAATGCAAATCCACCGCCGTTTCGGAGCCCGATGGTTGGACGCGAATTACAATATCATCTTTAAACCCCCAAAGCAGTGTCGTTTCAGTCGCTTCTACTAGCCCGTTAGATGCATCCACATCCACTATCTCCCACCCTAATTCGCGAGCGATCTTTTCAGCTTTTATAAGCGCTTCTTCCACCGACATTGCCGTCATCAAAGTTTTGACCTCTGGATACGCTTTTTGTTGGAGTTCAGCCAGTGCATCAGCATCATATTGGTGCGGATTATCCTGATCCGTTCGTAACGTCAACACTTTGTTAAATTCAGGGGCATTAACCACATCTGTGGATATATTGTGTATATACGGAACAGAGCTCGCTTTTTTAGCTTGTAGAGCCAGCGGAATCACCGGAATAATCGCAATCAACGCACCGATCATTGCCGCCCTTGCTCCTTGGCTGTTTGATTTTCTGGTAAAGAACCAATAGACAACACCAACTAAAAACACCAATACTCCGAGGCCTGCTGATGCTTTAATAATCTCCAATGCACCTCCAAACCCAAGCACTCCCTGTCTATACAAGACAACCGAGGCGGGGAAAGCCAGCGCTGTCAAAATACCAAACCGTTTTAACCAGTTACCCATTCTATTTTCTCCTAAATTAAAAGCCGTGCTTATGCAGCCGCTGATAATCTGGCCAAACGACCAGATAATGTTTCGTTGGGCTCAAATTCCAAGCCTTCTAATAATTCATCAACCAAATCTGGGCGATTGCAAACTAACACCATGTCGCACCCAGCATAAAAAGCTCGTTGTGCACTTTCCAATATTGAGCCTCCCTCACCAGCCCCATTAGCGTCGATGGCACCTTGCATCGACAGATCGTCGCTGAAAACAACACCTTCAAACTCAAGCTTTTCACGCAGCACGGTTTGTAACCAATAGTTTGAATACGTTGGAATGTCTGCATCGCAGTTAGAATAGAGCACATGCGCCGTCATGACGCCCTCTATATCATTAATGAGCGCTTTATAGGGCACAAGGTCATGTGACTCCACAGTTTCCATAGGCCGTTGATCTTCAGGTAAACAGTGATGAGAATCACCGCTAACGCCACCATGTCCCGGAAAATGCTTGGCCACGGCGATCATTCCCGATGAATGCATGCCATCAATATAGGCGGCGAGCAGCTCAGTAGCCACCTCGGGCTGTGGATGAAAACAGCGATCCCCAATCACCTCGCTCTCTTTAGTGGTAACGTCAAATACTGGTGCAAAACTAAAGTCTACTCCAACGCTAAGCAGCTCTGTGGCCATCGTAACGGCCGATTCGAACGCTTTCATCGGTGCAGTGTGTTTGTCCTCTCGCCACATCTCCCCAAATTTTTGAGGAGCCGGAAGCAGTGTGAAACCGTCCTTAAAGCGCTGAACTCTTCCACCTTCTTGATCCACAGCGATCAACAAAGAAGGCGACCTAAGCGATTTAATATGCGCAATCAGGGCTTTAACTTGTTCTCTGTTGTTAAAGTTTCTGGCAAAAAGTATCACAGCACCCACATTCGGATCCACGAGCCTTCTTATATCTTGTTGATTAAGTTCTAGCCCTTCGACATCTAGCATGACGGGACCCAATGGCATTCTTAGCATGGTTTAGAATTGTGTATGTGCAGGTAAAAAGTCTAAGCAGAAATTAGCACGGTTGTGCCAATTTTAACTCTGTTGAATAATTCAATAATTTCAGTGTTTCGCATTTTAATACAACCATGGGAACTAGGCACTCCCATCTGATGCGAATCTGGCGCGCCGTGGATATAAACGTAACGACGTTGCGTATCGACGTTCCCAAGCCGATTTAGTCCAATCTCATTACCACACAACCACATAATCCTCGTCAAAATCCAATCCCGATTTGGATAACAATCCGCTAACGCAGAAGAATAAAGTTCGCCTGTGGGACGTCTGCCTACAAACACGGCGTTTTCAGGGCAGTCTCCTCCTATTTTAGCGCGAATTCGATGCGAACCCAGTGGCGTACATTCACTACCAAAAATTTGTCCACAACCATTTTTAGCAGTCGACACAGTAGCCTCAAAGACCACACCTCTGTCTTTGGAGTAACCACGTAGGCTCTGACTTTGTATCGACACTTCAATGTGATCAATGTCTAGCATACGTGATTCTCTCTCTCGGCCAGTATGGTGTCAATTAACGCGTCGCAACCAGCATCAACAAGCGAGAATACGTGCGTAAACCCTTGATCACCGCCATAGTACGGGTCTGGAACAATCGTGTCCGAGAGGTCGCCAGCGGCATTGGCATAACTTAGAAAAAGCCCTACTCGAGCTCTACCGCCATCTGGTGCATAGTAATTTATGAGATCCAAATTATCTTCATCCATGGCCAGTATGTAATCAAACTCATCATGATCTGTAATTGATATCTTTCGAGCTCTTATGAACTCCATATCGATTCCCATGCTCATGGCTTTCTGACGAGATCTTGGATCAGGCTTCTCACCCACGTGATATGCGTGTGTGCCAGCTGAATCAACTTCGATGACATCACCTAGAGATCGGGCGTCAAGCTTATGCTGCATCACCGCATGGGCAGTAGGAGAGCGGCAGATGTTCCCCATACACACAAATAAAACTTTTGTTTTCATGATTTAGACCACGTTAAATAAATCCGCCAACCTTAACTGAAGCTCGCGTTAGCGATTGTTAAAAATCGCCCGGACTTGCTCTAGATCTTCGGCGGTATCCACGCCGATTCCAGTACCGTGAGAGACAACCTCAACCACTATTTTTTCTCCGTTATCTAAGACTCTGAGTTGCTCCAATTTTTCAGTTTGTTCAATCAAACTCTCTTCGAGCAAATGATAGCGCCTCAAAAATTTCGCTCGGTACCCATAAATACCAATATGACGATATGCACATTGAATCTGCGCTTCACGAGCGTAAGGTATGGTTGAGCGAGAAAAGTACATTGCTTCATTATTACGATTAAAAACAACTTTTACGACATTCGGGTTGTGCAAGTCCTTATCACTGTCGATCTTCATTGCCGCCGTTGACATCGCCGCATCTGAACCCGCCAGCGATTCCGCCATTCTATTGATAAGTTCGCCTGGAATGAGGGGCTCGTCACCTTGCACATTGACGACGACCTCTTGGTCTGCAATATCCATGCTAGTCACCACTTCCGCAATTCTATCACTTCCAGACTCATGATCCTCTCGAGTCATACAGACTTCACACTCTAAACTCGCTACAGCGTCAGCAATACGCTCATCATCGGTCGCAACGATTACTCGGTGTGCCAGAGACTCGTTCGCTCGGGCAACGACGTGCGCCACCATTGGCTGGCCTGCAATTTGAAGAAGCGCTTTCCCAGGCAATCTAGTGGATCCAAACCGCGCGGGTATGACAACAGTAAACGACATTACTTCGAGCGCTCCTCGTTTGCATCCAACTCACGAGCTTCGTTTTCGAGCAGCACCGGAAAGCCATCTCGAATAGGAAAAGCCAGACGAGCTTGGTACGAAATTAACTCTTGCTCTTCTTGGTCATAGTCCAGTTTGCCCTTGGTTATCGGACAAACCAACATCTCTAATAGTTTGCTATCCATTTTTAAACACTACATAAAGTTAGTTAAGCTTTGTAAGCCTTGCCTTTAAAGCCCCATCAAATTTCGCGCTTAGTGTAGCATCTACGGGTAAATACCAGTGCTCCGATTGAGCAAAGTTCTGACACTTAACGGCGTCTTTCTCCGTCATTAAAACGGTTTCACCGGCGAAGTCGATATCATCTTTTGAAAATGGGTGATGATCTGGAAATCTATGCTCACTGAACGTATAACCGAGTGTACGGCAGGTATTGAAAAATCGAGAAGGATTTCCAATACCAGCAACAGCGTGAAACGAAAATTCAGCAGGAAACTGTTGGCTAAACCCAGCCTCAGGACTGACAGGCCGAGGCGCAGAAGGGCTCAAATTCATCGCGAAGCGAAGATCACTGTCGTTGTCTACTCCGTGATCCACAATCAAATCAACGGTCTTCAGCCTAGACAACGCCTCTCTATAAGGCCCAGCCGGTAATAGAAAATTGTTCACCAAAGGCGATGTTGAGTCCATTAAACAAATTTCAAGGTCTCGCTGCAGAGCAAGATGCTGCAAACCATCATCACTAATCACGATATCTATCGCTGTAAGTGCCAACAAAGCTTCTATCGACGCCCTGCGATCTGGCCCCACCACCATCGGAACGGCTGTCCGACTGACGATTAACGCCGGTTCGTCACCGCATTCATCAACTGGCGAATCTGTCGTTACCACGTATGGATACGCCGACGCGCTCCCGCCATATCCACGGCTAATAACCCCTGGATTGAAGCCAAACCCTCGAAGAGTTTCTACCAAATGAATCACCAACGGCGTTTTTCCTGTCCCTCCCACGGTCAGGTTGCCCACAACCAACACAGGAACTGGCGCCTTGTAGCTGCTAATCACACCCGAGGCATATAACATTGACCGGAGACCAAACAACAACCGATACATAAGCGATAGCGGCCAAAGAACAACGGTAACGATATTAGGTTTGATCCAGCTTTGTTCAATAATACGACGCAAAATTACCATGTTCCTCTTGAGAGTTGCTGCTTAAGACTATCGATTCCAGAAGAAGAAACCCTTTTTTGCATTACCAGATTGCGCTCGATGAAGCTCAGCATACACGCCGTTTTTCTTAATCAAACGCTTATGCGGCCCCTGCTCTACGATTTCCCCACGATCAAGAACAATAATATTATCGGCGCTTTCTATCGTGGAAAGACGATGAGCGATCACTAAAGAAGTTCGCCCTTTCATTAGTGTCTCTAATGCATCTTGTACATACCGCTCAGACTTATTATCTAACGCCGATGTTGCCTCATCCAGAATCAAGATCGGAGCATTTTTATAGATGGCTCTCGCTATCGCAACCCGCTGACGTTGCCCGCCGGAAAGACGCAAACCACTTTCACCTACCATAGTATCCAACCCAAGCGGCATTTCATTGAGAAATTCGTCCACGTGAGCTGCGCGTATCGCAGCTTGGAGTCTAGCTTCGTCGTACTGATCTAACATTCCATACATAATGTTTCGACCAATTGTGTCGTCAAATAGCGTTGTTTCTTGACTAACCAGCGCCACCTGAGAACGCAAGCCCTTCAAACAGATATCGTCCACATTGGTTCCATCAATGGAAATCTTTCCAACCTGAGGCTTGTAAAACCGCAGAATGAGGGATGTTATTGTTGATTTCCCACTTCCCGATGGACCTACTAGTGCAACTCTTTCTCCTGGTTTGATGTGTAAGTTAATCTCTTTTAAAACGGCCTGTTCGTCATCGTCTCGGTACTTAAATGAAACGTCTTTAAACTGAACTTCGCCGCGCATTTGCTCCAACTGAATTGAGCCAGTATCGACCTCAGGAATCTCGTCAATAACATCAAAAACACTGCGCGCCGCCGTTACACCAACTTGAATTTTCTCATTGACCTTAGCGAGCCTCTTAAGAGGGCTCATTAAAGCCAAGCAGGCCATAATATAAGTAGAAAACTGGACCACCGATTCTGGACCTGTACGCAAATGATTCAGGAATATATATAAGATCAAACCAATCGCTGGGGCTACCAGCAGCATGGTCATTGGCACCAACGCAGAAGACACGCGAGCTCGTTTCAAATTTTGCCTGAAATTAAATTCGTTGACGCGCGTAAAGTTCTCAATTTCTTGCTCTTGACCATTATAAACCTTGATGACTTTTTGGCCGACCACCGCCTCTTTAACGGTATCGCCAATGCCGCCCATTGAACCTTGAATCTCCTTTGACGTTTTTCGAAACCTCTTATTGGTGTACGCTGCGGCCAACACAACCAATGGAACAACCAGCATAAAGATCAAGGTCAAGCGCCATTCTGACCAAAACAAAAAACCGATTAGCCAGATGGCTTTGAAAGACTCCCTAAACATGATGCTGAGAGTATCGGTGAGCGCGACAGACGTTGCCTCTACGTCGTATATCAACTTCGAGATCGTTTGCGCAGACGTTGTTCGATCAAAGTAAGGCGTCGGTAAGCAAATCATCTTACGAAAAATATCTTGCCTCAACGAAAAAATCACAAGTCGGCCTACTTTGGCCATGCTGTAATTTCCAATGTAGCCAGTAATCGCCCTCGCTGTTAACACGCCAACCAAAAGCAAGCCGGACCAGCGAACATACCAATCATCTCCCTGAAGAAAGCCGCTTTTGAGAATCGTGTCAATTGAGTTTATAAACGAGGCCTCGATGACTCCTGTGGCAATTAAAAATACGATCGCTACCAGCAACAATACTTTATGCTTAAGCATGTACGATAAGAGCCGCCATAAAGTAGCTTTTACGTCGATGTCTTGCAATCTAGTTTTCTTTTGCTTCTCTGCAGTTGCTGTCGTTTTATCAGAACTGTTTGGCATAGTGATTTCTCATCGCTCAGTGATTCGCGGAACCAATTTCATGAAACCGAATTCGGGATGCTTAAATCGCAAAACCGGGTTCACGATCATGAGTTAGAACTGCATTTCATCGCAAAGTCGGCTGGAATTATTGCTCTACCTGTTGAGTCGCAAAGGTAATATTGGTTAACCCTAGCTGCTGTGCTACATCCATCACTTTTATAACAGACTCGTGGGGAGCCTTTCTATCCGCTCTAATAATTAGTAAGACTTTTTGTTCAGATTGGAAACCAGACAATGCTCTTTTAAGTGTTTCGCGTGTTGAATTAATTAAAGGCTGAGCGACGCTATCAGTATCAGCCGCGATGGCATACTGTGCTTCGGCACTAATCTGAATTTCAACACTGGTGGGCACAGCAGAAACCTGTTCACCAGAAGATTCCGGCAAGTTGATCTTCAGCGAAGTCTCTTTTGTGAATGTTGTGGATATCATGAAAAAAATGAGTAGCAAAAATACCACATCAATCAACGGCGTGAGTTCTATCCCCGTTTCGTCCTGATCACCTTGGGCACCAAAATTCATAACCGCCTCTCTAATTCTTTTGACTAGCAAGAAGCGCCAACGCCTCTTCCTCAAGAGTAACTGCGAGCTCGGCAATCTTACCGCGAAAATGACGATAGAACATAAGGCAAGGTATGCCAACACTCAAGCCAGCCGCCGTGGTTATAAGCGCCTCTGAAATGCCACCAGAGAGCACAGTGGGGTCGCCCACTCCACTCGCTGTAATTGCTGTAAACACTTTGATCATCCCAATAACCGTACCCAACAAACCAATTAATGGGGTTATCGATGCGATGGTACCCAACGTATTTAAATAGCGCCCAAGTCTGTGAACGACGACCTTACCAGTCTCTTCCAATGATTCACGCATCGCGGCTTCACCCAAATGGAGATTTTCCAGACCGGCGGCCAGAACTTGCCCTAGTGGAGAATGTTCACGTACTTTCTGAATTCTATCTGAGGTGACGCGGCCTGATGTCGCCAACTCTATAATTTGTTCTCGCAAATTACCGGGCGCGACTTGGCGAGTTCTCAAGGTGAGTAAGCGCTCAAAAATAATAGTCAGCGCAACCAAAGAACAAAGAAGGATAATCCACATAAGCGGGCCACCCGCTCGGAATAATTCAAACATCGAAAACCCTGCTGAAAGCGTTAAATTTGAAAACCAAGCTTGGATTCTGACTCATTCAAAGCGAACGGGCCAAAACATTAGAGTTTGGTCACTTTATATTGTTATAGCTTTTAATCTAAGCTTGGCGAAGTCTATCAAACTATGCTTTTTAGAGCGCGTGTTTTTATTCGGTGTCTAAATATTCTCGTTCGTATTGTTTCGCCAATGCCAAAAACGCTTTTGAACAACTCTGTGCTCCTCCACAACGTAGCCATGCTCGTCAATCTCGATTTCGATCGTTCCTGAATCGATTGTTGAAAGCACTGGAATGCCTTTGTGATTGTATCTTTCAATCACGTCTTTATGAGGGTGGCCATAATGGTTTAGGTAGCCAGCAGCAACCAGCACAAGCTTAGGGTTAACTATTTCTATAAATTCAGGTGTAGATGAGGTCTTACTCCCCTGATGAGGGACTAACATGATTGTCGATTCCAAGGTCTGTCCTTGACTCAGAAGAAATCGCTCAACCTGCTTTTCAATGTCTGCGGTAATCAGAAAGGAAATCGAACCGTGTTGTATCCGTAAAACGCAAGACCTATTGTTGCTTCCTTTAGGCGTGCCCTTATTTGGACTAATAAACAAAAATGAGGTCATTCCCTCAGACCAGGTTTGTCCAGCCAAGCACTCAGACGCGCTCGGAATTTTATCAGTCCTGCTGGTTAACGTTTTCTTTACGAAAATAGATTGCCTTAGAGCTTGGAGGCCTCCAATGTGATCATTGTCAGCGTGACTGATAATCAATCGATCAACCTTTCTGATGCCTTCTGAACGCAAATAGGGTACTAGCACAGCGTTTGCTGCCGTGAAGCCACTGCTGTATCGCGGACCGGTATCAAAGACGGTCACCCCCTCACTCGATTGAATCACCATGGCTAACCCTTGCCCTACATCCAACAATGCGATTTTTAATGAGGGTTTCTCAGTGGCAGCGGCAGCAGGAAAAAGGAGGAGGACCGGATACAATACTAGAAACCACCATCTCCATCGAGACTTAAAGCGGTAAGTCATTACCAGCAACATCAATACTAAGATGGTCCACCACGACACAGTGGGCAGACTAATGGATGCAAATGAATGACTCACCAGGAAATCGAGCAAGATGAATATCTTCACATAAACAACGTCCAAGAAATGCAAGGCTGGTTTAGCGATCACGGTAAGTCCGATTTCATTGAGGAGCACCGCGAACAAAGTCAGAGGTATCAATAGCAAACAAAAGAGAGGCACCGCAAATAAGTTCAATACCGGAGACATCAACGACAGTTTGCCGAAAAAATGAACGGTTAATGGCGCCATTCCTAACCACAGCATTGGCTGGAGCTTTAGAAGACTGACTTTCTCTCCGTTTCGAGCCGAAAAGTGAATCACAACCACCGCACCGCACGACAGCCAAAAACCGATATCGAGTATAGAAAAAGGGTCATACAACAAAATCACAACCGCCGCTATTAGCAATACTTTAAGTAGAGATGTGTCTCGAACGCCTACCTTTGCAATCGAAAACAGTAGCAGCATCACTAAGGCTCTCTGCGTAGAAACAGCAAACCCAGCTAGCGCTGAATAACCAAAAGCACAGACCAAAGCGCAAAACAGACACAGATACAGTTTGGGGCAGGACTCGAACAAGATTGGAGTCCGGTTCAAAACCAAGCCAGTCAACCCAAAACAACAGATAAAGACCAAACCGATATGCAAACCCGATATGGCAATTAAATGACTAAGACCAGAATCCTGCAAAATCCGACGTTGTTTTGAGCTGAAGCTACTTTTGTCACCGATACTCAAAGCGACAATGATATTGAACCCCGCAGATTCTGATTTCAAGGAAGCGAGTAACCGATTCTTTACGCCTATTCTGTATTGCGCAAGGTTGGCTGACGCATTACGTAATTTGATATTTTCCGACTTTAGCCGTACGTACCCTTTAGCGACTATTTTATTTCTAAATAGATACTTTTCGTAATCGAATGCGCCGGCGCTACTGTAGCCATGAGGCCTTTTTAATCGAACAGTAAATTTCCACTGCTGAGTCGTCACGATGTCCAGCGGGCAACGATAGCAGGCCAACTGAAGTTTCTCGCCGATCAGGTGCTCTAAATCCAAAGGCAACACCTGATTACGTACTCTAAATTGAAACGAGATGTCTTGATCTTGCTTTTTGGGCATCCCAATCACCTCACCAACCAGCTGAATTTCCTTACGCTCCCATCGAGGAGGGAATTGAGTCTCTAAATGGGCGCCGAACCGGTAGGTTGCCAACAACAAACCGACATTGAGCAACAATAAAAACAAAAAGGGCCGCTTCCAAATCGTCATCAATAGACTCAAAACTAACATCAAGCTAAGTGGCACAAGCGGGAACAGTTGGCTTTGAAACGCGGGTATGGTGGTCCCCAATATAAAGCTCAACAAACCTAGGTAAGAATTAGACAGCGCCAATAGAAACTCTGCACGCCATAGGACAAAACGCTTATATAATGTTCCGGCGAGTGCAAATTCCAGAGGTTTGATTGAATCCATGAATATCCTTATTCAGTAGCTACTGGCCCCAGGCAAAAAACGCTCCTTCACAAAAACGTTTTTTCTTCTCTGAGGGGTTGAATGATGGCCAAATCCATTTTGGCTTCACCTTAACTATAAGCTTATTTAAAATGAATTAAAACCCATGCTAAACAGCCTTATTTGACAACAATGTTGTGATCGTGACAATTACGTTACGCGACCAAGGTATAGTATCGATATTATCCACACTCGACATATACTATGTTTACCGTCAGTGTTAATTGCCATAATTTGATTCCACCGCTGTGCACCTGTTAAAAAATCTTCGAAAGTACTTACCGACCTACACGGAAATTCAGCAATACCGATACCTCCATATTTTTGGAGATGGGTTGAAACAACCAGAGGTATGGGCATTCAATCGCCAAAGTACGGCTAAAGGAGTTGCTATCGGTCTATTCTGTGCGTTTTTGCCCATGCCGTTTGAAATGGTCCCTGCCATTTTTCTCGCGGTTTTAATGGGCGGCAATCTTCCTTTTGCCCTAGCGTGCGTGTGGCTCTCTAATCCACTAACCTGGATACCTCTTTACACACCATGCTACTTATTGGGTGCCAAGATACTGCAATTAAATCCAATCGCCCTTAATGAAATCACGTTGATGCAAGCTGGCACTCACTACGCCGCATTATGGTTGGGCTGCCTCACTATTGGATTAATATTGAGTATAAGCACACACTTTTTAATCAGCTACCTATGGAGATCTCAGATCAGGCAACGCTGGAAAAGAAGGCAACTTATGCGATTGGCTCGAAAAAAATAGCCATTACCAACTCCCTCTTCTGATTCGTTAAGAACGCCTAGTCAAAAAAGAAGCAAGCGGCTTTTAGCCAAGAGTTAAATGCCCACGCTCCAAATGATATGACTTATCCATTCTGGCTGCTAGGCTAGTGTCGTGCGTCACCATTACCAACGCGGTTCCTACGCGTTCATTTAGTTCCAGCATCATATTAAATACCGCATCAGCGGTTTTTTCATCAAGGTTTCCAGTTGGCTCATCGGCTAAAACAACACTGGGCTCTGTAACCAACGCTCTAGCAATCGCTGCTCGTTGACGCTCGCCTCCAGACAACTCCACCGGGCGATGAGACAACCTATCATCAAGCCCCATGTTTGACAAAAGTGTGCTTGCTCTGTCTCGCGCTTCTTTAGCATCTACACCTCGAATCAATAAAGGCATGGCAACGTTATCCACCGCCGTAAATTCAGGAAGCAAGTGGTGAAACTGATAAACAAACCCTAAGTATTCATTTCTAATGTCTCCACGCCGCTTATCAGACATCCCTGATAACTCTTGGCCGTCAACCCAAATCGACCCAGTGGTAGGCAAATCTAAGCCACCAAGCAAGTGCAAAAGTGTGCTTTTACCAGACCCAGAGGTTCCAACAATGGCAATCCTCTCACCAGATTGAATATCTAAATTAACGCCATCCAATACGGTAACGTCATTTGGACCTTCGGTGTAAGTTTTACCGAGTTGCTGGCAATGCAAAATTCCTGTAGTCAAAACAACCTCCTACTCATAGCGCAGCGCTTCGGCTGGTTGGGTTTTAGAAGCCTGCCAAGAGGGGAACAAGGTGGCCAACATGCTGATAACAATTGATACTGACACCACCGTCCAAACATCAGACCAACGTAATTCCGCTGGAAAGTCAGTAATAATGTATACGTCCGCTGGAAACAATTGATACCCGATCAATCCTTCAATAAAGTTAATAATCGTGGTTATGTTTAATGCCGTCAACACGCCTGCGACTGCGCCAATTATCGTACCGGTGATGCCAGATGTCACACCTTGAACAAAGAAAATTCCCATCACACCCTTGGGAGACAAACCAAGTGTACGCAAAATAGCGATATCAGCACGCTTATCCGTGACCACCATAACCAAGGTAGACACAATATTAAAAGCCGCTACCGCCACAACCAAAAATAACACGATGAACGTCATTCTGCGTTCAACCTCTAACGCACGGAAGAAGCTCTTATGTTGACGAGTCCAATTGTCAACAATGTATCGATAATCCAGATCCACAGCGATTTCACCGGCAGTTTGGCGTGCCGAATATGGCTCATCTAACGTTAACCTAACACCAGATACTTGACTGCCTGACTTGTAGAGCTTTGCCGCATCCTTCATGTGTATGAACGCCAAAGCACCATCATAATCATCTGGCCCAATACCGCCAAACGTTCCGGATACCGTGAACCGTCTAAGTCTTGGCATTAATCCAGCTGGAGTCGATTGGCCTTGCGGAGAAATTAGTGTCACCTTATCTCCCACTTGAGCGTTAAGTTTATACGCCAGCCCTTCACCCAAAATCACATTATATTTTCCTGCCTGTAGCGTTGAGAACGCCCCTTGCTCCATATTTTCGGGCACTACCGATACGGTTTTCTCGTATTCTGGCAACACTCCTCGAACTAATGCGCCGGTAACATTTCCACTGAAGGTTGCTAAACCCTGAGCATAAATATAGGGTGCATAGCCTTTGATGTCTGAACGAGGCTTCAACTCGGCTTCCAAGTTTTCCCATCCTTTAAGCCACCCTCCCTGACCAGTAATTGTAATGTGAGGCGTAACGTCTAAAATTCGCCCTCGCAGTTCGTTTCCAAACCCGTTCATTATCGATACAACGGTAATGATCACCCAAACACCAAGCGCTATCCCAATCATTGAGATAGCCGATATAAATGAGATAAACCCATTGCGTCGTTTAGCGCGCGAATAACGCGCACCGACCATCAAGGGAATATTAATTTTAGCCATTCGATTTTCGCTCAGTATTAAAGAAGCTTTACGGCCCTACCAATGATTCTGAGGCCACACAATGCGCGACATTCTATCGCTACAACTCCGCTTCGGGGCGCATATGGGGAAACAGTAATACATCACGAATAGACGGGCTATTCGTAAATAGCATCACCAGACGATCAATGCCGATACCTTCGCCAGCGGTCGGAGGCATTCCATATTCTAATGCTCGAATGTAGTCAGCATCATACTCCATGGCTTCATCATCGCCTGCTGCTTTATCAGCCACTTGGCGTTGAAACCGTTCAGCCTGATCTTCAGGATCATTTAATTCAGAGAAACCGTTAGCAATCTCCCGACCACCGATAAAGAGCTCAAAGCGATCAGTCACAAAGTCATCTTCGTCGTTCCTTCTAGAGAGCGGTGAAACCTCCACGGGGTACTCGGTGATAAAGGTAGGCTCCATTAATTGATCTTCAACCGTTTTTTCGAACACCTCGATTTGAACCTTTCCTAATCCATAGTTATCGTAAATCGGCACGCCCAATGACTGAGCGTAAGCCACCAGCGTATCTCGATCTGCAACATCATCCTTAGTTAGAGAGGAATTATATTGCAATATCGAATCAACGACACTGAGACGATGAAATGGCTTATTAAAGTCTATTTCTTGACCTTGATAATCAATGGAGCCGGATTCAGTCACACTTTGGGCAATCCCTTTGAACATTTCCTCAGTAATATCCATCAAATCATTGTGGTCAGCGTAAGCCAAATAGAATTCGAGCATTGTAAACTCGGGATTATGTCGAGTACTCAACCCTTCATTTCTGAAGTTTCGATTTACTTCGAATACACGCTCAAATCCACCCACTACCAAACGCTTTAAATACAATTCCGGTGCGATGCGTAAGTACAAAGGCATGTCTAAGGCATTATGATGTGTGGTGAACGGCTTCGCGGCTGCCCCGCCAAGCACAGGGTGCATCATTGGTGTCTCGACTTCCAAAAATTCTTTTTCAATCAAAAAGTTACGGATAAAATTAACGATCTTAGAGCGCGTGGTAAACACCGCACGACTTTCCTCGCTCATTATTAAATCCACATATCGTTGCCGATACGCTGTTTCTTTATCTTTAAGCCCATTGAATTTCTCAGGCAAGGGTCTTAGAGATTTAACTAACAATTCGACGTAAGTCACCTTAACGCTTAATTCGCCTTTGTTGGTTTTGAACAGAGTGCCTTTGGCGCCAACAATGTCACCGATATCCCATTTTTTGAAGGACTCGTTATAAAAGCCTTCAGGTAACGCATCACGAGACACGTATATTTGAACTCGCTGGCCTGAGCGGTCTTGCAGATGCGCAAAACTTGCCTTACCCATGATTCTACGGCTCATCATTCGGCCAGCAACCGAAACTTCAACGCCTAATTCTTCCAATTCAGGCTTATCAATATCACCGTACTTCTCCGACAAATCACCAGCAAGGTCCTCTGGTTTGAATGTGTTCGGATAAGCTTGAGTGCTTTCACGCCAGGCCGTTAACTTTTCTCGGCGTTGCCGAATAAGTTCGTTTTCGTCTATTTGAGAGTCTTGAGTTTCGTTAGTCACAGTTCTTCTACTTTTCTGTCGAGATACCAACCTCTTAATGGTCGATATTTTAATTTATACAATTCAAACCACACCCGACACTGTCTGGCATGGCATGAAATCACAAGCCTTGCTTTAAACTTGCTTCAATAAACTGGTTTAAGTCGCCATCTAAAACGGCCTGCGTATTACCAGTTTCTACGCCTGTTCTTAAATCCTTAATCCTAGATTGATCTAAAACGTAAGAGCGAATCTGAGACCCCCAACCGATGTCCGACTTCTCATCTTCCTGCGCCTGCTGCTCTGATCGCCGTATTTGCATCTCATGTTCGTACAAACGTGCTTTTAACATCGAAAACGCAGCGTCCTTATTTCGGTGCTGCGAACGATCACTCTGACATTGTACGACAATGCCCGTAGGTTCATGCGTTATTCGAACAGCAGAATCTGTTTTATTTACATGTTGACCACCAGCGCCACTGGCTCGATACGTATCTATTCTTATATCCGCGGGGTTGATTTCAACGTCGACACTGTCGTCTATTTCAGGGTAAGCGAATAATGAGGCAAATGAAGTATGTCGTCTGTTTCCAGAATCGAAAGGTGATTTTCTCACCAATCTATGCACTCCAGTTTCGGTTCTCAAAAATCCGAAAGCGTACTCTCCCGATACCTTGACCGTGGCGCTTTTGATGCCAGCCACATCGCCTGCGGATACTTCAATTACTTCAACATTAAAGCCCTGGGCTTCAGCCCAGCGTAAATATTGCCTTAATAGCATATTTGCCCAATCCTGAGCCTCGGTGCCTCCTGAACCAGACTGTATGTCGATGAACGCGTTATTGGCATCCATCGGTCCAGAAAACATACGTTGAAACTCGAGCACTCCCAAATCCTGCTCCAGTGACACAAGATCAGCGGTGACTTCATCCACCAATTCCTGATCTTGCTCTTCGTGAGCCAACTCAAGCATCTCCATGCTTTCAGCCACACCAGATTTAAGTCGACTGAGGGTCCCCACTACTTTCTCTAAGGAAGCACGTTCTTGTCCTAATTTTTGCGCAAACTGAGGGTCCTCCCAGATACTGGGGTCCTCCATTTGACGCAATACTTCTTCTAGCCTCTCTGCCTTTGTATCAAAGTCAAAGGTACCCCCTAAGCAATTCACCGCGATCCGCTAGGTCTTTGCCTTTCTCAAAAAGTGGATTTAATTCCATGATTTTTCTATAACTGTGTGTGGCACAAAATTAAGGTTGCGAACGATAACTGAATTATTACTGTAATAAAACCGTTTAACCACCTTTAATAATGGCCTGCACGCCTTTAATCGGCCGCAGCCATGGTCCATGCTCTTTTAATTGAGAGGTAAATCCTGAACGCGCCGCATCCGCTTCTTGTTTGGTCGCATAGGCTCCGTAAATCAGCTTGAAGAGTGGCGTCGATTGACTCCTATCCAAAAAATAAGCCGCATTACGATGCAATCCATGATCATCAATGAAGTTGCGGACTTTAGCTTCTTCACTAAACGCAAGCATTTGAATAGTCCAAGCACCAGACAACTGTGCAAGAATCCAGCGCTCTCCTTGATAATTACGTGAATCCACTTGACTGACAGAAGACTCTGGCCTCTGTTTAGTCAGCTCTTTAGCGATGCCGCTTTCTTGACGATTGGCCTGCGGCTGAGGTTGAATTCCCAATTGCTCTTGCGCTAGCAAGAAACCGGACGCCGCCGCTCTTCGTAACAAAGCATCAGACTCGGCATCCAACCCTCTGAGTTGTAATCTGCGCGCCAAATGATAGTCAGCGGGCGCATAACCGGCATCACCTGCGGAGCGAAACCAATGGTCGGCCCTTGCTTCACTCGCACCGGATATTCGTTGACGCTCATGCAACAGTCCCAAGTTAAACATCGCCTTGGGGTCGTTTAAATCGGCGGCTTTCAGCCATTGTCTCTGTGCAGCGTCAAAGTCACTGTTCATGTAAGAGGTCATTCCCGCTGAGTATTCTACAGAAGCGAGAATGGAAAACGTCATGCACAGTGGCAACACGGCCAACATATAGGTAAATAAACTTTTCACTTTGATTTAATAAAGGGTGGACAACAACAATACCAATAACTATAGCCTAATAAATACCTAAATACAGATTACAAAAAAGAGGCTGGATAAACCAGCCTCTTTCTCAATGCCTACTTTACTAATAAGTTTGACTAACTAGAGATTGTACCCCGTTTCGCAATGCTGAGTAACATCTAGACCTTGCTGTTCTATTTCCGCATCAGCTCGCAACGGCAGTACAATTGCGATAACTTTGAGCAGCACATACGACACCACAGCTGCATAAACCCCCGTCGCAACAACGCCCAGCACTTGTACACCCAATTGAGACCCAAGCCCCATGCCTTGAGCATACCCGACACCCCCCCATGAACTGGAAACAAACACGGCTGCTAAAATCGTGCCTAATGCACCACCAACGCCATGTACTGGAAAAACATCCAAAGAATCGTCTATTTTCCAAATACTTTTAATAAGCTGAGTCGCAAAATAGCAAACTGTTCCACCACAAAGCCCGATAATAACGCCACCCATTGGTCCTACGAACCCTGATGCAGGCGTGATTGTTCCCAGACCTGCCACCATACCAGTGACTATTCCTAAAACGCTTGGCTTACGAAAACGAATCCACTCAATTGCCATCCAAGCCAATGAGCCTGCGGCGGCGCTTAAGTGAGTAACCAACATGGCCATTCCTGCGCCACCGTTAGCGGCAACGGCAGACCCGCCATTGAACCCAAACCAACCAAACCACAGCATTCCGGCACCGGCGACAGTCAACGCCATACTGTGTGGCGTCATGGGTCGTTCAGGAAACCCAGTTCTGTTTCCGACCACCAGCGCAGCAACCAAGGCAGAGACACCCGCGGTGACGTGCACCACCGTACCACCAGCGAAATCCAACAGACCCTTTTCAGCCAACCAGCCACCGCCCCAAACCCAATGAGTAACAGGCACGTAAACGATCAACGACCATAAGATCGAGAACACAAACATTGGTGCAAAGTTCATTCTTTCAGCAAACCCACCCACAAATAGAGCAGGCGTAATCATGATAAAAGTCATCTGGAAGACGACGAATACAGACTCTGGAATGGTGCCACTCATTGAATCAAAGCTAACGCCCTTGAGAAAGGCTTTGTCCAGGTTCCCGATCCAGGCACCATCGCCACTGAACGCCAAACTGTAGCCGACCAAGAACCAAAGAATCGACATGGCACACGCAATAGAGAAGCACTGCATCAGAACAGAAAGAACATTCTTACTTCGAACTAGGCCCGCATAAAACAAAGACAGACCAGGTAACAGCATAAAGAGCACCAGCGCCGACGAGGTAAGCATCCACGCAGTGTCTCCCGAATTTAGCTCATCTGCAAAGGCAGCAAATGGCGCTAGCGCGGTCGTACATAAGACCAACGTTTGTTTAAAATATTTCATCTAACATCCTATTTATTTCTTCGGGTTTTAGTGTTTTTTTTATAAACCCTTTTATTTTTGTGCACGTTTACCGTCAATACGGAATGCCAACGTCGCCAAGCTTAATTTCGCCCAATCGGTTTGGGTAACAAACAAACCGTCCGCTTCTAAATCGCTTCAGATCCCGTTTCGCCAGTACGGATTCGAATTACGTTATCCAACGCAGTAACGAAAATTTTGCCATCACCCACTTTATTACCCTTAGCGGATTCAACAATCGCATCGACCACCTTATCCAGCACGTCATCCGCGACAGCGACTTCAATTTTAGTTTTAGGGATAAAATCAATGGCGTACTCAGCGCCACGATAGATTTCGGTATGCCCTTTCTGACGACCAAACCCTTTAACCTCCGACACCGTCATTCCCATCACGCCAATGGCAGACAGGGCGTCTTTAACATCGTCTAACTTAAATGGACGAATAATAGCCGTTACTAACTTCATCATTTTCTCCTAATATTTTATGTGCATGCATAAGCAGATTGCCCCTTCACTGTTTGGCACTTTCTGCATATACGATTAATCAATCTGCGCTCTATAGACAGTGGCGCAAATTCTACTCAAAGTGAGCAAGTAATAAAAGTTTCTGCGGCCAATCGCAAAAAAAACATTCAAATATTCCTTATTTTGGCCATCGATAAGCAAATCCTTTTGCGCTGGATGAGTGCATTGGCGGCCTGTTTAGCCGCCTAGCTTGATTATCCCCTATCTTTTTACAGACTCAGCCTAGAGCGTGCTGCGTCGTATTCAGATTTAAGTTTTTCGACTCGATCAGCGATTGAATCAACAGCATCAACAGCGCCGATTCCTTGCCCACAACCCCAGATGTCTTTCCACGCTTTCGCATCGCTTTGCTCATCCGTTAACTTACTCATCGCGCTGATATCACCTTTAGGAAGGTTATTGGGGTCCATTCCAGCGTCTTTGATACTTGGCTTTAAGTAATTACCTGAGACTCCGGTAAAGTAATCAGAATAGACGATGTCATCTGCATCACAGTCAACTACCATATTTTTATAAGCATCAGCTGCATTTGCTTCTTGAGTTGCTATAAACGCAGAACCTATATAGCCAAAATCGGCTCCCATTGCCTGTGCTGCCAAGACTGAGTCTCCCGTCGCAATACAGCCGGAAAGAGCCAATGGGCCATCAAACCATTCGCGAGTCTCTTGAATGATTGCAAATGGACTCTGCGCCCCAGCATGACCACCCGCTCCTGAGGCCACCGCAATAAGACCATCTGCGCCCTTTTCGATCGCTTTTCTGGCAAACCTTTGATTGATTACATCGTGAAAAACAATGCCCCCGTAGGAATGTGCAGCCGCGTTAACCTCGGTGTTAGCTCCTAACGAGGTAATAATGATGGGAACTTTATATTTGACACACAGCTCCATGTCTTCATGCAGTCGTGCATTTGACTTAAAGACGATTTGATTGACCGCAAATGGGGCCGCTGGTCTATCTGGATTGGCTTGGTTATATCGGTCAAGCTCCTCTGTTATCTCAATGAGCCAACGCTCAAATTCGCCCTCTCCTCGCGCATTTAAAGCTGGAAAAGACCCAACGATTCCAGATTTGCATTGCTCTAGTACCATCTCTTTGCCAGACACAATGAACATCGGGGCCGCTATCACCGGCACAGTGAGGTTTCGTAAGATTTCAGGAACAGCCATAATTTAATTTATCCGATCAGTTTAACAACACAGACCTCATACTAAATCGGCACCTAAAAACTCTCAATAGCTTTCGTCGATAACCAGTATTCAGCTCAACGCCCACTGACATCATCCGGCATTAAAAGTTCGCAACGGTCCGGACAGCACACTATAATAACGGGATGTTTTTTATTGATTCTAGACAGCAGTTCTTCAAACCTCTGGTAAGCAAATACCGCGAACACGTTGGGCGATGCCTAACCCTTTTGTATAACCGTCAATATGGTGCAAATGCTGACTACGGCCATTCGTTAAGCCGTGAACAAGTTATTGAAATATTTGAAGAAGCTCTAATACAGATCGGTGATGTCCCCACGCTTAATGACGTCGAAACTTCCGAATCAGAGGGTCAAGACGAACGCTTTAAGTCTCCTCGCGAACACGCCAGCTGGATTCTTAAGCAATTGATAGAGTTCGGCTGGATCGAAAGGCAAGTTGACCCAGGAACACTTAAATCAACCTTCCCGTTCAGTCGTTTTGGACGCTTGTTTTCCCAATCATTACTTGAGTCCGACGGCCAACAAATACGCACCCGTCATAGGAACACCAGAAACACCTTAAACGCGTTAGATGCGTTTGCAAACAGAGGGGAAGTCTACGATCTGTTAGATGCCTTTGATTATTCTGAACGTATCGTTACCGATTTCACCGATGTGGTCGCCGAACTGGAGGAAAAGAAACGCGCTTTGGTCCAAGAGATGGAGTCTCAGCAATTGGTTCAACGTGCGGCTGATCAATTTTTTGAATTTATGGAAAAACGTTTTCAGCCCGACATCCAAGTTCGTCTTTCAGCTGACTCTGTGGAAAAGCACCGAGAAGACATAAACAAGCGAATTCGCTCCATTCGTCGTAAAAGCAGTGAGTTTAAGTCCAATGCGGAGAGAGAACTACGCCGATTAACACCCGATCTTTGTGAACACGATCAGTCGTACCTGCTTTATGTGCTCGAAATGATTGAACGAAGAATGCATAATGCCGCTGATGTCATGCTGCCAGCGTTGCGTTCAGCCCTTCACGGCTTTACTAAACGCGCAGACATCATCATTCGGCAAATGAGCTTTTTGACAAACCAAGGCAATTCAAACTTGGTTGAGATATGCCGAGAATTGGCCGATCTGGACACGGATCAATACTCAGACAGGCTAGAAAACGCCGCTTGTTCAGTTTCTGGATTCAAGTTAGGCCTGATTGACCCGAACCACATAAAGATAAACGAGCGAAAGTCTCAAGCTAGCGTGGATAGCTCGGTAGCCAAAGTTCAATCTCCAGATAAGGAAGCTCAAAGAGAGCTCATGGTTCAAGCCATGTTGGATCAAGCTTTTGTGCTAAACAACCAAGGCATTCGAGATTATGTGATGGATACCCTAAAAGGCGGAAATAAACTTTATACTGGCGAGTTGGCAATTCGAGATGCTCAATCGTTAATCGCCGCCGCGCATGCGATTGAGGTCGCAGCAATCAATAATTTGAGTAGCAACCTTACGTTTAAAGTCACAAGACTAAACACCATCGGTAGCAATGAGTTTTATCGAGCTTTTGACGAACACGAAATAGAATTAATCGAAACCAACTGAAATAATGAATCAAATTTCCGACTCCATAATGGAGCGCCTTGCTACGTTAGGCATTAGCCAAAAAGAATTCTCCGAACTATTAATCCGGTTGCTTGACTATGGCGTTCTCAATCGAGACGAAAGCCTAATAGAAGCCACATTGTATGACCGCTACCTTCAGTGCTCCGACCTAATCGAAGATTACCTAGCGATGATTCACGTTACGATTTTCCATGACAGAACCTTTCGTTTTGTTCGTCTTTTTCCGCCAAGCGCCGAAGTGCCCGGTGTAGCTGACAATGATCATGAAACCCTCAGTCCATTTAATGGGGGACTTAGAACCAAACCCAGCCCTCAGGCAATTGCGGTAATACTCGTTTTAAGAGTCGAGTACGAAAAAGCTTTAAGAGAAGGAAAAGTTGATCAAAACGGAGGGGCATTAATCCCTCTTGAAGCATTAAGTATCTCTTTACAAAACCTATTAAAACAAGGGTTACCGAACACACAGGCAGAACGTAACGCCATATTTAAGCAACTACGTCAATTACGGCTAATAAAGTTCAATTCTGAAAGTGAATTGTCTTTAGAAAATGGCCAAGACAGTTGGCTAAAGATTGAGCCAAGCATTACATCCTACGTAACGCAAAGTATGCTTGACCAGCTATACCCTCCGGAGCATTCACCAGCGAACCAAGATAACCGCCGTGAATCAATCGATCATACTAAGCACTAAAGGACCGATATTATGTTCTGTAAGAAAGCGATCTTAGTAAACTGGGGGAATATACCCAATCTCGACATCGAGTTTGGCCCAGTAAACCTGTTTTCTGGTGGTAATGGTTCTGGAAAGACAACCGCCGCTGACGCCCTGCAAACATTGATGACGGCGGCGTACGAGAACTTATTTACCTATAACCCGGGTCAAGATGAAACCACCCAAAAAGGACGAGGTGGCAAGCAGGTCAGAACGTTGGCATCCTATGTGCTCGGTTGCGATGACGGAAGCTATTCAAGACCTCGAGTTACCGATGGGTATATCGCGGGAATTTTCCATCCAACTCAAGGAGAAACCGGACAACCCTTTACCGCCATGATCGGGGTTCGTGCTGAAATTGAGACCGTTGGCAAGCAACGACAAGCCCGCCAGCGAGACCTTCAATTTTTCATTTTGGCTGGCGAGCAAATACACAAAGGTCTTTTATGCTCAGACAGTAAGGTCACAAACTTAGACTCGGTGGCAAAAACGCTACGTGAAGAATACGGCAAAAAGTGCGTAGAGGTGTACGACAAAAAGGGGCTATACCTTAATCGTCTTTACGGGGCATTAAGAGGAATGGATGGCTCTGTCTCTAAACGTGAAGCACAACATGCAGCCAAGGCATTCTCAAGCTTCATGGCCTATAAGCCCGTAAAGAGTATCAATGATTTCGTCGCGCGCGAAATACTAGAACCCAAGGACCTCAGCACTGACATAAAGCAAGTGTCCGAACTCATGAAGACCATTCATGATATGGAAGCTGAGACGCGCCAAATTTCGCAGGTAATCAGTAACCTAGAGACTCTAGGAGATCTTTCCCTTCGTTACATTAACCACTGGGTAGATTGGCGGTTATGCAACTACAGAGAACAGGTCAGGACATCTTGGGTGATGCAAAAACGATACCTGGATGTTAAGCATAAGCAGAATGAAACCGCACAGCTGATCGAAGACAAAGAACAAAGAATCAAGAGCCTCACCAATAAACAAGAATCACTGCATTTACAACTAGTGACGTTAAAGGCTCAACGATTAGGCGTCGCTGCGTTAAAGGATAAGGATGAACTTGAAAAACAGATTGAGCAAAACAAAACTAGTTTAGTTGAAAAAGCTCAGCCGCTACTTCAACAAGACCAGCAATTAACCCAGAACTATCAAGCAGCAAAAGAGCTGAAAGCGCAGATCGATGAATCTGACTTGGCGCTGGATTTACCAGAGCTAGAGCAGCCCGACATACGCAGGTCCATAAATCGAGTCTTAGATGCAGGCAGTAGCAGTGGTGTAGATATGCAAACACTGTTTACCCAAGATTTGGTAGGAATCGAAAACTTGGAGCACAAACTTGACGCACTGAGGGAATTCGAAACTTCTCACCTAGGACTTGTAAATCGACTACACAATCGAGATGCAAAACACGCTAGCGTCAGAGACCGGGTTTTGTCCATTGCGCAAGCTAGACTCGCGACTCAAAATAAGCTGAACGATCAGACTAAGGCAAAACAAAGAGAGATCAATCAGCTACAAAATCATCGGATCTCCTACCCCAACCACGTCGAGGTAGCCCTGGCCGCGATTGCGCAACAATGCCCTCAAGCCAGACCAGCCGTCCTCTGTGATTTTATCAATGTGTCAGATGAGCGATGGCAAATGGCCATTGAGGGTTACATTGGGGGAAATCGTTTTGCCATTGTCGTAGAGCCGGAGTTTGAAGCGCAAGCCATCAAAATTGTTCGAAATATTGGCAGCGGCGGACGGAAAAATTCATCTAAAATTATTCAAGGCAACAAAGTTCAAAGAGATGCATCACGTTTGAGTACCCCAAACGGCTCAATTTTAGACATCATGAGTTTTGAACATAAAACGGTGGAGTACTATATCTTAGGCTCTTATGGAAATGTTCTACGCGTTGCCGACGAAAACGAACTTCGTAACACCGCACGCGGAATCACGCAGGATGGTCTCGGTTCAGGCGGTTACAGCATGTTTCGCTGCGATGTGGATGAGGCTGACTTAGTCTTTGGTTTAGGTGCTCGTGAACGAGCCCTGAGAGCGAAAGAACAACAGCTGCAAGAGCTGAAAACCAAGCGGCATCTCGCAGAGCAAGCAGCTCGAAATGCCAGCCTTATGTTGCAAAACATCGACAAAATCAGTGCCCTTAGCATTAATGTGATCGTCACCGAGATGCTGTCAACTTATCGTAAAAACCAACATCACGAACAACAGCTTTCGGCCTTAGACCTTTCAGACTTCGATGCGTTAGAACAAGAGCTTACGGAGGTAAGCACCCAGCATAATGATGTCCGAGACGAACTTAAACTGGAACAAACTCAACTCGGCAGGCATGAAGCAAAGCAGATATCGTTAAAACAGCAAGCCTCACAGCTATCTGACGTACAAGACGAACTACAAAATGATCAAGAGCAAGCCGAAGAAGCGGTAGAACGAATCGGGTCAGCTCATCCTGACTTTGACACAGCCAACGCACTTGAAGAAGCTGAACGCTCAGCCATTGAACATGCTAAAAACGCCGATGCGGACGACGGCTTTGAGGCAGAACAAAAAATGCACAATGAGCAATGTTCGCAGCTGGAACGACAGTTGGACCGCTGCGTACTGTCTCACAATGAGATTTGTCGCCAAGCGGACAGCATCGTATACCTATCAGATACTGGAAGCGATGGTTTAATAGCTCACAATTTCGAATGGTTTAAACGTATCGCCATTGTTCTCAAAGAATGCCGCTCGATAGGTAACAGGCTAAAAAACAACGTTTTAGTTGGCAAACATGAAAAATTATTTGACTTAAAAGAGAGTTTTAATACCGCATTCGTATCAAACCTTTGCCACTCAATTTACCAGGCAATCAATGATGGTGAGCGAACTCTCAAGGAACTAAACAGCGAATTATCGAGCCATCAATTTGGTACAGATCGAGAGAGTTATCATTTTGATACTAAATGGATACCTGAGTTCAAAGAGTATCACCGCTTCTTCAAAGATGTCATTGCCCTTCCGAGCTTGGGAGACGGCAGCAGCCTGTTTGAAGCTGAGCTTAATCCTAAATCTGCTGAAATTAGAGACCGGCTGCTTGACATGTTGTTGGATGGCGATGAACAAACCGCCTTGCGCGAGTTAAAGCGCATTAGTGACTATCGACACTACAGGGACTATGAAATTTACAAAACGCCGCTAGGAAAGGAACCAATCGCTTTAAGCCAATACGGTACAGGGTCTGGCGGCCAACTTGAAACACCAGCCTACATTATTCGCAGCGCCGCGATAACTTCAGCATTCAAATTTAATGATGGAAACACCCATTGTCGGATGGTTCTCGTTGACGAGGCGTTTTCAAAAATGGATGAAACTCGGTCCCGTGAGGTTATCCATTACCTGACCAATAAACTTGGCCTACAGCTAATTTTCATAATGCCAACAAGCAAATCGGGGCCTTTCATGGATCTAATTAGTCATCAAACCGTGTTCAGTAAATGCCCGACAGAGAGCCTTGTGGGAGAGCTAAACACACAAGTTTTGGTGGATAGACGCGTCTGTAACCAAGATAAAATAGATGAACTATGGAAGCAACATCGCAGAACTATACGAAACCAAGCAACGTTAGACTTCATGCAAGAATTTATCTAGGAAATAGCGCAGCAATGCTGAGAGACCACTAAGCCTCACTCGTTAAGGCCGACCTGATTTCCAGCAATCTCTAGAGCAATTGCATTGCCAAGTAACTTTACCACGGCATTCATTTGTTCTACCGCTTCTCTATAGCCACCGACTTGAAGTTCACGAGTAAAAATAAAATCACGATAAACGGGCTTCTCATCACGCCCTTTATGGCGCCACGAATAGACGCCAGACAGAATCACATCGCCCTCAGACGTAGGGTAGAAATGCTCTATGTCCACACTCAACTTATCGCACTCGCTGCAGGAATCCAAAACCCGGTACAGAGATTGAGCTGCATTTAATTCTCGCCGTAAAATTCTTGTAACTGCCACTGTCACAGGTTCAGCCCAATTATGGTAGTTCGCTAGCCGCACCTCTTGTTTATCGAGCTTTAATACTAGCTTTGACTGGTTCAAATAATCAGGTAGGCTCACGCGGCCAAGCATAATTGGTTTTAATTCTGAGTTCGCCTGCACCAGAGTTTCCTGCGTTCTCACCGGAGAAGCGTCTAGTAAGTAATAACTTACCTGCGTGAGTGCATTAGAAGAACTCGCACAGGCTTGTAAAAGCATCGATAACACAATAAGACAGATTTTATTCATCGATTTTCTCCTTAGCCCCAGGTTGAAGATCTGCCGCTTGTTCTCCACCAAAAATCAATGAGTTAGGCTTATTACTGATTTCCTTAATTAACGGCCTTGCTTCCATCAACGTGGTTTTGAGCTCGCGCATGCTTTGATCTAGTGAACGATATAATTCAGATTCTGGTTGCAACCCTGCAAGCGTATTTTGCAATTCCTTAAGAGTGTCTGACAATGAAATCATCGCTGAATCGGCGGTTTTAATCGCGTTATTTGTGTTGTTAACAGTGGCGTTAAGAGGCAAAGATTCAAGCTTCGACAACACCGCTTCGAGCTTATCTGTAATGCGAGCAAGACCGCCTCTTTTAGTGGGTATTACGGGGTAATTTTGATAACGCTGAATTTCTCCAATCGATTCACCGCCAAAATTCAGGCTGACTTTTAAGCTGCCCGTTAGAATGTTTGCTGTTTCAATGGTCGCGGTCAATCCCTGTGTGATCCCACGATTTATTTGATTGATAAAAGCCAACTTATCAACATTTTCCTGTGACGGCACACGCCCAGGTTCTAAGCGAACGATGACAGGTATTCTATGCTGTCCTGAGTCGTCCAGATTGCGATCAAGATCTGCATCAAGGTTTAAATAAGGTTGAGACACCGTTCCGACTCTGATTCCGCGGTACTCAACCGGCGCTCCTCGGCTCAACCCACCAATCGAATCCTCCACTAATATCGCGTACTCGACGAACTCATATTCACGACTTTCGACAATATCGTCATAAGATTGAAATAGCTTAAAAGTGACGTTGTCTTGAATTCGCTCACCTAGTTCACGATCATCAGGAATGTCAAACTCTACACCACCTTCAATTAAAGTACCCAAAGACGCCATATCAAACTTTATACCGTCGGCTCCAGTACTCAAACTGACACCACCTGCATTCCAAAAGACCGTATTCGTTGTTACTAACGCGTCATAGGGAGGGGATATAAACACGCCGTAAGTGGCTTCTCTGGTTTGGGGTTCAAAGACAAAAGATTCTATTTGGCCTACTGTAAACCCCCGATAAACCACGGTACTTCCAACACTGATCGGCTTACCACCTCTGGATACTAGATTTAGCCGAACACCTTCAGCATTTAAGGGCGAAACTGGTGGGCTTTCTAAACCGACAAATTCAACCGAATAGTTTCCTTCGGAGCCCGGCGCTATTTCCACATAAGCGCCAGACAACAAAGTGCCAATTCCGCTCACTCCCTGAGCGCCTACTCTTGGTCTAACTACCCATAATTGACTGTCTGATTTAAGAAGTTCTTCCATTTCCTTCTCTATTTCTATCCTTACCACAATGTGTTCATGATCCGAAGAAAAACCAATAGCCTTAACCTTCCCTATATCCACGTTACGATACTTAACTTTTGTTTTATTCGCCTCTAAGCCTTCTGCAGTTTGAAACGTAACGCGAACATCTATCCCACGACTCTGCCAACTTTTAATCACCATACCGATGCCGATAACGACGGCCAGTAGTGGCAAAAACCATATTCGTGATAGGCGCGGCTTTTCTCGTACTATTGCATCCGGTAGGTCTAACTCGTCATTCATACGCTTTCTAAATGATCCCAAATCAGTCTAATATCAAATTGATGCGCAGCCAGCATTGTTGCAATGACCACACCAGAAAAGGCCGTAATAGCTGCGCCAGGCTGAATGGTCATTAGCCCAGTTAGCTGAACCAAAGCCACCAATATCGCAACCACAAAAACGTCGACCATTGACCATTTACCAATAAACTCGACTGATCGGTACAAATACCCTAGTTCATGCTGGGTCAAACGCTGAGGTCGTGTGGTGGCATAACACAACCACAAAATGGCGCCCATTTTAGCCAATGGAATCACGACACTTGCCATAAAAATAACAAATGCGATAAAGAATGAACCATGATCAAGAAAAGTAACTACCCCACCCAATATAGTGCTGTTTGTGACCGTACCAATTAGGTTAGTAGACATGATTGGCAATAAATTAGCAGGTATGTAAAGTAGGATTGCGGTAAAAACAAGAGCCAATGTTTTCTGAATACTATTTTCTATTCTTAAACTCAACCTGTCCCCACATCGCGGGCAAGATTCGACCGATTGCAGAGACAACATATCGCAAGTTAGGCAACGAATGTAGCCCTCTCGTGCTGCACTACCTGCTGAGAAATTTTCTTTATTGAACATTCTACAAACCCGAAGACTTGTTCTGAGGTATAGCGCCAGCCCATTGCCATAATGTGTGGTTATCAATGACCGAAGACAATTTCAGAAAACACACAGTAAACATGATATAGGCCCAAAAAGAGACGCCGAGAATAATATCAGCAAGAGCGACTATTTTAATCAAAGCGACTAATACGCCAATTATGAATACTTCCGCCATACTCCAAGGCAATAGTTTAGACACAAACTTACCCAAACCGATTGTAGGACTCGTACCCAAGTTGAATTTAGTCCGCAACGCCATCACGAGCAAACAGAGAAGGTAGACCAATGGTACAAACATCACAAAACAAAATACCAACAGCGCCAAAGCAGGAAACCCCTGCCTGAACATTTCGATCGCGGCTAAAGGTAAACTGATACCGCGCGCTCTTCCAGCGCTCGAAAACTCTAAAAAAGGGTTGCTCATCGCCACCAACAAAAGGACAAGCGCTGTTACCGATAAAGATATTGTCCATTCAAGAATATTAGCAGAAGTACGACGTACAGGGTGGCCGCATCTGGCGCAACAAGACACATGATCACCCTCAACAGATCGGTCCAACGCCATTAACAAGTCGCATTCTTGACATGCGATCAGTTCGCTTAGATCACGATTTTGTGTGTTTGTATTCAACTCAACTTGCTCTTTTCTACAGCATCAATGGTGACCGTAATTAAAACACTACGAGCGAACCTAGCGGGCCCATCCGCCCACCTACCGTGACTTTATGACTCACTCACCAAGAATCAAATCATACAAAATTCGATCAATTCATCTCAATATTCTTGCGAGCAGTTTGCTAAGATACCACAGACATTTACTATGATGCTTCAGAAAATACCGCTGACCATGATTTTACACAATTACGATATTTCGCCGTATTCCGAGATGATTAGGTTGATGCTTGGGTATTCAGAAATAGCGTGGCACTCGGCTATCTCTCCACCGTACCCGCCTCGGCCCACTGTTGATCCGCTGGTTGGCGGATACCGAAGGATTCCAATTGCTCAAATAGAATCTGACATTTTTTGCGATACACGTATTATCGCTGCTGAAATAGCAAGGTTAAGCGAGAGACCCGAATTGTCGATTGATAGCTGCGAATCGTCCGCGGCAGCCTTCGCAATCAAAACCAATGGAGAGACGTTTTTCCCCATTGTTAACACCGCTGAACCTAGAGCACTGTTAACAATGTTAGTCACCAGATACTGGCCATGGCAAATTCTGCGTTTGATCAGAGATCGCGGGGGTGTAGCTAAAACGTCCAACATGCCACGCCTGAAAAAAAAGGAAATGATTGGCAACATCAATGCGTTTAGACAAGAGCTGGAATCAAAACTACAAGATAATAATTACCTTTTCGGCGACTCTCCCTGCGTAGCAGATTTTGCCGCTTATCACGTGATTTGGTTCGCCGACCTCACTAGATCAGCCTCATTCCTAGGCAACTATCCGCTTACTAAACAGTGGCATGAAAGAATGAAATCAATTGGCCATGGAAAGAGTCAAAAAATCAGTCGGCAGAGCGTCTTTCAGGGAGCCAAACTCTCTGAGCCTAGAGCGCTTGAGCAACATCTACTACAACATCAAGATATCAATAAGACAATTACCATTAGCCCCAGCGATTACGCTCGAGATTCAGTCACAGGCACTCTCGTCGGAGCCGATGACTCACGACTAATAATAGCGCGAGAGTCTGATCAGCTAGGAACACTTCATGTGCACTTCCCTGTTGAGGGTTATGACACTCGAATACACCAATAATCCGATCACACCGTTTCTAAGAACTAACCAATCACTGCAATCAGCCCATGAGCAAAATCACAATCAGCCACCAATTCGACGCCGGTAATATAACCGTCATTGATGCAAGTAACCCAAACGACATTCAACTCGCAATACCAAAGGATAACGCCTCAGACTTTCTGCAGTGGTTCCATTTCTCTCTCGAAGGCGAAATCGGTGAAACATACCGTATTAGAATCGTGAATGCAGGAAAAAGTTCTTATAATAAGGGTTGGGAAGGCTATGACGTCTGCACTTCGTGGGACCGACAAGATTGGTTCAGAACATCCAGCCAGTATGAAGATGGAGAGTTAATTTTTGAGTTAACGTTAACTCAATCAACCGTCTATTTCGCGTACTTCACCCCCTACAGTAATGAGCGCCATTTAGATCTACTAGCTTGGGCACAGAATGATATTCGTTGCTCAGCAGATACACTAGGTACCACGATAGACGGCCGCGCTATGACCCTGTTAAAGATCGAGGGCAATCCGAGTGCGAAACATAAGGTATGGGTAATTGCACGACAGCATCCTGGTGAGACCATGGCGGAGTGGTTCATCGAAGGTTTTTTACATTCCTTACTCGATGAGGACAACCCTATTGCTAGAAATTTGCTCAATTCAACCAACTTTTACGTTGTACCTAACATGAATCCCGATGGCTCCGCCAGAGGTAACTTACGTACAAATGCCGCCGGCGCAAACCTCAATAGAGAATGGCAAGAGCCTTCTATGGAAACTAGCCCAGAAGTCTACTTAGTTCGACAACGTATGATGTTGGAAGGAGGAAACCTTTTTCTCGATATTCACGGCGATGAAGAGCTACCATACAATTTTGTCGCTGGTTGTGAGGGCAATGAAAGCTATGATGAAAAGCATGCGAGCTTAGAGTCGAAGTTTAAGGAAAGCTACATGGCTATATCTCCGGATTTTCAAGACACCTATGGCTACCCTAAAGATGCACCAGGCTCAGCCGATTTGCGTATAGCGGCGAATTGGCTTGGAGATCACTTTAGAACTCTGTCATATACGATAGAAATGCCGTTCAAAGATAATGCCGACCTGCCTAATGTTGTTACAGGCTGGTCAGGAGAGCGAAGTGCGCAGCTGGGGAGCGATGTTCTCTTCCCCATTCAAGAGACGCTAAAACTGATTTCTAAGGATTAGATCATATTGAAAGCGCATACGATTGATCGTACGCGCAGCAGCCGCCCTGATCATATAGGGGACGGCTGCATAACCTTACAAGTAAGGCGCAGCCTCATTCATTATCGGGTATTAATGACATTCACATTCAGAATTGCAATTCTGATATAGAATAATCACACAGCCAATCAAGAAATTAGGATTTACCATGACCACATCAAAACAAATGTTCTCAACTGTGTCCTCAGAAGGACAACTTACCGTAGAAGTCAAAGAAGTTGAAGTACCAGCCCCAAAAGATCATGAAGTGATTGTCAAAATTGAAGTTGCTCCAATAAACCCGAGCGATATGTGGCCGATGTTCAGTTTAGGAGATTTATCTAAAGCAGAATTAACGTATAACGATGAAACCAAAAAACTATCAGCCCCCATATTCCCAGGGATGACTGGTGCGGTCAGAACACGACTAGATCAAGCGTGCCCAGTTGGCAATGAAGCAGCGGGGATTGTTGTGGCCGCGGGTTCAAGCGACGCTGCTCAAGCGTTAATGGGAAAGAGAGTTGCTGTACTCAGTGGAGCAACTTTTGCAGAATACACCTGCGCACCTGCCCAAATGTGTCTACCGCACGCAGAAAACACGACAGCACAACAGGCATGCTCATCGTTTGTAAACCCTCTAACAGCATTGTCTATGATTGAAACAATGCGAAAAGAAGGCCATACAGCACTTGTTCATACAGCAGCAGCATCTAATCTGGGGCAGATGCTAAACCGCATATGCATTTCTGACGGTGTAGAACTAGTAAACATAGTCCGAAAGCAAGAACAGGAAGAGATTCTTCGTGATCTCGGCGCTAAGCACATTGTTAACTCTTCATCGGAAACTTACGCGGCAGATCTTTACAAAGCCATACAGGCAACCGGTGCTACCTTGGCGTTTGACGCTACCGGCGGTGGCGAGCTAGCCAGCGATATTCTTACAGCAATGGAAGCCGTTCTTACCAAAGACGTCACCGGGCTTAACACCTACGGCGCTCCCCAGCACAAACAGGTCTACTTGTACGGTGGTTTAGATATCTCTCCGACATCACTGAAACGAGCGTATGGAATGTCTTGGGGAATTGGTGGCTGGCTATTGATGCGGACTCTATCAACCTTAGAACCAGCACGTGTCGGCGAAATGCACAAAAGAGTAGCTACGGAAATAGGCACTACATTTGCCAGCGCCTATACAGCCGAGCTGAGCTTTGAAGAGGCGCTAACACCGGCGAACATCCATAAATACAATGCAAAGAAAACTGGTGAGAAGTACTTAATCAATCCAAGTCTATAGAACATTAGATATTCAAGGCGCATCATGGCATTTGATGCGCCTTTTCAATACACTCTGAACCACAACTAACGTTCTTCCTCGCATCCCGTAAGTCATTCCCAAAGAGAGACACACCTCTCACATCCCCACAAAACGATCTCTAAGATCCTCTCCCAATAAACCTTTAACTGAAACGCGCTGTATGCTTAGCAATCGCATGCACTCGTCAAGTAGAGCGACGGTGATGCAATCAAGCGACACCCTAACTTGCCTTAGCTAAAGAGCCAGTTAGCGTTAATACTAGGAAACTATGAAGGCCAAGGTTGGCCAGATACGTGATCAAAAAAGTAAAGGTGTGCCTTCACTGAAGGCACAGAATTACACCCCCCCTCACCAATACGACCAATTTTTCTATTAAAGAAATCGCGGGCGAAACGAGCCAACTGAATTGTCATGGTACCTTTTATCAAAAGCACATAAAGATCCTCTAGTAGTTTCTTTTTGATTATCGATACCAGCTCTCAAGCCTAGCCAGATAAAGGGGGTTCTAAAGTGTTGCTAAATCTCTCGTCTAGGCTGATTAGATAGTAGGATAAGTTAGATTGGTGAG
>NZ_BAABWF010000012.1:0-109470 GCF_040366405.1 Arenicella sp. 4NH20-0111
AGTACAGGGAAATTCATCATGCTTAAGAAATTAAAATCACTATTCTCAAGCTCTATCGAAATAGAAGAAGCTGAAGGTAGACCTCAATTAATTGCTATTAATCATGATGATTATCATGCCGAGCACATTGGTAGAGCAGAGGATGGTAGTCAGTTCTTTTTAACTACCCCGTTCGAGCCGAAATTTTCAAATAAGGAAGGTTGTGAATATCTTGCGCTGTTCAAGTTTGATTCAGAAGGTAATCTGATTGATTCTGAAGTTGAATCTTTTGGTCCAAGAGGAACTTTTAACGAAGATAAAAGAAAAGCAAGATATACCGAGCTACTAAAAAAATTAGGAAAAGTGGCATATCAAAGAATAGAGATAAAACCATTTTCAATTACATACAACAAAACAGAAATTGGGCTTATCGTAAGAGAGCCTGAAGACTATTTTTATGGAGCTTTCTAGTGCAGCATTACTTTCAAAAAATTGTATTTTCATCTCTGATTTTGTACGTTTTCTTATTAGTTAATCCGATTTTATTTCCGCGAGAATATTCCACTGAAATTATTAACGCGTACTCTTGGTCAGGGTACGGTGGCCTATTGAATCCCCGTGGAATTCTCCCTTATTTGTTAAGTATATCAATGGTGGCGTCTCTTATCGGTATTTCACTTTACGATAGAAGAGCTAGAAAAGCGCTACTGTTTTTATATACTTTAAACCTGATTCTATTGCCACTTTGGGGTATACACGTATCTGGCCCACTCGATGGTCTATTAAGTTCTCTGATTAATGTAGGTTTGGTCAGTACTTTGGTTCTATCGTATACCAGCCTAGACAGTTTTTTTGACTAGCAAGCTGTCTTTAGAAGGTTAGAAGGCTTTAGAACGTCTTCGGTCTAAGGCGAGATGAAAAAACTGATTGAAGTCACTGTCTAGATACCCACCGAACACCTCTCCTTGAGTAAAACCGTATTTTCGATATAACTCAAGCGCCGGTTCAAATGCTTCTCCTGATCCAGTTTCAAGGCTCAGTATCTTAAAACCCGATAGGCGTGCTTCAGTCATGATGTGCTCCAATATTTTGGCCGCCACGCCTTTGCGTAAATGCTTTTGGTGTGTGCGCATGGACTTAACTTCCGCTCGTTGCTTGGTTACCGCCTTCAAGGCTCCGCATCCCATTAACTGATTGTCCTCCCAAGCTGTCCAGAATTGTATTTCCGGCGCTCTAAGCGCCGATGTATCCAATGCAAAAACACTTCCAACCGGCGAGTTCTCATGCATTTGCGCTAGGTGTTCGTGTAAGAGCTTAGTTACCATAGGGTTATCTAGACCACCTTCCACGATTTTCATGGTTTGCTGTTGATCACTAAATATTCAGCGTCAACACCTCCTAAATTTTGAAATCGTGATGCACCATGAAGTTTTAATGCCACACAGTCCATTGCTCTAACATGGTAAGGCTGGTCATCAAAGGTCAATTGAAGCTCACCCTTGAGCACAATGATGTGTTGCTCCATCCCCTCAATTGGTGGCTTCGCGTATCCGACATCGGCACCTTTAGGCAGCGTGCCGTGCATAACCTCAACTCGGTAATTTTGAGCGGGAGGAGACAGCGCAACTCGAATGAAGCCTGATTCAGGGTCGCGCCAACTTTGTGCTTCACTAAATGTCAGGTGGCGGGCTGAGTCTGCTTCTAACGCCAACATTAGACTCGACATGGTGACACCATAGACTGAGCACAGTTTTCCTAAAGTGCTGGCCGTAGGGCTTGTCTTTGCTCGTTCAATTCGCGACAACGTAGCTCGACTGATTCCTGACAAGTTAGCAACCTCATCTAAAGACAAACCCCGCTGATCGCGAATAACTTCAAGCCTAGTGGCCAATAAGTGATCTTGATTTACACCCATATTCCCATATATGCAATTAATTCTCTTATATGGAATATATTGTACTCACAGCCACAATTCAAGTTCAGACGCTAAGATCAATGAACACACTGCAATTTCATCAAAAATTATGATCGAAATAGGCCCAACTCATCACTCGCTGATTTAATTGCGTTAACGGTCTCTTCGACGTCTTCACGACAGGTTACCCATGACGAAACGCTGATTCTAAAAGCTTGTCGCCCTTGCCAGCGAGTAACTCCAAACCAGGCGATACCAGAATTAACAACCCATTCTACGATATCGGACACTCTGGCTTCATCAGGCGAATAGGTTGCCACCACTTGGTTTAAGACAACGTCGTTTAGTACCTCAAAACCCATCGCCTCCAACTCATCGGCGAGCAACCTTGCGTGATCACAACAATCATTTACTAATTCTTGCACTCCGTGACGCCCTAGGCTTTTTAAAGCCGCCCAAATGTCTACCCCTCTTGCGGCCCTAGAAAGTTCAGGCATCATGTCTTTTGCATCAATGTTTTTACTCACCTCAAAATAGGGGGCAACGGTAGCCATTGATTTGTGTACGTCTTCAGGGTGACGGCATATTGCAATGCCGCTATCGTAAGGGGTGTTGAGCCATTTGTGGCCATCGGTCACCCAACTGTCTGCTTCCTCAAACCCGGCGATCAAGTGCTTTTTACGACTACTCGCTGCCGCCCAAAGACCAAATGCGCCATCTACATGCACCCATGCGCCGTTAGATCGGGCTTTTTCCACAATTTTGCCAATTGGATCTATCGCTCCTGAATTAACGTTGCCCGCCTGAGTCAAAACGATGGTGCGTTCATCAAGCTCGGGTAGCTCAGACACCTTCATGGCACCGTTAGAGTCCACCGGCACGTATTCGATTAAATCGGTGCCTATACCCAACATTGCCAGTACCTTCTCAACGGTAAAATGCACTTCCCGTGAAGCTACCACCCGCAAACTGGGGGCTCCGAATAGGCCCTGTTTTTCCACATTCCAATTAAGCTTACTCAATAAGCGATGCCTTGCTGCAGCTAGGCTTACGAAGTTGCCCATGGTGGTACCAGTTACAAAACCAACGCTACTGCTCCTTGGAAGGTTAAACAAATTCAGTAGCCAATCGGAGGAGACTCTTTCCAGATGAGCTGAAATCGGGCTTGTGATTTCCGTTGTGGCCAGCTGATCCCATGCTGACATCAGGGCTCTTGCTCCGACGCAGGCCGGCAACGAACCACCAACGACCAGCCCAAAAAATCGTCCCCCAGCAGTGGCGACCGTTGCTGGGCTTCCAAAGCGGTGCAACATATCAACCACGTCTAAAGGGTTACTAGGCCCGTCCGGTAGCGGTTCAGAAAACGCATCCATTAACGTGATATCAGCTTTTGAAGGCGAGACTCTTCGCAAGGCTAGATTGGACAAATAGTCTGACGCATGTTCGCTGCCCTGTTGATGAGCCTTCTCAGAAAGTAGGAGTTTTGAATGTGCAGAAAGTGTCTTCATTGAGAGTTATACTAGGTTGACGTTATCTATATTTGAATATTACTATATAACTATATGACTGAACAGCATGACGTACAAAGGTCGGTCAAAGTGCTTAAAGCCATCGCCAACGAGAACAGATTGCAAATACTGCGTTGGATTTTAAACCCGGTCGCGCACTTTGAACCTCAAGTCGACGGAGATTTGGTTGACGACGGTGTTTGCATTGGCCGAATAACCGACAAGATAAGGCTCAGCCAACCCACCGTTACCAACCACATGAAACTCCTATGTGATGCTGGCTTAGTCTCTTCCAAGAAAATCAAGAATTGGGTTTTCTATAAACCACATCGTGAAAAAATACGCCAAGCCTTAGAGTCAGTGATCTAATTCAAGGCGCGAATATACAATCGAAAAAAGACTACTCAGATTTTCTTCGCTGGTCTGAACCTCTCAATTGCTTTTACTTAAACAAGACCAATAACGCCTCTAACTCTGCCTGAGTTGGAGGCGCTAAGGTACCCTCGTCGCTAATGTTACGAGCTAGACTTAATCGTTTTCGCCGCTCTTCCGATTCATGCCATTGGTATTCAAGGCTTTTAGTGAATCTGTTACCATGAACAGTGGATATGGCCCCATTCGTCAGGCCCAATAACTCTAGCGCTTGGTAGTGAACCGTCTTACCACCTATTTTACGTCCATTGTCTATCTCATTTTCGATACTGGAAGCAAAATAAAGTGGGTTCTTTAACTTCTCAGTTCGCTCGCGCTTGCGAAAGTTAATGAACGTTTTCTGGCCCTGTTGATCTAAATACTGCCATTGGCACTCCGTGGTAGTCACGCCGTCTCTAGAGGCATAGACGTTCTGTTCTACGACGCTACCCTCTTCGAGTTCAAGTAATGCAGCAATCTGAGCGGGCGTTGACGCTGCACAAGCATGCTCATCCTGAGCGTAACTTGCGCTACTAAAAGAAATTAATAGGGAGATTAAAACGGGGACGCTAAACGATGATGTTTGTTGATTCATTGACTACTCCTTTGGTTGACGCATCAAGCAAGAGGCTTAACCTTGCCGTGAACCGAAATTCTATCGCTTACTCGATCGACAATGGAATCCCCTGTTTAGGTGATATTCGATAACGTGGGCATCAATGTTTGTGTGAGCTGACTTGATTCCGCAAATGCTCCTCACGTAATTCGGCACGCGCCAGACCAAAGATTTTCACCGCCGAGGTCAACGCCAAACTCGCCATGATCACGGCAACAATCAAGTCAGGCCAACGGCTGTACGTCGCAAAGACCCCACCGGCGGCGGCAATGACCGCAAGGTTACCAATGGCATCATTTCTGCTACAAAGCCAGACCGATTGCATGTTGCTATCCCCGGTTCGAAACTTAAACAAAGCAAACGCAACGGCGACGTTCGCCAGTAATGCCAAGAATCCGATCGCGCCCATGGTCTGAGCAACTGGAACGCTACCATTCGCCGCCTTGTGGATCGCACTGAGCAGCACAAACGCGGCAAAGGCGAGCATCGTTAACGCTTTAAAAATCGACGCCCTTGCCCTCACCGTCAACGAGGACGCAACCACAAAAAGACTGATTGCATAGTTTGCCGAGTCACCAAAAAAATCCAACGCATCGGCCTTTAATGCGAGGGAATCGCTCAATTCGCTGGCCGTAATTTCGATAAAAAACATCCCTGCGTTCACGATCAAAGCAAACCACAAGACTTTTCGAAAGACCGGGTCGTTTGCATTCGCGTTCTCTGATGGACAACAGTGACCAGACATAATCTCCTCCAGGCTAAGCGCCTACTTCTCCGGTGGGCTCTGAAAAATGGGCGACCATGTCATCAATGACACATTGAACATGAGCATCTGCGGCCACATAGAATATCTGCTTACCTCGCCTCTCTGCTCTCACCATTCTTGCTGCTTTGAGCAACCTTAAATGGTGACTTACTAGCGGCTGAGATAACGATAACGTTGATGCAATATCACTGACGCTGATGGGCTCGCGAAGGCAAGTCATGATAATGCGCAGGCGAGTTGGATCTCCCATCAAACTGAATAGGTCAGCCAATTGCTCTATCAAGGCATTTTCGTCAGGTTGAACTTGCTGATTTAGCTCACCAGTCATGAATAATATCCCTTGAGATGCTCGGGTATGGGCATGGTTTGTAAAGCGCTCACTGACGCTCTGCCTGAATTTCCTTCAGGCACCCATATTTTTGAAAAAATAAGAGACGCGAGCATTCTGAGAATTTGCCCAAAAAACTCTCGCTTATCGTTCGTACGCAAGGATACTCTGAGCATCCACCAATGGCTTAACGTATGCTCTCTAATATATTTTTGCCCTAAAATGTGTGCGTCTTCAAAATGCTCATAGGCTCGTGAGTAATCACTCTGCTTGAAGAACGCGATGCCGGTCTTCAACCTTTCGCGGGATTCGCGTTTTAACAATTGCATGGCGGATTCCAACTTCTCATATAAACACATATTTATATATACACTTATGAGCACAAAAGGTCAAATTGTTTGGTTCGCAACACTGTATTGCAACAACATAGTCGCCGCATAAATAAAGGATGACGCCAACAACCCCAAGCTATTCCTTATTGGGGCTGTCGTGTGATGTTGACTGGCACAAGGGTTAGGCCCTAAGCTTTCCGCGCAAGAAGCGCATAATCCAAGCGAATTGTTTTTAACTTAGTTCAAAACAATTCAAAAGCGGCGTGCACGAGTGCAGCAAAGCAGTCGGTGCTCGGCCCTTGAATCAGCTTAATTCTACTGAATGATTTTGATCATTTGGCCCGCTTTAGGCTCACCATCAGGATACAGCCCATTGATTAAGCGAATTTGTGCTTGAGCGTACTTATCTAAATTAGACTTTCTTGCAAGTGATGCGATCGTATCTCCCCGCTTTGCTTTGATCAGCTTTATGCTGCGTCCTTCAGCTAATTTTCTCTCGCTAGGCTTTAAACGTCTCACGCTTTTCGCAACGTCAAAAAATTCTTGATTTGGCGGCTGACTTTTACCAACGCCAGAAATCACGTACGCCTGATTACCTCGGGTTACCATTGCCACCCGAAGGTTTTGTTGTTGTCCCGTTTGCTTATCGCTGATTGTGGCAACGCCCGCTACCGCCATGTCTTCATGCGTCTGTACATCCGTTGCATCTCTAAACTGAGGAAATTTCGTACCTAAGTATCTAACGCCATCTACCGGCGGCGCGACCGAGTCCATTTTCATCTGAATGAGCTTCGAACGATCCGGCGCGATTGCCGCTAAGACAGACGGTGTATTTTGTATGCTCCAGCCGTCGGGAAATTCTACGAAAAGGTCTAACGCTTTATGATAAAACTTATTTCCTCTTGTAATGCCCTGCTTCTCACTCTCTCCATAGGCCATGCCATTGGTTAACCTCAAAAATTCACCATCGTCCGGAACAGGTTTGGTTGTGTCTCGGTATTTATCCGCAGCCGCAACCGCCTCTTGTAATCGGCGATCGTTTTTGGGGTGTGTGGAAAACAAGCCATGATACCCTTGAACTTGCCTACCTTCAGCGCGCGCTTTCTCCTGTGCGAAGAGCTCCTGGTCTTTTAAAATACCAATGACTCCAACCATGTCATCCGGTGAGTAGTTATTTTGAGCAATGTATTCTGCGCCCAATCGATCCGACTGTAACTCCTGCTCGCGACCATAACCACTGATTAAAGCACCGCCGAACATTTGCGACGCTTGAGCCAACTCCTGACTCCCGGTTCCGATAGCCACTGCCACCGTCGCGAGTGTTCCCAACTGAGATTGCGCTGCGCGTTGAGCGCCGTGGGCAGCCGTCACGTGGCCAATTTCATGCCCTATGACACCCGCAAGGTGGGCTTCCTTGGTCATGTACGACATGATCCCACGTGTTATGTAGATAAATCCGCCTGGCAATGCAAAGGCGTTAACCTGGGGGCTGTCTAGCAGCGTAAACGTAAAATCCAGATTTGAACGATGGCTTTTCTTTGCTAGCCGCTGGCCGATATCATTAACGTAAGCTTGCAGTTCAGGATCATCATAGACAGAATATTCTTGCATGATTTTGGGGTGATTAGCGCGTCCAGTACTGATCTCCCAACTTTCAGACATCGCCAGTTGGCGTTTGCCTGTCACAGGGTTAGTAGAACAGCCCTGTAATAATAACAACGCAATCGCGATAAAAATAAACGGGCCAAAACGACTCATAGTGCACCTACGTGAGATAAAATTATAGCGCCTGTATGGTAACAAGCCTCAGCAACGACATAAACTCAGGTTTATGTCGTCATCAAACGTTTTGCAAAATCTTACCTTTCAGAGGGCTAGTTTTTTACCTTTCGCTTGCCTTCTAACCACTTAATGATAGGTTCCCACTCCTTCATGTCTTGCTTGACTTCCGCCAATGGCATTTCAAAGATGCCTACGCCAGTGTCTGCGGCTTTAATGTAGTTTTGAGAGTTTCTCAAAGCGCCAATAAATGGAACGTCTAAGGCTTTTAGAAACTTTGCTAAAGACTTATACGACGCGTAGTTTTTGTGCGTGCGATTAGCAACCACGCCCAAAATGGCTTTAGAGTTATTCTTTTTTACATGCCCTAGAATGTCTGCCACAAAAGAAGCGGCAACACGCATGTCAATAGCACTTGGCATGACTGGGATCAGTACGACGTCCACCAACTCAACCAACCTCGCTACCTTTTTACTGTCTGTCCGAGCTGGGCAGTCATAAATCACTCGCTCCGTATCTTCCTCGGGATAAATCTTGCCACGAAGACCATCGAACCCTTGAATGGGGTTTTCCGTTTCAGGCCTGACTCGAAGCCACTCGATACTCGATTGTTGAGGATCAAGGTCAACGAGAGCCGTAGAAATATCCCAGACAGCGTAATAGGTCGCTAGGTTAGTAGCGATCGTGGTCTTTCCACACCCTCCCTTAGGGTTAACGACTAAAATTGAGCGCATTTATTGTCTCCTATGAGGTAGCCTAAAGCAGCATTGGCCTAGCTAAGCCTACGCCATATTATGGTATGTATCGGTGCGAGCGGACTGAAAGAGCACCACGAGCATACCGCGAGCATACTATTTTTTCATTTTCTTGCCAAACGACACGAAACAGACTAGCTTCACGTTAGTACTGCACAGCATGGAGAAGAACAAATTTGAAACCCGCTATTTTACTCGTCGAGGACGAGAAGGAAATCGCCGATACCCTCAATTACGCGCTTGCGACTGAGGGCTTTGCGCCTCATTGGGTATCAAATGGGCAAGCCGCATTAGATTGCCTAAGTAACAACAAATTTGTTTTGGCTGTCCTTGATGTCGGCTTGCCGGATGCAAATGGATTTGAGTTACTCAAGTCCATCAGGACATCCGGGCAAGACTTCGCTGACCTGCCCTGCCTATTTTTGACCGCACGGAATGAGGAAATCGACCGTATAATCGGACTCGAAATAGGCGCTGACGATTACGTTTGCAAACCGTTTAGCCCGCGTGAGGTCGTGGCGAGAGTTAAAGCAATATTGAAGCGCTCAAATACGGTCCAACAGGCCACTAAGGTCAAAGAAAACTCTTCGACACAAACCAATTCAGAATTCATACACATCCAGCAAAAACGCCAGATTTTGTATCGTGGAGTTCACATAGAGTTTACTAAAGCTGAATATGAACTCATGGCGCTGTTCTTAGACAAACCTAATCACGTCCATACCCGGCGTGAGCTAATTGAGCACGTATGGTCCGATAAACACCCGTCAGACGATAGGGCAATAGATACACATATAAAGACACTGCGAGCTAAGCTAAAGCAACATAATCCATCAAACGACTTTATCGTCACCCATCGAGGGCATGGTTACAGCCTGAATTTTGACCATCTCGGCACCGAACATCAACAGAGCTAACGTTGAATATTAATGATGGCATTACCCACATCCGCAATGGTCTTGGGCTAAAAGTAAGTTACGGACTGCGCGCGTTCGCAATCTACTTTCTGATACTCGGTTCTTTAGGCTGGTTCTTACTTGACCACGCCATTGAGCGCCTAAATGACGGCATGCGCCAAGCGGCTGAAAACGTCATGGTTGATTCTGTGAACCTGCTAGCGGCGTTAATAGAAAATGACCTAACGAGTGAGGGAGAACTCAACACCGACTCTCTGTCCAACGTTATTGAAAATGCGAAATCTAGGAAACTACTCGCCAACATATACCAAGTCAAAAAGTACAAGGTCAGTGCCGACATCTATGTTACCAACCATCGTGGGATTGTCGTTTACGACTCAACAGGCGAAAACCTAGGACAAGACTTCTCCAATTGGCGCGATGTAAATCTTTCGTTAGGCGGGCGATACGGTGCGCGCACATCACTGATCAGCCGAGAAGTCGATTCAGATCAACGCAAAGCGATGGTAGTCGGCGCACCGATCTCTCATAACGCCGAAACCAGGGGTGTGGTATCTCTGTCTACGCCGATCGAAAGCTTAGAAGAACACTTGGCAACTGAAACTAAACAAATGCAAAGAACGATGATCAGCGCGTTAACGGTCGCTTTGTTTCTGGGCTTTCTTTTGTCAATTTGGTTCAGTAGGTCGGTGAATAAAATTGCTGTCTTCGCGGACAAAATGGCGACGGGGGAAGCGGTCGAAAAACCCAAATTGGTAGACCAACGACTCGCAGATCTTGCTAATTCGGTCGAAAACCTACGAACCCAGCTCGATGGTAAGGAGTACGTTGAAAACTACATTCACAGCCTTACACATGAACTTAAAACCCCTATAACGGGCATTCAAGGGGCCATTGAATTGATTAATGAAGGCCTTCCCAAAGCCGAACAAGAACTATTCCTGACTAATATAAGAACCTCCAATCAACGAATGGCTCGATTGGTAGAAAAAATGTTGCACCTCGCTCAACTAGAGAGCAAAACCATTGCAATAGATCAGAGCAAATTTAAGTTAGCGCCGATGATTCTACGGATCACCAATGAGCGCAAACAAGCACTCTCAGATCGACAGCTCTCGGTAAACACCGATTGCGAAGACGGGCTTATGGCTATAGGAGATAGAGTTCTTATCTCACAAGCCATTTCAAACCTAATAGACAATGCCATCTCTTTTTCCAGACATCACTCAACCTTGAAGATCATGGTAGAGAATGTCAGCGAAGCGACTAAGGTTTGCATTATAAATGAGGGGCCATCGATTCCAGATTTCGCCAGCGAAAGACTTTACGAACGTTTTTTCTCACTGCCTAGAAAGCAAAATGGAGGGGTAGAAACCAAAAGTACTGGATTAGGATTGAGCTTTGTAAAAGAAGTAATGAAGCTTCACAACGGCACGGTCGATGTCAAAAACCACCAAAACGGCGTCAAAGCCGTTCTCTACTGGCCATCAGCTCAGTAGTCACCCTGTATTACGCAGACTAGCCAACTAAATCAAAGATCTTCTCGCAACACCGGAATCAGCCAACCGTGATGGTCAATGAATTTACGCTCAATACGTAAACATAACAGGGGGGGTAAGTGTTCGAGCCGCAGCCCCGAAAGGCAAAATTACTTACAAGACATCACTCTGAAACACTACTGCATCGCGAGAAGAGCTTCGATAAGTCAATTATGATACGAACGTTCCGACCAAATTTCAACTTAACAACAGGTTTTAACCTTTTTTACAAATGTTTGTTATATTGCAAAAAACTAGACAATTCGACTAATTCTAAGATGTCCAAAACAGAAAAATTGTCCCCTCGAGAGCACATTCTCGACGAAGCTGAAAAATTATTTGCAAAAAAAGGGTTTTATGGAACTTCAGTTAGAGAAATAACAGACGCGGCTGACGTTAGATTGGCAAGCGTTAATTATTATTTTAAAAGTAAAGACAATCTATATTCCGAAGTACTGGCCCGACGAGCCAATACGCTTATTGACGCAAGGCGGTCGAAACGAGAGTCTCTGGACTTTAGCGGAATGAGCCAGCGAGAATCGGTTGAAGCGGTCATAAAAGCCATCGTCGACCCACCTTTTAAAAAAGCGGCTACGGGAAATCCTGGATGGCGAAACTACTTAAGTCTGATTGCAACGGAATCAACCTACAGCTACAGCAGAATCGATGAGCATGAAACGGTGCATGACCTTAAGCAAAATAGCACTGACTTTGTTAAATCCTTACAGGAATTGTCTGACTTTGAATCAGATCAAAAAGCGCATCACGCCTACCAATTTATCACCGGTGCTATTCTGTTTATGCTCACTAACAATGGAAGATTAAATCAGTTATCACAGAATAAATATCGCTCAGACGACTACGACGCAATTTATCCTAATTTTTTGAAATTTTTAACTGAAGGCACCTTGGCATTATTGAGTGATGGCGGCTAATCTCATCAAAGGATGCGTGGTCTAAAAGTTCGGTTGCTTAACTGAACCCAGACAGCAATCCAAACCAAATAACCGCTCCGACCCAACCATTGTTTAAAAACGCTTGGAAGCAAGGTATTTTTTCACGACCGCTAATCAACCAGTGCTGGTAGGCAAACATTGAACCCACAATGAGGATTGCAAAGTAAAAATGATTGGCTAGATGAAGTTGATACTTAATGGCGAGCAAACCGAGCATCACAATCAGATGAAGAACGCCAATAGCAAGCCTATCAAACCGTCCAAATAAGATGGCCGTTGATTTGACGCCAATGTTCAAGTCATCTTCACGATCAGACATTGCGTAAGCTGTATCGTAAGCAACCACCCAGCAAAAATTCACAATCACGAGCAACAAAAATACCAAATCGAAATCTCGACTCATTGCCACGTAGATCATTGGAATACAAAAACTGAACGCCACACCCAAAACAGCTTGAGGCGCTTGTATAAATCGCTTCATGAAAGGGTATCCAATCGTCACCGCCATTGCAGGTATTGCCCAAGGCCAAACCTGGGAGGGTAGTGCTAACAGAAGGCACAGTGCGACAATACTCAAAGCCACAAACAACGCTAGTGCTTCAATGGGGGCAATATAGCCAGCCGCTAAAGGCCGTTCTTTAGTCCTCTCTACCAGCGGGTCAATCTTACGATCAGCCAAGTCATTAATTACGCAGCCAGCTGAGCGCATTACAAAAACGCCCATGACGAAAATCCAAAATAAAGATGCCGATGGACGCCCTTCGGAAACTATCCACAAAGTCCAAAGCGTTGGCCACAAGAGTAATAAGGAACCAATCGGCTTATCAAAACGCATCAGCTTTAAGTAATGCGGCACTTTGGTTTCAATGATGTTATGCATTTACGTAATTTTCTTTGCTGCCGATCCAGCGTTCTATCAATGGGTCAACATTCTGAGGTGTAAACTGTAAGAACGCTGTCGCACTGGATTCAATTAAGGGTAATAGGTGCTGATCTCTCATCAGGTCAGCAACTTTAAAACTGACGCTTCCCGTCTGCCGAGTGCCTAAGAGCTCACCAGCACCACGTATCTCAAGATCTTTTTGAGCAATCACAAAACCGTCATTGGTATCTCTAAGAGTCTTCAAACGCTCCTTAGCGTGCTGACTCAGAGGGGTATGGTATAACAAAATACAATAGGATTGATCACTTCCCCGACCAACTCTTCCACGCAGCTGGTGTAACTGAGCTAGCCCCATTCTTTCAGCATTTTCAATAACCATCAGACTGGCATTGGGAACATCAACTCCAACCTCAATTACAGTGGTAGCCACAAGCAAATCTACGTCCCCTTCCCTAAACGCGGCCATCACCGCTTCCTTTTCTTTTGGCTTCAAACGACCATGAACAAGCCCCACCTTTATGCCACCTAACTGAGCACTCAATTCGTCAGCGGTATCGGTTGCGGCTTGAGCTTCGAGCAGTTCCGACTCATCAATCAATGGACACACCCAATAGACTTGCCTGCCTTGTTCGCACGCTGATCGAATCCGCTCTACCACCTCAGCTCTTCGAGACTCAGACGGAATCACGACGGTATCAACGCTCTTTCGCCCCGGCGGTAATTCATCAATGGTCGAGACATCAAGGTCGGCGTAAAACGTCATGGCGAGGGTTCGCGGTATGGGCGTGGCGGTCATAAGCAACTGATGTGGCACTTGCTTATTTGGCGTTTTTTCACGTAACGCTAAGCGCTGCTCCACCCCAAATCGATGCTGCTCATCTATAACAGCAAGCCCTAGAAACTTGTAATTTACCGCTTCTTGAATCAGCGCATGCGTCCCAACGGCCACCAACAACTCTCCAGAGGCCAAGCGTTCTAATGTTTGCCGTTTTTCCTTTGCTGGTGTTTTACTGGCAAGCCAACCCACCTCGATACCCAGGGCATTAAACCACAAAGAAATGGTACGGTAATGTTGCTCTGCAAGAAGCTCGGTTGGCGCCATCAAGACGGTTTGGACGTGACAGGACACTGCCTGCAACATGGCGATCGCTGCCACCACCGTTTTGCCTGACCCGACGTCTCCTTGCACCAAACGCATCGACGGAGAGGCCTCTGCCAAGTCAGACGACACTTCTGCGCACACGCGTTTTTGGGCAGCGGTTAGATCGAATTCAAGTAGCTGCAAAAACCGTTGTTCCGCGCCTAGATCGCGTTCCAATCTTGGTGCACGATCTCTTTCTCGTAAATCGCGTGTCTTTCTCAAACTAAAGTGGTGAGCCAGAAGCTCCTCGACAATAAGGCGTTGATGCGCCGCGCCATTAGCTTGTTGCATCGAAACCATGTTCAGGTCAGCGCTCGGCCGGTGTAACGTCCTCAAAGCTTGCTGAAGCGTCGCCGCTTCATACGCCTGCTGCAAGGATTCGGGCAAACACCGCTGATCAACCAACTCATCGACTGAGGATAATGCCGAGCCTAACGCTTGATCTGTGAGCTTGCGCCAAAGCAACTGCCCTACCCCGTCGGTGGTTGGGTAAACGGGCGTTAACGTAGTATCCAAGCCACCCCGAGGTTCCTCGGCGGTTACCCTATATTCTGGATGAATCATCTCGAGCCCTTTTGCTCCTCGACGTGCTTCGCCAAAAGCTCGAACCCACAATCCTCGCTGAAAACTTTTTTCTTGAGCCCGGTTAAAATGAAACATACGGATTGTGAGGCTACCCGTCCCGTCACTGACCTTGACAACCAGGCTACGGCGACGCCCGAAAACAACTTGTGCCAACTCTATTTGCGCAATAATTACGCTCGACATTTCCGGTAACAGTGAGCCAATCGGGGTCACTGATGTTTTATCCTCGTAACGGTGGGGCAAATGGAAGAGAACATCTCTCACGGTTCTGACATGCACTCGCTCTAACTTCTGGGCAAGTTGCGGGCCAACTCCAGTCAAAACCGTTACTGAATCAGCTAATTCGATACTCATTTGATCTTAGCTTTCCGTGAAAGTTATGAGAGTCAGTCCTAGTCAATCTGCAAAATCGCATCCACTTCAAGCAGCACACCTTTTGGCAAGGCAGACACCTGAACAGCGGCGCGCGCTGGGTAAGGCTGGCCGACGTACTCTTCCATGACCTTGTTCACGGTAGCGAAATCTTCAAGGTCGGTCATGTAAATGGTCATTTTCACTGCGCTTTTAAGGGTCGATCCGGCGGCTTGAGAAACGGCAGCCAAATTCCGAAACACCTGTTTTGCTTGTTCCTCAAACTCATCGCTCACCACATTCATGCTTTGGGGATCTAAGGGAATTTGGCCAGAAATATAGACGGTATCACCAACTTGCACCGCTTGAGAGTATGCCCCAATAGCGAGTGGTGCTTGATCTGTTTTAATAATTTTTTTCATACATTGAGTCTGACAGCACCTAATTCATTAAACAAGACGGATCAGGTGCCACCCTTAGAAATAACTGTTTATACAGCCAGCATATCGACACTAAGATGTTATTTCCAGCACTTTTCATACACCCTCAAATAGCCGCTATTTAGCAATTAATAAAAACGTTTAAATAACAAACATTTAATTAACACTAAAACAATGGTATGGTGGCGCTGGAACGGTTAAACAGGCGTATTCTTATTACATCTGTTAAAGATGTTGTATTCAAAGAATACCGACATCGCTTTCGATCAAGAGTATAATTGTCGAGAGTTGATGCAATTCCATAGATATTTGGGATGCCTTAGTCCTAATTTTTGTATGTTCGATCTGGTGAACCCGAACATATCTACACATATTTCACCAAAAAAACGAGTAAAGAAAATGAGTAAAGGTACAGTTAAGTGGTTCAATGCAGACAAAGGTTTTGGTTTCATCACTCCTGAAGGTGGTGGTAAAGACCTGTTTGTACACCATTCTGAGATTCAAAGTGGTGGTGGATACGCAACACTTAATGACGGACAAGAAGTAGAGTTCGAAGTTGGTGAAGGCCAAAAAGGACCATGTGCAAACAAAGTAATTCCGTTATAGGAAGTTACTGAGAAGTAAAGTTTTTACTTTAGAAATGAGCATCTTTTGATGCTCATTTTTATTTCCGTAGCATTACTTAGAATGCTGAGTTTTCATTCCCAAGCTGTGTAAATCCCTACTCAGCGTATCGTGCTGCACCACCTCCGGACAAGGATTTGACGTCCAAGATACAAATACTTCCAATTTCTATTGGTCTATTCACTCTATCGCAGAGTCAGTTTTCCTATCCTTTTTGCCTGATAACTTTGTTAACGTTTGATGTCCGGTAAATCGCTTTAACGATTTTAGCGAGATGAACACGATCCTTTACGTCGATCACAAAATCCATTTGTCGAACGTTATCTGCGCCCTCCCGCAAATCAACGTAGTTAATATTTGAACCATTCTCCGCAATGGCCATCGCCACGTCTGCAAACGCGCCAGACACATGATTTATCTTAACCTGGATCTTTACATGAAACATTTGATCTAAGTCTGCATCCCAATCAACCATCAAGCACTTTTCCGGCTGTCGCTGAATTTCCGATATGTTCGGGCAATCGGTGGTATGGACTGCGAGACCATGCCCTATGGTGAATGTTCCCATAATAGAATCACCGGGGATCGGGCAACAGCATTTTGAATAAGTGACTAACAGCCCTTCCGAGCCTCTAATAATTAGCGGCTCAGGTTCATGCGATTCGCCTTCGGCCCCTTCATCAGACAGTTGCGCTATTTGACGCGCCACCATGTCAGGCAATCGTTGCCCTAGCCCAACTTCAATAAGCAGATCGGACCAGGTTTCCACCTCAAGCTGACTGAGTAGCTTGGTCTTAACTTTGGCCGGTATTTTTCTGCGCCCAAACAACCTTTGCTTAGTCGCACCGGCCAAGAGGCGCTTTCCTAACTTCAGTGCATCGCCTTGAGTTTGGTGCTTTAAATAATTACGGATTTGCGTTCTTGCCTTTGCCGTCACCGCATAATTAAGCCATGCCGTGGTTGGCCAAGAGCTCTTTGAAGTTATTATCTCTACACTGTCACCGTTGGATAACACACTGGGCAGCGAAGCCAGCGAACGATTGATTCTTGCGCCCGTACAATGATTACCCACATCGGTGTGAACCGCATAGGCAAAATCGAGCGCCGTAGAGCCTCTGGGCATCTTCTTAATATCGCCCTTAGGTGTAAAAACATAGACTTCGTCTGGATAAAGGTCCGTCTTTAAGTGCTCTAAGAACTCCACAGGATTTCCTGTTTGGTGCTTCGGATCTAGTAAGTCTAACAACCATTGACGAGCCAAGTGGCTTGAGTTTTCTGCACTGTCTTCTCCTTGCTTATAAACCCAGTGCGCGGCCACGCCTGCTTCCGCCACATGATCCATGTCTTTGGTCCTAATCTGAACTTCAATATTATCGCCTAATGGTCCAAAAACCACGGTGTGTAACGATTGATAGCCATTCGCCTTAGGAATTGCTATGTAATCCACAAAGCGTCCCGGGATGGGCTTGTAAGCATTATGAACAATACCTAAAGCTCGATAACACTCATCGACCGAGTTAACCAATATTCGAAAACCATAGATATCATGCAACTCGTCAAAAGATTTTCGCTTACTGGTCATCTTCTTATAGATGCTGTAGACGGTTTTTCTACGCCCTTTGACAGCAAAGTCAGTCAAGCCAGCAGCTTCAATAGTTTGATCAAGACTGTTTTGCAGCTTTTCAACAATGAGCTTGCGGTTGCCTTCGCGCGTTTCAATCGCTTTAAGAATCGCTGAGTGTCGTTTAGGGTAGAGGTAACTAAAGCATAAATCCTGTAACTCACGCGCCCAGTGATACAGACCTAGTCGTTCAGCGATGGGGGCATAAATATCAATGGTCTGTTGAGAGATACGCTTTTGCTTTTCCGCTCGCATTATCGACAACGTGCGCATGTTATGCAGCCTGTCAGCCAATTTGATGATCATGACCCGCACGTCTTCTGACATGGCCATCAGCATTTTCCGAAAGTTTTCGGCCTCAGCCTGCTCCTTACTCTCAAATTCTATTTGGCCAATCTTGCTGACACCGTCAACCATCAACGCGATGTCTTCACCAAACTGTTCAATTATTTGTTCTTTTGTGGCGTCAGTGTCCTCGATCACGTCATGCAATAACGCGGCCATCAGGGTTCGCGAATCCATCCTAAGTTCCGCCAATGTTTCCGCCACTTCGATTGGATGATGGATGTACTGTTCACCTGACTTTCTGACCTGTCCGCGGTGATACTTTTCAGCGAAAACAAACGCGCGATAAACATCGTCTATGCCAGACTGGGGTAGATACGATGCTAGCCGGTTTTTACACACCGATCTAATGGCTTTTTCTGGCGACTGTGTAAAAAAGCGCCGTTTAGAAAAGCTGTAAGGGTAGGGCTTGATAATCAACTGAAGCTGTTTCTCATAGTGCGGTCGGTCACTGACATTTACGCCACTCAGCAGGCTCGCTGAGTGCGCACAAAAAAGGGCCTAGCCGAAGCCAAACCCTTTAGATAAATCGCGCCTAACGCTGGACGTCATTTTACTCAGACGCGCCCGTTGCTCCAGCCAATTCCGCCTGAAGAGCGGCCGTCAGCGCATCAAGCTCATTCGACTCTGCTTCCTCTTCCTCTGCTGGCGCTGCTTCCAAAAACTCATCTTCCACAACATCTTTCAATATATCGCGAGTAACAAGACCATCAGCAATTTCACGCAGCGCGATTACCGTAGGCTTATCATTTTCTTCATCAACGTACGGTTCTGAACCTAATGAAATTTGACGCGCACGTTTTGTAGCAACCAACACAAGTTGAAATCGGTTATCAACGTTGTTCAAACAGTCTTCGACGGTAACTCGAGCCATGGCTCACCTCTTAATCTTATTAAATCTAACTAAAAATTCGAATATTTTCTAACCTGATGACCGTAACTTTACGTCACGCTCAGGCTATGTTTATCTGGCTTAACGCCCATTGATCGCGCCCCAATCATTCAACGCAACTGGTGCTTCGCGTTACACACCGTCCAGCAGTGCATCAATATCCAGCGTAAGGGGACGAATACTATCACCTTCTCCATCAAGAATCAGTGTCAAATCACGTAAAGCTTGATTAAAGTCATCATTGAGCACGATGAAATCAGATTCTCTGCAGTGCGCCATCTCATCATAGGCCTTCTGCATCCGCGCTGCGATCACATCAGCTGAGTCACTACCACGACTGCGCAGGCGCCGTTCCAGTTCGTCAATAGATGGTGGAAGAATCGAAATACTCACCGCCTTTGGCATCTGCTGCCTCACGAGACGCGCACCTTGCCAATCGATATCAAGCATGACATTGTCCCCTTTCGCCAGCATTTCTTCTACCGCCAGCCGAGACGTTCCATAGTAGTTACCATAAACTTGAGCGTGCTCTAAGAAAACGCCGTCTTCCGTCATTGCCAGAAACTCATCTTTACTCGTGAAAAAGTAATCTACGCCGTCTACTTCATTTGCTCGACGATGACGAGTTGTGTGGGACACCGACATTCGGCAATTCCCTGAATTTGCAATCAAAGCGCGCGCCAGACTGGTTTTGCCCGCTCCAGAAGGGGCAGAAATGATAAATAGCTTGCCGGTGACGTGCATATTCTAATTTGGGGGCCACAAAATCTAAAGGCCGTAGTTTACTCGAAATAGCGAAGGTAAATAAAGGCTCATCACGGCTTCACTGACTATAAAGCAGACTCACTCAAAGCAATCTTATCAACGACTATTACACAAAGCCCCATAGCACCCATTTTGGCGCATTCAAGGCTGTACAAATCAACAGTGCGTAAATTGCTCGACCGCCGATACCAACAATTTAATTGAGCTCGCAACCACAGCGCGAACCGAACGAGTTAAGCCTACATCGATTCACCGAGATTTACGAAGACCCCTCTTTAACAAGCTCACCTAAGATTCGATAGCTTTCTTCTATTTTGTCGCTCCACTGAACCCCATAGCTGACCCGAATGCAGTGCTTGAATTTGTCGCTCGGAGAAAAAAGCGTTCCCGGCGCAATGCTAATATTGTGATCCAAAGCTCTGTGAAATAGATCATTACCATGATTCTTGGACGGCAATTCTACCCACAGAACTCCGCCACCTTGAGGATTACTCATTCGGGTTTCCGTGGGAAAGTACTCAGTTACTAAAGCGATAGCTCGTTGCTTATATCGCTCTAGCACTTGTCGCAAGACTCTGATATTTCTTTCATACTCTCCACTCGCCATAAACTCAGACAAAGTCCATTGATTTAGTAATGACGAAGAGCAGGACAAAGCCCGTTTAACGCGCTTAGCTTGATCATGAAAGCGCCCCGCCAATAGCCACCCAATTCTGTAACCCGGTGCCGCTGTTTTTGAAAAAGAAGAACAGGTTAACACCAACCCTTTAGTCGAAAATCGTTGAGCCAACACACTGCGCGTTTTCTGAAAGTGTAACTCTCCATAAACATCGTCTTCGATCAGGGGTATATCTTTCGACTCAAGTAAATGCACTAACGCCTCTCGTCGCTCATCGTTCATGTACGAACCTAGAGGGTTACTTATGGAACTTGAAAACACACAGGCCTTGACTGGATGTTTCTTCAAAGCGGCTTCCAAATCAGCGAGTCCAACTCCGTGATCTGGACACAATGGTATTTCAAGCGCCATCATACCCAAGCTCTCGATTAGCTCTAAAACACCAAAGTAGGTTGGCGATTCGACCGCGATGATATCTCCTGCTTTGGCCACGCATTTTAATGCTATCGCGATGGCCTCTTGAGCGCCATTGGTAATAAGCACCTCACTTGGGTCAATTTGTAAACCTTGATCAATATGACTAAGCGCCAGTTGTCGCCTTAGTGGCGGAAACCCTTCCATAGGCCCATAGGCTATCGCCTTGTTACCTGCGTTTGCTAACACTCGTCTCATAACTCTCGCCAACGCCTTATCAGAGGAATGTGCCGCGGTTGGGTTCGCCAAACCTAGAGCAACGGATCCAGGCGCATGTATGGCCGTAAATACTTCTTCAATCAGGCTTTGCTTGTTGACCACTCTAGGGCGGCGAGGCGGCGTCGCCTTTTTGGGTCCCTGAACGTCTATATTCTGGGCTTTAAGAAAATAGCCAGATTTCGGCCTGGCCTCAACCATACCCTGACGTTCTAACTCCACATACGCTTGACGAACCGTCGGTATGCTCACCTTTAGCCCCTGGCTAAAGCTTCTCAATGAGGGTAAACGATCTCCCGCCCTAAGGGTTCCAGAGCTTCGCATCTCCATCACCATCTCAACAACCTGCTGATATAGAAAACTCGACTTGTCTCGTTGAATCGCTGTGGACATGGCGCTTAACCCTCGGGTATTGACGTGATGAGAGGGGCTCTCTCGCCACACCATCTGTATATGTTCTATTTTTAATGATCTGTATCTGTTATGTAAACAGATGGAACGTACACTCTACTCAAGTACAAACATTAATGCACCTAGTCTGCCTATATTTATATGAAAAACACCATTCTATATATCGCTACGGTTCTCATTTGGGGGTCAACATGGTTGGCCATTGAATTCCAGCTAGGTGAAGCCTCTGTTCTAACGTCCGTGTTCTATCGTTTTGCGATTGCAGCAGCCGTGATGTGGCTTTACTGCCTCTGGGCGAAAGTACCGTTGAATTTTTCTGTTAAAAACCACGGATATATTGCCCTATTAGCGCTGTTTAACTTCAGCATGAATTATGTGCTGATCTACTCGTCTCAAAAGTACCTAACTTCAGCGATGACAAGCATTGCGTTCTCCACAATGCTACTGATGAACATTGTAAACACGCGATTGTTCTTCGGCAGCCAAATTAGTGCTCGAGTGTACCTTGGTGCACTGTTAGGAATCTTCGGGCTGGTGGCACTCTTTTGGAACGATCTAGCGACAAACGATGAAAACTCTTTGCTAGGACTAGCGCTTGTTCTCGCCTCGGCACTGGTTGCCTCATTGGGCAACATGGCCAGCGTCCGAAACTCTCGAGCAGGCATGAATGTGCTGGCCGTCAACGCCTGGGGCATGCTCTACGGGGCCTTGGCACTGGCACTTATCGTGATAGCAACGGGTACCGGCTTTGACGCGTCTTGGACACCAGCTTATACCGGCTCACTCCTTTACCTAGCAATATTTGGAACCGTAATCGCATTTGCAACCTACTACGTCCTGCTGAACGAAATGGGCCCAGAAAAAGCCAGTTATTCGATTGTTCTCTTTCCCATGGTGGCCGTTGTGTTGAGCAGCCTGTTCGAGGATTTCGTTTGGTCTGCCAACACCTTTATCGGCTTCGCACTCGTGTTGTTAGGCAACGTAGTGATTTTGACGCCTGTGGCTAAAATTAGACAACGCATAGCGGCCTTCAAAACAGCTCGCATTGCGGCGTAGTAAATCAGCGCTAGCGTTTTTACAATTACGTTAATTCAATCGCGATATCAACACTAATTTAACGCGTTGATATCGTATCTCACACCTAAGTAAAAAGAACGTGGCTGGCCCGGAAAATACCGCTCATCCGTAAAACTGGTAAAATCCGCTCGCTCGGCATATCGCGTATCTGAGATATTAAGAATACGCGCCATCACCTTCAAGCGATCACTCACTTTATAGTCAGCTCGCATGTGCCACACATCGTGCCCAGGATACCGTCGTGTATTTTCAGGCTCCAGAAAGTAGGAGTCTGTGTGCTGCCATTCTAATTGGGCTGAGAAAGAGTCACTTGCGCGCCAAGATAAGGTACTGTTTACTAGGCGCTTAGGTGCAGTATCCACCTGATTTCCGTTAATATTAACGTCACCAGAGAATTGGTCAGAGGCGTACTCATGATCCGCCATGGTCGCGGCCACATTCAGCATGACTGACTCACTAAAATTGTGCAAAAACGACACTTCCAGCCCTTGGCTGTCAATCTCGTTGCCGTCAATATTGAAGAAATCACTGTCTCTGATGATGACGTTCTGTTGTTGCATTGCATAGATACTCGCAACAAACTGAGTTCGCTCGCCTTGATAAGAAAAACCAACTTCAATATTGTCTGCGCGCACACTGTCCAAATTCGCTACCTGTTGCTGACGCTGTAAACGATACAATTCCGTCGCTTGAGGAGCTCTAAAAGACGATGCCGCCGAAAAGTGTAACTTTGAGGCGTCGCTGAGCGAGTACTGCAATTCCAGTTTTGGAGACAACTCTGAGAACGAATCGGAGCCGTCTGCAGGACGGCTGTAGCGGCAGCCACCAAACCCACACTCTGTCCCGTCATCTCGAGTTCTGCCGTCAAGGGTTAAATTATCATAGTCGTACTCTAATCTTTCCGCTCTCACGCCCGAGATCAGACTCAGCGAGTCAGTTATTGCCCACCGGATATGGCCAAATGCAGCAAACTGTTGAGCATCCACTTGGTAATCATAGTGAATTCCAGTGGGAATCGTGGCTTGTAAAAACGCAGCCCCCTGAGTGGGCTCGGACTGAGTCTGCAGTAATTCTCCATCTGAAAAGTCAGCGTCTAGGCCAACAGACCAAGATACTAATTCTGCCATGCCTCCACTGAGAGATGACTGCCAACCAATTCCAGTTTGCTTATTCTGCTCAAGGGGGTCTCCAGGCAAAAAATGGAGTAAGAAGTCCATATCAGTTGAACGCAGATAGGGCGTAATTTGTAATTTGTACCCTTGTGCTACTTCTCTACTGAGCTTAGCCCAAGCTCTTAAAGATTTCGTTTTACGAAATGCCTCAGGGTCTAAATTTTGCTCTGACAACGATTCGCTTCGATAACTGTCTAAGCCTGTAATAAAACCCGCTGTTTGCTGATCTAAGCGTGTAAACGTAAGCCCCAAGTCGAGCTTCCAGTCGGCTAATGAACTGGCTTGACGCCAACTGACTTTCTGCTGTTCATAGCCGGCTTCTTGACGAAAAGAATCAGCGTCGGTGATAGTCGCGTAGAATCGACCCTTCGACGTCTCGCCTGCGTATGAATACCCAGTCTTTAAACGGCGATAGGAATCACTCCCAACTTCAAAAGCCACGAAGTCATTACCTTGGCTCGGCAGGTGAACATTAACGCTGCCAGTTAAACTGTTTGAACCGTAAAAGGACGTACCGGGACCGCGAGTCACTTCAATTTGAGATGCTTGCTCAAAATGAGTATCAAACAATTCATTCACATTACAAAATGCCGGCCCCCGCACTGGAATGCCTTCTTCCATGATTAACACGCTAGCACAAGCACCAGCGCCAGTCAGAACCGCACTGCGAATGCCGGGCAAAGATTCCTGTCCATCACCTCGCTGCATACTCACGCCAGGAACTTGCGCGAGGTGCTGCTGAATGTGTTCGGCTTGAGTCCTTGTGAGCTGATCTTCATTGAGAATGGCGATGTTGCTGGGCGCATCGCTCACGGACAGTTCTGTTCGAGTAGCTGAAACAACCACCGTTTCGATGTCGCTAGCAAAGGCCGTGAAACTGGATGAAGACATCAGAAACAAACCAATAGCGGTGAACCTTAACTTACTTTTCATGAGTGCATACAACGTGATTTTTTTGCAGAATATCACCAATCAGATGAAACTTGTCTTGGCTTATGAAACAACTGGAAAGATTGGCCTCAATTCACAATCCATTGCACATAATCTGCAGTAAACTCGATCAAGTTAACCAATTAAAAGCTGACTAAAGAAACATGAAAACACAATTATTGGGAATTACTCTTGCCTTATCACTCTTGTTTTCAAATTCAGACACTCTGGCAACTCAACACAGTACTTCTATGGCCGAACAACTTTATACAACGCAAGACGCCGCCACACCAGAACTGGCCAAAGCCGGCTCCTTAACGGTTGGAGTAACAACAATAACGATCCCTGGGCCCAGTCTTCTTAAAAGCAAAGAAGAACGGACGCTTACCTTAGAGGTTTGGTATCCGGGTAAACACACTGTAGGCGCAATCAACGCGACTTACACCGACGTTACTAGGACAAAAAAGAGTTTTACTCTTCAAGGGAGCGCATTCCGAGATGCCAGCCCACAAGATGGCGATGTGAGCCATCCATTGATAATTTTGTCGCATGGCTACACTGGGTACAGAAGCATCATGTTCTACCTTGGCGAGCATCTCGCCAGCCACGGGTACGTGGTAGCCGCCATTGATCACACCGATTCGACTAACAGTGAAGTTGACTTTGAAAATGGATCTGGAGCAGGGTTTCAAAGCACACTATTACATCGATCTAGAGATCAACAGGCCACGCTCGATTTCTTCAAAAAGAACGGGGCACCATGGAACATCGACTCGAAACGCGCTGGCGTAATCGGCTATTCCATGGGCGGCTATGGCGCACTCAACACGGTAGGAGCGTGCCATTCATTTTCGGAAGAAGTCGCTTCAGCCTTCGGTTTTAAGGCAAATGAACAAAAGGACATTCTGCGTCATCTCAACGGGTGCAACGCCGGGCTAACAAACGTCGATGAAAGCTGGAAAGCAATGGTCGCCCTGGCCCCGTGGGGCGGAGAAAGTGGTGTGATTAGCCAATTGGATAAAATACGCGTGCCAAGTCTTTTTATTGCAGGGGAACAAGACGACGTTTCGGGCTATGAAAATGGCGTTAAGAAATTATTTCTGGAAACGGGAACAAAACATAAGTACCTACTGGTCTATCAAAATGCCCGCCATAACATAGCCCCTCATCCTGCCCCTAAAGCCGCGTACGAAAATGAGTTGGGCCTAGGGCATTATTTCGAGCCAGCGTGGAATACCGAAACTCTGAACCGAATTAACAAGCACATGATTTTAGCGTTCTTAAACTATCATGTAAAAGAACTAAGCTCATTTGAAGAATTCCTTCCAAAAAGAGAAAACATCACTCAGACAAAGCAACAGAATGGACAACTCAACCAGCCTTGGCCTGGATTTAAAGATAGATTTGGAACCGGCGTTTTGTTCTTTCGAGGCGCCAAGTAACGAGAAAGCCTCGAAGCTTTCACAACGAGGCTCTTAAAGTTACGCTCAATTAGTATTGAGCGTAAGCAATACCAAAAGCTTTGGCCGATTACGCTGCAGCGCTTTCGTCTTTCTCCACACCCATCGATACTTGCACAACTCGTTCGCTGCCGCTGTGCTCATTATGCAGTCGAATTAAATGATTCAGTTGATACAAAGAGATCAAAAGCGAATACAGTGGCGCAAGATAATTCTTTTCTCTGAGATCCTTAAATTGCTCTTCACTCAAACCTGCTAATTTAGCCTCGTCAATCGTATTCAGGCCTTTTAGCGTATTAACAGATCCGCCTTCGTAACGGACAGTGACGTCGATCGACCGAATTAAACCCAGCTCATCGATGTATTTACAAAACTGATAAGTGTGAACGTCATTTCGCATATCGTCTTGCAGTACGGAGGTAATGCGAGAAAGCATCGCGCCTGCTTTTTTGTTTTCCTCGAATAATGGTTCACCGTCTTCTTTAGAAAAAGCCGCGTGCTCGGGATCAATCCCAATAGTATATTGCTTCTCTTCTGTGGGATGTTTCATCAAGAAAAAAGGGTACGTCGTCATAGCTGAAGGCTGATAAATGCCTTGCCATTTGCCATCGCGAACCAATAAGTTTTTCTCTAGTTCATACGATGTAATCGCTGAAATTAACCATTCGCCATCTTGACCAGACTTGGTTAAAAACACGGGAACCTCACAAGCCGCTCGACTAATTTCAGTCACACGTAAGCTCATAATATGAGTTCTTCTTGCTACCTCTACTGCGGCTGACGTATCTAATTTAAGATGACCATGAGCCTCGGGGGTTAATTCTACTAATTCTGCCATTGGTATAAAATCGTTCAAATATTTTTATTATTAGCAACCCATGTCGGGCCACCATACTGATTAATGAGTCGTGGCTAACCACTTCTCTATGTATTCACGGTGTGAAGGCAAAGTCTGTAACATTTGCTGCGTGATCTGATGATTCTGCTGCATGATTCGATTCGCCTGCGTCTTTTCTTTGTACAAATAAGCTTGCTCGGAAAAGTTTGGCCGGAACCCCATACCATACAACACATATTGATAACTCGCAGCGGGAAATAACTCGATTGCACTATCAAAGTCAGCACTTATTGGCCCTCGAGTTGACCAAATCGCCAAATCTTCTTTTAATGAGTCAGGAATGTAGGTCTCATCCGCATGCGCTCGCCAATATGGCTCAGGTCGTTTGGTCAACATGTAATGCAACTTAAGAAAATCAACAATACGCTGCCACCGATAATCCATTTGCTCATTAAATCGCTTCTCAGTGATCTTCATAATGGCCCTATTGGGGGGCATATTTTCAGCCACATACCTTGCTGCGATTTCGACTAACATGATAGCCGTCGCTTCCAATGGTTCAACAAACCCTGCCGACATCCCAATTGCAACACAGTTATTGTTCCAAAACCGTTCTCTGTAACCCGAGTTAAAACTAATTTTTCTTGGTTCAAGCGTCTCCGGTTCGGCTCCAAGGTAATTATGAAGGTTCTTGGCCGCTTCATCGTCACTTAAGTACTTACTTGAGTACACGTGCCCAACACCTCGCCGGTGAGTCAGGCCGATGTCCCATATCCACCCGGCATTTTGCCCTGTGGCAATGGTATGCGGCGCAATGTCAGCGCTTTTGCTCTGGTACTCAACATGCAACGCTAACGCCGAATCATTAAATAGAACGTGATCCATATTGTGGAACTCAACGCCCATTTCTTTACCAAGCAACAAAGAGCTAAAGCCAGTGCAATCGATGAACAAATCACCGTCAACTTTTTGTCCATTGCTTAAATGCACCGCCCCAATGTCCCCATTGGGGCGCGAAGCCACCCTCTTAACGGTGCCGATAATATGGTTAACGTTAAGCTTACTTTTGCAGTGCTTTTTTAAGAGTTCGGCAAATGCGCCTGCGTCTAAATGATACGCATAGTTGCACTGACCAGAATATTCGTTCTCGGCCAAGGTCCTAGGTGCCAAACCTGCTTCACACACGTGATGTTGAAAATTTGCTTCAACCGCAAACTGATCTATGTCATTCACATACGGCGCCAAGTCAAGGCGTCCGTATCCCAGTGGAACCGTAAAAGGATGATAATAAAAGTCTCCATTGCCATGCACCCAATCTACGAACTTACCGCCCTGCTTAAACGCAGCAGAACAGTGTTCAAATAGGTCGCTTTCTTTGATGCCGATGCTGCGCACGGTATTTTTCATTGTTGGCCAGGTTCCCTCTCCAACTCCAACCGTTGGAATATCCGACGATTCCACCAACGTCACCCTAATCGCATTAGGATCATCGCTCAGATGATGCGCAGCAATCACCCCAGCGGCCAACCAGCCAGCGGTGCCACCACCGACAATAACTATTTCTTTAATCGAGTCACTCATTACATTTTTGCTCTAATTTCTCCGATTAATCATAAACCATCGAAGTGATAACCTTGAAAAAGTTTAGGACAAAAAAATAGCTCGCGCTTTTAACAGCGAGAGCTATTTCTAGTTAACACTTGATCAAGTGAGGACAACCATTGTGCCCCCACTAACGTGATCTTTGTTAGAACTTACCACGTAGGCCAACGGCGTAACGTGCTCCATTGTCTTCGATGTTGTATGTCTGGTTTTCAAAACGACCAGTCTGAACCAATTCTTCTTCAGTAATGTTAACCCCTTCGAAGAAAACCGTCAGCGTGTCATTGATATCGTAACTCGCGCTAATATCAACTTGCCCAAACTCGTTAGTGTTGATCGGCTCACCATTAAAACCATTATTAATGCGTCTTAAGAAAGCTTCACGGTTGTTGTATGCAATACGTGCTTGCAAACGCTCATTCTCATAAAACAGAACAAGGTTTTGAGAATCGCCAACGCCTTCTAGAGCGAAAGTCTGTGAGGTATCCCCAGTTAAGCTTGCATCACTATCAACAAACGTTGCATTCGCCGAAAAACCAAACCCATTATCAAAAATATGCGTTATTGATACTTCGAAACCATCAACTTTGGCTGATTCACCGTTCTGAGGTCGAGTAACACGATACGTCTCAAACTGACCGTTCAGTTCTTCCGTGGAAGCAACGATGTCCTGACCCGCCACTAATGCGCCAGGGGCACACAATGCATCGGCGCAACGAAAACCATTAGCCGCACTACGATCAGTCAATTCAAACTGCTCAGTTCCGACCAATCGAGTGACAAAATTATCAATGTCTTTCTCAAAATACGCGATTGAGAATACATTTGAGTCGCCGTAGTAATACTCGAAACCCAAGTCTATATTGCTTGACTCAAACGGGTTTAGTCCAGGATTTCCGCCCTGAGCCGTCAAGTTTTGACGTCGAGGCTCATTAAACGTGGTTGCCGGAGAAAGCTCTGAAAGAGTCGCTCGCGTCAGAGACTCATAGATTGCCGCCCGCAAAACCATACTGTCATTGAGTTCGTACTTAGCGCTGATATTCGGTAAAAAGTTATCGTAGTCATCGCCTTGGTTGAACTCATTCGCAGGACCAAAACGGTTAGCAAACAGAGTTAAATCAGTCGTAGGTATAACATCACTAATGAAGCTTTGAACGGTATCGACATCAACCTCAGTTTCAGTATAACGAGCACCTACGTTCAACGTTAGAGGCTTGTCAGCTACCGACAAGTTAAACGTCGCGTCTACATAAGCACCGGTAATATCTTCATTTACAGTGAATCGATTATTTTGCAATGTTGGGGAGACAGGGTTGCCTGTCGACGCCAAGAAAGCCTCATAAGCATCGCCGTCGTACGTGTAAAAACGATCAATTAACCCTGGGAAGAAGTTCTCGGCTTGAAAAGCACGCAAACCAACCGTGGCATTAGGCGCTGCTGTGCCATAACCACAAAAAGCACATTGATTTCCAAAGATACTGAAACGCTCGTTTTCACGCGTTTGACTGTAAGCTCCAAACTTCACCGAGTCGATGATGTCAGAGTCAGGTAAATACTCAAAATCTAGCTTCAGTTCACTGATTTCATCTTTGAAGGTATTACCACCACGCTCATTGTAATGTAAGCGTGTGCGTCCGGCATCCGCTAGCTGCCCGTTACCAAAACCGTCGTGCGCTACCGTTGGCGTTCCGCCAGGATTTCCCGTGAATTGGTAGTTATTAATAATACCAATAACGTTGAATCTGGCTTGCGCTGCGTAATCATTTTCTGACTCGGAGGTCGATGCATCAAAGTTAGCTCGAAGCTTCTCGTTAATGTCCCACTGTACGTTAAGCCCAAACCCCGTCGTCTCTGTATCACGTCCGTTACGTGTGTGAGACACAAAATCCGTAGCAGGATCACCAGACCCTTGATTCAAACCAATTTCTTGCGTGAAATTTGTCAGCGTACCATTCGATGCAATAGCGCCTGATCCAACGCGATCGGGCTCAAACCAAGAAGCCAAGTCAGTCACCACAGAATCGATTTCAAATTTTGAAACGAAGCCGTCTAACGTAACCTGTAAATCATCAGAAGGCGCGAACTGAAGCACGAGACTCGCATTTGTACGCTCGCGTGATTGCTCATCCACTATTTGATCCCAGTTACGCGGAATGTAGGCATTTTCAAATAGCACACCGTCGCGATTATTCGAGATCGTTTGACCGGGTCGCCAACCGGCTGTCTGAATGCGGTTTATTTGAACTTCTCGCTCTTGATGACTGACGGCGACACCGATGCCAATTGTGTCATCTGCAAACGTGTTGCTGATCAATAGTGAAGCGGCCGGAGCGGTCTCTTCAGAGAGTGTTTCATAGATGGCTTTGACTTGACCAGCAATTTGTAGGCCGGGATTATCCAACGGCTTTGCTGTATTGACGTTGATCGTGGCGCCAATACCACCGTCTTGCAAGCTTGCCTTACCAGTTTTGTAAATGTCTGCCCCGGAGATTTGCTCTGACGCCAAGGTATCGAAGTTAAATTCGCGTCCACCGGTATCTGTTGCAATCTGACGCCCATTGACTAGTACGGTATTAAATTGTGGCCCTAAGCCACGCACCGTTACCTGCTGGCCTTCGCCGCCAGCGCGATCAATCGAGACGCCTGAAATACGCTGCAATGATTCCGCAACGTTCAGATCTGGAAACTTACCTAAGTCCTCAGCCGCGATCGAATCTACCACACCTGATGCATCGCGCTTTATATCTTGTGCACGTTTGATTGACCCTCGTATGCCGGTGACAACAATTTCCTCTAACTCATTGTTTTCCTGCGCTAAGGTAGTAGTGCTTACACCCATCATCGGAATTGCACTGGATACGGCAATCGCTAAGGCCGTGCGTCGCAACGCAGTCCTTGATCGAAAGCCTGGTTGAGTAGACTTCTTATTCATAACTTAACTCCTCGATAATTAGTTAATTCAAATATTCGATTCGGCCAAATCAGCGACTTTTGAAAACCAGAAAGTCACGTCAAACTTCCAATTTTTCTGCTGCGTTCAACACGTTTCACTTATTTGATCGCCCTCGCCATAGTTTGACGAAAGACATTTTGAGTTCTGCGTCTCTCGAACAGGCTAAATGCTCTTACCACCCGCTCCACAAAACTGGTTCACCATAGAAAAAGAAGACATATAACTTCGAGTCATTCAGTTGAACCACTGATTCACTTCCGAGGTTATTCTTCTGCCTCTAAACTGATTATTCTTTTTTATCATATAAATAAGACTTAATCAAACCAAATGCGAACTTGTGTTAAATTTTGATGTCAACCTCAAAAAAATAGGCAACCAATTGATTAATAAGGAAATATCGCGGGAATTTGCCGTAAAACATGGACCTTTCGTCTAAAAAATAACAAGAAAGAGATGAGTGGCAACCAGCACAAGAAGGGACGTTTTTCGAGTTAGCGTACAGACTGTAAATTATTCCTGCGAGGAATACTGAGCCAATGCGATGAAGAACCGCTAACCGGCGAAATACCCGCTTTGTCATCGACCAGCTATCGGCTGATCGACGATAATCAGTCAGCGGATTTTCTTACAATCAGCTTTAATCGATCCTTCGAGTTCCCGACTGCGTTACACTTAGCGTTTGATACTCAATTTAGTTTTTTAAACGGAATTTAGCATTGAACGAATTGATAAGCCGATGCTTACCCACTAAAAAATTCTGATCGATTATTTTTGAGAAAAAGACATGAACATTAGCGAACTGTATATACACCCACTAAAATCCGCGGCAGCAAAATCCGTTGAGGAATTAAGCTACACAAGGGTTGGGCCTGCTTATGATCGACAATGGATGGTCGTGGATGATAGTGGGAAGTTTATGTCTCAAAGGTCGGAGCCCATAATGTGTAAGATAACCGCCGACATCGACATCGGCACGCTCGTTCTGAGTGCGCCTGGAATGGACATTCTCGCCGTACCAAAAATGTCTTCAGCTCGCTCAGTTAAAGTGTGGGGCGATGACGTATTGGCCAATGATTGCGGCGAGCAAGCCGCCCAATGGCTAAGTGAATATCTGGGAAAGTCATGCCGCCTTGTTGAGCTATCTGAGGACACTGAACGTGCGGTGGATTTGGACTACGCAAACAATGGGGAAACCGTCAGCTTTGCAGATGGATTCCCCACACTGATCGTTTCTCAAGCGTCGCTGGATGAATTCAATACTCACTTAGATGTGCCAGTGGATATGCGAAGATTTAGGCCCAATATTGTCATCGATGGCTGCTTACCCTACGCCGAAGATGCGTGGGAGAAAATACGAATCAATGATATCGAATTCAGTCTAGTAAAACCTTGTTCTAGATGCATTATGCCGTCCATCAATCCAGACACCGCCGTCAAAGAGCTTAACGTTAATGACGTTCTTCTGAAGACACGCAGAAAAGACAGAAAGACGTTCTTTGGCCAAAATGCGCTTCATCGAGGAGTAGGCACCGTGAGAGTCGGTGACAAAGTGGAGCTTATTCGCTAGTTTGCTTAGCCAAGTGAGCGACTGATGTTACTAAGTTCTCGTAACACCTCGTCAGACTCTTTTAACGTCTTAATGCTCTGAAAAGCATCTTTTGCTTCTGGGTAGGTAACCAACAAGAAGCCTAGCCATTGCTTGGCTCTATTACCCACAAACTTAGGGTGTAAATTTGTGGAACGAGTAAGGTAAGTAATCAACATGGTCAGGACAGCATTCCAAGGCATGCTATTGTAAGGAACGTTCTGCTGATGTTGTTTAATCTGCAACGCTAAATCTGGAGAACGAAGTGCTCCGCGCCCCAGCATGATATGTTGTGCGCCACTTTCAGCTAAAGCGCGACCGGCCAAATCGACACTCCAAATATCACCATTAATTGTCAGCGGCACGCGCGCAACGTCTGTTAACCCACTGACCCGTCTGACTTCATGCCAGTGAGCCGGCGGTTTATACCTGTCTTCCTTTGTTCGCGCGTGAACGCAAACCTCGGTGGCACCAGCTCTGATCACTCGTTCAACGATGTCTTCTAAATCATCGGTATGAGAAAAACCCAATCGAATTTTTGCCGTCACAGGAACGCTGGGGTCTACTGCGTCTCGGACTGCTGCAACGATATCTCCGACTCGGTTCGGTTCGCGCAATAAAACAGACCCGCCTTCTCGCCTAGTCACCGTTTTGGAAGGACAACCGAAATTTAAATCTATGCCTGCGGGCTCCAATTTTTCAGCTCGCATTGCATTTACAGCCATCCATTTTGGGTCCCCTCCAAGTAACTGTAAGTAAACAGGCACACCTGATGACGTTACTCCCCCAGCATGTAATTCTGGACAGAATCGCAAGAACACATGGTCAGGGATTCGCTGTTCCGTCACACGTACAAACTCCGTTACACAACGATCAAACCCACCGAGTGCTGTAAAAACTGCTCGCATTTCGGCATCAATTACGCCTTCCATGGGCGCCAATAATATTTTGGTTTCTGAATTTAAAGCCACTCGAAGTGTCATACGCGATCAAGAACAAAAGCGAATTATACGGGCATTATCATTTACAGAACTACTATTCAAATAATGTGGCTGAATCTAATCGACGCGTAACTCGCTCTGACGGCGAAAACCTCATGCTTTTACTTAACTCCGACGCCCTCTAAATCTAACTCCAGATTTTCAGAACGCTGAACCATGACATTGCCTCGCCCACTGTCTTCCTGTTCAACTTTCAGCTTTTCGTCACCGCCACCGACAAACGTGGACGCTACGATCCGTACGGTAACATTACCCGCACCGGACTCCTCTAACTCTGCGCCTTCTTTTCGACCATTATTGTCAACACTGACCGAATCTTTAACGACGGCGGACAAACTCCCGCCATCCTCTTCTGATGCTTTGATCCCTTCACCTTTATTGCCCATTGCGAGCAAACCATCAACGCGCAATGAGATATCTCCCTTGCCCTGTTCATCAAAGTCGAGCCCTTCATCAAAATTGTTACTTACCGTTGAGTGATAAACACCTACGTGAATAGAGCCTTCACCAGCTTCATCTATGTCAAAACCATCGTCCACATCCCGTTCTCCATCGTCGTCACACGGCCCCTTCGCGTCAAAGGGTATCAAATTGCAATATTCACCATTGCTATCAAAGACGCTATTTCGAACATCCGCAATCACATCGCCCTCATTGCCTTCATCCAACTCGATACCATCAGCCCCCACTTTGATAAAGCTAGAGTTTTGCGCTGAAAAGTAGATATCGCCCTGGCCGCGCTCATCGACACGGACACCATCCGCATCCTGCTTACCATAACCAACTCGATTAATTTTCACATCGTCAAGCTGTACCGACACGGAGGCCGGAGAACCTTGGCCGATCCCTCCACTACCGCCGCCGCACTGATCTCGCAAGGCGCAATCAGAAACATGAACCCCATGATTACCAACAGCGGTAACGGTTACCCCACTCAATTGTACTTTTACGGTGCCTTGACGAACGCTCGGCACATTGACAACTATGCCTTTACCGCCTCGATGGTTGTTCAAATCAGCGTTAACCGCCGAGTAGTTGCCGACAAACTGCAGATTACTAATCGATACGTCAGCCCCATTAACAATGGCTAAAATGTCCGACTGCCCCGTTAACGCCGATGCATCTATCGTCTGTCCAGCACCTTGAATCTTTAACTTTTTGTCGCCTGTATAGGTCAGCGTCTCTGTGATTGATATCGAAGATACCTTGCTTGAAATTTTCACGGTGCTAGCCCCACTTTTTAGGGCAGCGCGAAATGAACCAACACCGTCATTATCACCATTTTTGACTGTGGCCATATTCGCGGCATACGACATGACAGGAAAACTACAGACAAACATGATCAGAGTCTTGGAAAAAGTGTGTTTCATAGTAAGAGTGTCTTTTATTCAAAGGTTGTGGCGCATCGCAAGTCTACGTCACAATTATTACGATTACTTTAAATCAACCTGAGCGTAATTGGGCTCACTAGCTAGGCTATTCAAAACCGCACACTTCATTGCGCTTCATTACTCTCTAAGACTTACGCGTGTATCTCGCTGGCGGAGCGAAGTATCCCTATCCTGTTAATTCACAGATAAGACCGTCGCTGTCAAACAAGGTATGATCGAACCGCACCTTATCACCTACGTTTAGGCAGCGGCACCCAGGTTAACTTTAATCTGAAATTTCAAAAAATCAGAACTAAACATTTGGAAAAATGGACTATATTTTTAACTATTTCAACATATTGCTGACAGGCTTTAGTATTTTTACTTGTTTAATCTTACTGGCCGCCTATCTGTTTTTCCTGCCGGACATGAGAAAGAGCCGGTCATCAAAAATAAGTTGCATCGTCCTGCTGCTGGGTCTCGCCACATTACAGTCAATGCATTCAATGTATTTTTTTGAACAACTGACATTGCTTGACGGACGGGCTTATGGCTTTTTATTCACGCTCATTCCTCCGAGCTTTTATTTTTTCAGTCGAGCTATTTTATCTGGCGCCACTGCGCAAGCGCACATCAAAAGTTCAGACTTGGCGCATGGGTTACCTCCAATATTGGCACTGATACTGCCCATTTCGATTCTACCAGTCGTCGCATTTGTCTTCGGAACTGGGTATACATTTTGGTTCACCCGAGTCATCGTTCAATTGCGAGGCCACACTAATCGATTCAAGTTTGAATTGTTTTTCTTCGCCATGTTCGCGGCAATGGCTCTTGGCGCCCTAATATTAGGCCTGTTTTTGCCTAGCATGGACCCACACATATTCTATAGCGCCTACGCAAATTCCATTTCTATCGCGCTCCTGTTGATCTTGTCTTCCTTGTTGTTTTTTCCCGAACTGCTTAGCGACATACTGTTGGTCACGGAAATGGCGTACGCAAACTCCAGACTCGGCGGCATAGATACTGATCTTAAATTAAAAGAATTAGATAAATTGGTTATCTTAGATAAACAGTTTCAGAATGAGGATTTGAGCCTTACTACCCTGTCCGAATTAATCGAACTGACCCCACATCAACTATCTGAACTAATTAATAGCCATCATGGTTTTGGCTTTCCTCGCTATATCCGAGAGCAAAGAGTGCATGAAGCCAAACGCTTACTCCGTGAGGACACCAAATCCTCTATTTTGGCCATCAGCATGGAGACGGGATTTAAATCTCAATCGAATTTCTATACCGCATTCAAAGAAATCGTTGGCATGTCGCCAGGTCAGTATCGGAAACTTCCGAAATCATAAATCAGGAAAACCCCAAGCCCTTGTATTTTAAATAGAAATAATTTTTCTATTCCAGTTCTATGTCTTAAGAAGACGCCTTTCCTTCAATTTAATATCGTTGCCTCTATAACGTAAAACTAGAGGTAACATCATGTACAACGCCAGCGCATACGCTCTGTATATCGTCATTAGCATCATCATCACCGTGGTGGTTTCAAAAACCCTAAGCCGCAACGGTGAGGTCTATCTGATTGACGGGTTCAACGGAAATGAAGTGCTAGCAAAATCGGTTAACCATATGTTGGTAGTCGGTTTTTACTTGCTAAACGTAGGTTTCGTTCTGCTTAGGATGGAAACCGCGCTCACGATCAACGAAGTTGACGCGCTGCTGCTCTATCTCAGCAGTAATATCGGTATTGTTCTATTTGTGCTCGGCATCATGCATTTTATTAACATGTACTTGATTAATCGTTTTCGCAACCTTCAGATAAATAAGGTTAGAGATGACGTGGCGTTTAACCGATCATTGAACGCAAACCAAATTAACAACGCCATGATCACTGAGGGCCAACATGATTAGGACACCCAAACTCGGCGCTCACCCAACGCTGTATTATGGCTTGCTGGGCCCACTCATAGGCCTAGGGTTAGTAAATCTGGGGATGATCTCCGTCTACGTTTTTGAGCTAATAACTTCAGCCACGCTGACGCCCTCTAACCTAATCGACGGCATGAAACAATTGATCGTGATAAATCTCTTTGGTTTCATTGTTGCCTACCTCGTTGGCTTCATCCCTGCGATGATTACAGGCTTTTTTGCAGGTAAAGCGGACACAATCAAGGAGGAAATTTTTTACGCTACGTCGATTGGCTGCTTACTATATCTGTCTCTTGCCGTATTACTCAATGACAACTCAAACCCTACCCCACTTATTATTCTGAGCGGTATTGGAACGATAAGTGGTGGCTCATGCGCGCTTCTTCGCCATACGTTTAACGGTCATAAATAGAGCCCTATTAATAATCGCTCTTGCGCGTTCCGCTAATACAGCACTTGATCTTTGGTAAACAAAGACGCGAAAATGGGCAAATACCAAAACGTTCACCAAGCTGTTATTGATCATGTGCGGCCGATACAACGAACATCTCCCTAAAATGCACGGTTGGAGTAACGTATTAACTGACTGGCCTGAAGAAGTCGAGGGTCGCTTCAATGCCTACCCAACCTCGACTGTCACCGCCTTTGCTGGAGAGAACTTTAATACCCTACGCGGCCATGCCATGCGCTGGCAGCTCGTTCCATCTTGGGCTCCAGAATTTAGCGTAAAGTTCCCCACTCATAATGCTAGATTAGAAACTGTAGAGGAACGCCCCACCTTCAAAAACGCTTGGGTTCGGGCGCAGCGATGCCTAATCCCCATGGCAGGCTTTTATGAGCGACAGCAATCAGGAGCCAAACAATGGCATTATATTCATGATGCGCATACTGGCTGCCTAGTGGTTGCTGGGCTCTATGAGCGTTGGCACGGCCAGAATGAAGTACGCCACTCATGCACAATGATCACCAAACCCTCGACGTCAGTGATAGCGCAATTGCACCACCGCTCACCCGTACTCTTAACCAAAAAAGCGGCTCAATCTTGGCTCAATAGCGACCTTAATGACCCAATAGGTTTTCTAAGCTCCGTGGACGACGTGCCTGTGACGGCCTACCCAATCAGCTCAAGAGTTGGCAACGCGAAAAACAACGATGCCAAGCTTATTCATGAAGAGCCGAAAATTAAAACACTCTTTGACTAGTAAAATGGCTAGCCAGTTACTTCTTTAGGGCCGCCGCCAATTTTGCTGCCATTGCATTGTTCGCAACCGGTTTCGACTGTTTTATTTTACGCTCTTGATGCCGGTTAGTTTTAGGCCGAGGCTTTCCTGGATTGCCTGCTCGATCACGCTGGTCTTGCTTGGTGTCCTGCAAACGCATGGTTAGTGCGATTCGTTTACGCTGCGCGTCCACCTCCATGACTTTCACCTTCACAATTTGCCCCGCTTTAACAACGGCGTGAGGATCGTCGACGAACTTGTCTGCCAAACAAGAGATATGAACCAATCCATCTTGATGAACCCCGATGTCCACAAAGGCGCCAAAATTCGTAACGTTGGTTACGGTTCCCTCTAGGATCATGTCTTCAACCAAGTCCTTAATGGTTTCAACACCGTCTTTTAGATTAGCGGTTGTGAATTCAGGGCGGGGGTCACGGCCGGGTTTATCAAGCTCTCTAATAATATCGGTGATGGTCGGCACGCCAAATTGTTCAGTGGTATAGTCTTCCGCCTTAATCGACTTTAAAAAGGCGGTATCGCCAATGATGGAGTCTATTTTTCGACCATTGTTTTGCGCAATAGACTCAACCACTGCATACGCTTCAGGATGCACACCTGACGCGTCCAAGGGATTAACATTATTCGACACAATTCTCAAAAAGCCTGCGGCCTGCTCAAACGTCTTGTCACCCAAACGAGGAACTTCTTTAAGAGCGTCTCGGCTCTTAAATTCGCCATGAATATTACGATGAGCAACAATATTTGATGCAATTGTTTCATTGAGGCCAGAAACGCGTTTTAGCAACGGCATAGAGGCCATATTCAAATCAACGCCGACGTCATTCACACAATCTTCAATCACGGTGTCCAATTGGCGACTAAGCTGATACTGATTTACGTCATGCTGATATTGCCCAACACCAATAGACTTAGGTTCTATTTTTACGAGCTCCGCCAATGGGTCTTGCAGGCGTCGAGCTATTGAAACAGCGCCACGGATCGTCACATCAAGATCAGGAAACTCCTTGGCCGCGAATTCTGACGCTGAATACACCGATGCTCCAGCTTCATTGACCATTACTTTCTGCAACTTAAGCTCAGGGTGCCGTTTCATAAGATCTCCAGCTAACTTATCCGTCTCTCGAGATGCCGTTCCATTTCCGACAGCCACGAGTTCGGCACTGTATTTTTTAGCTAAGATTGCCAGTTGAGCAATTGACTGGTCCCATTGATTCTTAGGGGCATGTGGGTAAATAGTTCCTTGATCAAGGTATTGGCCCGTTTGATCTACCACAGCCACTTTTACCCCAGTCCGCAGGCCTGGATCTAAACCTATTGTCGCTTTCGCACCCGCTGGCGCAGCCAACAATAGGTCCTTTAAGTTCATTGAGAACACCCTGATCGCTTCCGCCTCAGCCCGCTCTTTAAGGTTTAACATCAGATCCCCGCTGATATGCAACAACACTTTAATTCGCCAAGCCCAACTCACTACTTGAGCCAGCCACTTATCAGCTGGGCGCCCTTGAGCGGATATACCCACGTTTTTAGCGATCATTTGTTCGCAGGGATGCGATAAATCGCCGATCCAGCCTCCTTCTGGGGCTTCAATATCCAAAGTGGACAAAAGAATGCCCTCATTACGCCCACGAAAAATCGCCAATGCGCGATGGGAAGGGATATTTTTATAGGGTTCTTGATAATCGAAGTAATCCCTGAATTTCGCTCCCTCTTGTTCCTTATCCTTAGCAACGTTAACTGATACCACCGCTTTCTCTTCCAAGAAATTCCGAATTTCGGCAAGTAATTTTGCGTCTTCGGCAAAACGCTCCATGAGAATAGCTCTGGCTCCATCTAACGCAGCCTTGCTGTCGGCGACAGGTGTTTCTTCGGAGACGTTCACGTATTTGGCTGCCTCATCTTCAGGAACCAATAGCGGATTACCCAACAAGGCTAACGCTAACGGCTCTAGACCCGCCTCTATGGCTATTTGCCCCTTCGTTCTGCGCTTGGGCTTGTAGGGTAAGTAGAGATCTTCCAGCGCCGTCTTAGTTTCAGCGGCATTAATTGACTGCGCCAAGTCGGCTGACAGCTTCCCTTGTTCATCGATACTCTTAATAATGCTGGTCCGACGCTCTTCTAACTCCCTTAGATACTTCAGTCTTTCTTCTAAGGTCCTAAGCTGAGTATCGTCTAAACCGCCCGTGACCTCTTTTCGATATCGAGAGATAAAGGGTACCGTAGAACCATCATCAAGCAGGCCGATAGCGGCGGTTACTTGCGCTTGACTGACGGGATTGGAGGCTTGCGATATTTCTTCAGCTATGCGCTTTTCTATGGACAACATTAACAAGATATTTGAGGGTAAGATAAATACAGCTGCCGATTATCAAGCCTCGCAATATCTCGTTCAACTAGAATTTTCATTCTGACCTCACTTGGGATAAAACCATGCCAAATGTCCAATATTTTCCACTTTTTGACCAAAATCGACTTGAAATAGCAGTCAAATGGTAGCAATGTTTCATAGAGGGTAAGGTAATCGGTCAAAAAGGGAAGGGTTATCATACGATTAATAACTAGGAAAGGAGCATACCTAGTAAGGTGTGAGTATTGCAAAGGGGTGATGTATGAGCAGTTATAGAGTAAATATATGCGAGCTGACGCTAGGTCAGTTGAACGCGCAATGTCTAATAAAGATCAACCAGCTTGCCAAACTTGTCGAGAGACAAGACCCAACCATCGAGTTGGATTTAAGTGATGATCAAGTGATCAGAAAGTTGGTGAGAGTCGCAAAGAAGAGCAAAGACCCAGAAGTGCAACGTTTGTATGTGTCAACCAAGGAAGAAATCAGCAAGCACATAAACAGCCCGCGCTTCACGAAACAACTGGATTTGGCGATGAACCGACCGAACGAGTCAGCATCACAAACAGAGCCAGCGGGTAAGCTAACTGGCCGCTAAAGGCCCGAAAACGCTCAATAGAGGCAGGCGACAGTGATGTGACAGCATGTGACATCAGTATGACCAATGCACGACTAAGGCCGGACAAGCGATTTTATTGTTCCCATTGTGTGTTAATTTTCACTCATCGAAAATCAACCTCACTCAGGGAACAAACCAAATGCAAACGCAGCCCCCAAAATCATTAAGGTGGTTTAGCTCGTTAGCCGCTTACTTACCGCGGCTCAGCAAGAAGCCAAACGTTCACCTCCTAACTGCATCCACGCTCACTCTATTTATCATCACCCTACTTCTGACCACGGTGCTGACAGCAGCAGAACTTAATTCCTTGGACTTCAAACCGTGCACCGTCACGGTCGCCGCCGTCGAGGTTGATGCCCATTGTTCAGACTTCGCTCGATTAGAAAACCCCGAAGATACAAATGGTCGAGTTATCACACTCGCAGCAATCAAATTCCCTGCGCGAACCCCTGAGCCTGAAACTGATGCATTCACGATTATCCAAGGTGGCCCCGGCGGCTCATCTATCGATATGGGTATTGGATTCAGTCGCGCTTTTGAGGACATCCGCCGAAAGCGGGACATTATTATTATCGACCAAAGAGGCACTGGGCGTTCAAATATGCTCACGTGCGACATGCCAGAAGACTCCTCTGTGCAATACAACCCCGAAATAGCAAAACGGCTTAACAAAGCGTGTGCGGACAAACTGTCTAAAGACAATGACTTGCGGTTTTATACAACCAGCGTTGCAGTCGATGACTTAGAGGCGCTTCGCCAAGCAGCTGGGTATAACCAACTCAACCTTTATGGAGTATCCTACGGTACTCGTGTGGTTCAACATTTCATGCGCAAGTACCCTGACAGTACGCGCACGGCAATACTTGACGGCGTGGCTCACATTGGCCTCAATCTAGCCGGAGGAGAAATCGCAAGACGTTGGGAAAACAGCTTCAACGCAATAAATCAGCGCTGCCAAGCGGACGCAGTATGCAAAGCACAACATGGCGACTTAAGAGAATCGTTTGATCAAGTCATCAATGACCTCTCTGAGGCGCCGGTGTCTGTCAACATTCCTCACCCATCAACCGGAGAGCCAAAACAGTACACCTTTAATAAAGACAGTCTTTTTGGCGCCGTTAGATTAATGGCCTACAGCACTGAATCCGTCTCATTGATGCCATTACTAATAAGCCGAGCTAAAGCTAAGGATTATCGATTCATGGCAGCGCAACTCATAAAACTCGAAGAAGGGTTTAGTAAAGAGTTTGCCTTTGGCATGCATAACTCGGTCGCTTGTACCGAAGACGCGCCCTTTGTCACGCAAGCTGAACGAGCAAAAGCCGATGGGACGATTGTTGGTGACCTGATGGCCAGCGTCATGCAAGCCTCCTGCAGTGTTTGGCCAAGAGGCGTAATGGATGAAAATTTCCGAGAGCCCTTTTCCAGTAACGTTCCTACTTTGGTACTGTCCGGCGCAACGGACCCAATTACCCCTCCTGAAAATGGTGAAATTGCCACCAAGATGCTCGGGAACGCAAAGCACATTGTGATGCCCGCTCATGGACACGGTGTGATCGCTCGCGGTTGCATGCCTAAGCTAGCGAGTATGTTTATTGAAGATGGAAGTTTTGCTGAGCTCAAAACAAGCTGCGTTGAACGAGAACGTGCAATGCCAATTTTCACTAGCCTAACAGGACCACGACCATGATTAAGGTAGATAATTTAAGCAAGTATTTTGGCGACGTGAAAGCCGTCGATGGCGTTAGTTTTACTGCAGAGGATGGCAAAATAACTGGCCTTCTAGGCCCCAATGGGGCCGGAAAGTCTACAACACTGAGAATGCTGTACACCGTATTCAAGCCCGATTCAGGAACCGCCAGCATTGATGGCCATGATATTCAAAAAAATGCGTTGCAAGTTAAATCCAATATCGGTGTTTTGACTCACGGCGCTGGGATTTATGAACGACTCAGCGCACGTGAGAACGTTCGCTATTATGGCCAACTCCACGGCCTTGGCGGAAAAGCCCTCGATACCCGGGTTGACGAGCTTGCCGAACTTTTGGATATGCAAGATTTCTTAAATAGACGCGCTAAGGGCTTTTCTCAAGGCCAAAAAACCAAAGTGGCATTAGCGAGAGCGTTGATTCACTCACCCAAAAACGTATTGCTGGATGAACCAACCAATGGCTTAGACATCATCGCAACACGAGGCCTTAGAACGGTTATTTCTAGGTTAAAGGACGCGGGGCATTGTGTCTTGTTTTCAAGTCACATCATGCAAGAGGTGGCTGCACTTTGCGATGAAATAGTAATTATTGCCGGAGGTACCGTCGCTGCATGTGGATCACCAGCTCGCCTACTTTCCGACACAGGTGAACATAGCCTTGAAGATGCCTTTGTTAAGGCCATTGGTTCTGAGGAGGGACTAATCTAATGACTACAGCTCAACAAAAATCGGCCCACAAGTTCAACGGCTTGTGGACAGTTTTCAAAAAAGAAGTGATCGACAACCTGCGTGACAAGCGAACACTCACCACCATAGCGGCATCCGTGGTAATCACACCCATCATAATGATCGCATTCATATGGTTTGCCGAAAAAACCGTCAAAGAGGAGACTGATCCAGTAACGGCGACCGCATTTGAACTTCCTGTTATTGGCGCCGAGCACGCACCAAACTTAATGGACTGGTTACGCAATAACAATGTAAGCATTTTACCTGCTCCAGAAAATGCGGAAGAAGTGATTAAGAGTGGCGAACGCCGGGTGGTGATGGTCATTAAAGAAAATTTTCCGGAAGCCTTTGAAAAAGCCAAGACAGCACCTGTATTACTGATCCATGACAGCTCCATTTCAGGACTGGAACAACTCGGGTTTGTTACCGTAAAAAACGCACTACGTACGTACAGTGGCCGCATCGGCCAACTTCGCCTAGAGGCTCGAGGAATCAACCCAGAGATTACGCGCGCCATTCAGGTCAATGTCTCAGACGTTGCTACCCCTGAGTCTCGCAATGCTAAGATAATTGGAATGATGCCTTATATGATCATCATGTTTATCATGGCGGGCGGTATGTACTTGGCTATCGACAGCACCGCGGGCGAGCGAGAAAAAGGGTCTTTAGAATCATTGCTTACATTACCCATCACTAGAAATCACCTTCTGATAGCAAAACTGCTAGCCACAGCCTTTTTCTCAGCATTAACATTAATGTTCATGCTAATCAGTTTGAGTCTCTCTATGCAGTACGCTCCAGTCGATGCGTTTACAATAAATCTGAGTACTCCTAAGCTCCTGCATATTTTTGTTACCTGTCTGCCATTTGTTTTCGTAGCCAGTTCGATGCTTATTTTACTTGCCTCGTTTACGAAAAGTTACAAAGAAGCGCAATCCTATTTGAGCTTCGTGATGCTCATCCCCAGTATGCCGTTGATGCTTTTAATGTTTCTATCGCCCGAAGCAAGCATGGCAAACATGTGGGTACCCAGCTTAAGTCAAGCATTGATCATTGTTGAGACACTCAAAGGTGAAACCATACCAGTGCATCTAACAGCCCTGTCGATGGCGGTCAGTCTGGCGGTCTCGGTGATTCTGGCATCCATTGCCATCAAACTATATCAGCGGGAGCGAATCCTTGGCTAGAACAACATAAGCCAATAAAGTCTATAAACCCGCCTATTCAGGGCGGGTTTTCTATTGATCAACTAGGTCGGGCTTACTGGCTGGCTTTTGGTTAAGTAGTTAGGGTAAACGTAGCCTTCCTCTTGCTTAATGCGCCGATGAAGAATTTCGGAGATCTCATCCATCCTCTGCAAAAATTCGTCATCAATGGCCGTGGACTCCTTAATTCCATAATCGAGGAACTGCATCACTTCGCGCCCTATTTGTTCCATCTCAGATTTTACCGAACGAATTGCTCTCTTCGATGTAACGCCCTGCGCTGAATGCTGAAGATAGATATAAAGAGATGTGTTTTCTCGCAGAACATGATCTACGAACATGTCTTTAAACTGACTCAAGAGTTTTTTGGCGCGTTTCGTAAGCCGAGCATGCGCAGCTTTCGAAGACCTATCGTAGACATCAAGTAATTCCTGATGCTCTTTTTGCAAGGTAGGAATCAGTGATGGCTTGTAGGCAATCTTAGTATTAGGCGCGAATTTAGGTGAATCTGGACGTGAAGACACTTCGCCTTCTTTAAGTTCGGCCTCATCTCGGCCGAATAACTTCTCAAACATGGTTGAACTCTCCAAGGTAAATAAGCAGTGACTGTCTATTACAACCCCTCGAACCCCAACCAAGCTCGACCCGACCCGCCAAGACGGAGAAAAGCAGAGTCGGCCTCTAGGTATACCACGCCAACCCTTTGTTTGTAAAACAAATTTCTAATCACATCTGTTTTAGCATTAGATTTCTCGCACCGGCACCCACACATTACACAGCTCAATTTTACCCGTTGACTCGATAAACCAATCTTCATTTCGCGTTGTTCTAAGCTCAACAAAGCGAGAAAATTCGGGCGTATTGGTCTTCAATACTTCTATTTTTCGAGTGGGCTTAAGAAACTCAACCGCCTCTATCGGCACGTATTTTTCCGCAGTAGTATAAAAACCTAAAGAGCCTTTTCCTCTAGGCAAACTGGATAAATGTTCCATTCCGATCCACACTTTTCCCACCAAGGTAACATTTAGGTCTAAGTGTCTTGGCGCATGCCCGGTAATGGCGTACAAACCCGACCCATTGCCACTGTCCGTAGGCATCCCTCTGGACACCCCGACCATGCCATAACAATGGCTCAAATAAGCGCCTTTTGACGTCACTGAGGTTGGTAACCCTCGAGTAAAACCAACCTCGTCGGCGTAAGCATCACGACTGACGATTGCGTTAAACGGCACATCGGACTTATTTCTAAAAAACTCGACTTCGACCTTTTCGACCGCACTGCCAATCGACTTAGGCTTGCTGTCTGGATTGCTGTCACTTACATCAGTCGTGTCCCCCCATTGAGCCACGTAATTATCTTGTGAACGAATAACCGCTGTCCCGTCAAAGTATTTTTCGGCAACGAGTGTTTTTATATTTGCGACATGATTGGGAGCAAAGTCTGGCGCCAACTCAATAACCACCTCACCCGTGGGCAGGCTCATGACAATCGTATTGTCTGGAGACAGGCTGCGCCAAGCTGAGGCTGGCAACGATTGAATCAAATCCGCAGAAGACTTGTATTTATCTAATGCTGATTTTTCTGCCATTGCAGGGCTTATTGTACTAATTAAAAAACAACTAAAAATTGCATTGATGATGTGACTTTGCTTCATGTTCAAGACGCTCCTAGTTAGTCCTCTGAAATATATACGGGTGTAATGAATGGTGGTTGAACTGGGTAATTATAACTACTGTAAGATGACATATTCGGAGAACCAGCATCCTGCCAGGCCAATAGCCAGAGATTTGCCAACACATCGGCTCCAATCGCTAGCCGCTTAACAGCAAACTTTTCGAACTTCGAGGCGACGTCTTTAGCAGGTTTTCGAATTGCCGAGTCTCTGTTTTCTGGCGATATATTACTCTTAGTCACAATAGCATACCGGTCATCCAGTGCCGTTAGCTTGGAAACCTGCGCATGGCTGTTGGCAAGCAAAGCCCAAACCAGTTTTTGCGGATCAGCCAATATTTCGCGTTGTTCTTTTTTACTGTACTGGGATAACCAACGCCGTCTACTGCCAGCCTTCTTATATACTTTTTCAGGCAATTTGAGTGACAACTCAGCTACCACGACGGACTCAAAGTAGGAGTGCAAACCCTTATTACCCGTCAATTGCCCATCGTAATTGGCACTCGTATGATGTGGATTAGCCAAATCACCAACGAAATGCGCCATTAACCCAGCATACATTAGAGCTTGATTAATGTGACGTACTTTTAACTCGTCTGGCTTGGCGTCTAAATTGATAAGTTCATTGACGATGAGTTTATATAACTGAAGTACCCGCCACGGAACGGTACCGACATCGGCAGTGGATTTATCATGGGACTTACAAAGAGCACGATACTCGCGAAAATCTCTGGGTAAATCGTCCCAACGCGCAACCCCAGATATCACCTTTTCGAGATTGATGTAATGCGTTGGCGAGTTTGCTTTCTTAGCATCTTCGTCCATATAGTCAGCTCGCCAAACAATGTCGGGCACATTCGAAAGGTGTGCAAGCATATGATCTCTTAGTAAAAATGGCCGCATAAGCTGAGCATTATCATCACTGAGTTCCCGGAGATGTTGTACGGCCACCCGTGTGACAACATCATGCCCTCGCTCGCCCCACGCTGATGCCGGCGCCGTCCAAGCTTGGCCAACAATTAAGACGAGAAGACTTACTACGTATTTTATTTTCATTAAGAAGACCTTTGCTTGGATTACTAAGCAAATTAAGTTTACATTTTCAGGTTCAGACTATAACGACTAAAAGTACCTAGTCTATAAAGCTTGTAGAGAAATTCACAATTGAATTGCTAGTATTCCAATAAGCAACGTGAACCTAGGCCAGAACCGTAATGCAGAAGAACACTCAGATCCCTAACAGCCCACACATTCCGACGACCCTACCGATGGCTAAGCACTTAATTACGCTCGCGGAGAAGGGCAAGCTTCCAGACTTTCTTATTCGATTTGGAATACGACAATTGTGTTTAAATAGATTAAAACAAGAACAAGCTAGCGACCCTGAATCACAACAACGCCGTTTCCAAGCATTAATTGAGGAATTAAGGAACAGTCCTATTGCCGTTGAGACTGAGACGGCAAATGAACAGCATTACGAGGTTCCGACCGAGTTTTATTTGGCGACTCTGGGATCACGGTTAAAGTACAGTTGTGGTTATTACTCTGAGCCCAACAGTACACTTGATGAAGCTGAAGATGCCATGTTATCTAAATACTCTCAAAGAGCAGAGCTGAACGATACTCAACGCATATTAGAGCTAGGCTGTGGGTGGGGTTCATTGACACTTTGGATGGCTGAAAAGTACCCCAACAGTTCAATTACCGCCGTTTCCAATTCAAGCACACAGAAACAACACATTGAGAGTCAATGTCGTAATCGCGGTTTTAACAACGTGACGGTGATAACGGCCGACATGAATGCGGTCGAACTCCCACCACACCATTTTGACAGAGTCGTTTCAATAGAAATGTTTGAACACATGCGCAACTATCGAGTGCTTCTCAACCGTATTGCTGGGTGGCTGAAGAGTGATGGCAAGTTATTTATTCATATCTTCGCTCATCGCAATGTCATGTACACGTTTGAACCTCAAGGGGATGAGGACTGGATGTCTAGGCATTTTTTCACCGGCGGCCTGATGCCATCCACCGACACCATGCTGCACTTTCAAGAACATCTGAATATTGAGCAACGCTGGCTCGTGAATGGCACACATTACCAAAAGACGTGTAACGATTGGCTAAAAAAAACAGATCAACAAAAAACCACTGTTATCGAAGCATTCCAAACGTCCTATGGCAAAGATCACGCCGAACTTTGGTTTCATCGTTGGAGAATTTTCTATATGGCTTGCGCTGAACTCTTTGGACTGCGCAATGGGAGAGAATGGATGGTTGCCCATTTTCTATTCAATAAACGCTAAGCGCTTCAGTCCTTTTGAAACTCTGCATACGCTTCCAGCATGATTTGGTCGCCAACCAATGGAATGAACGCATCCATGCCAAAATCGGATCGTTTAAACTCTCCTATCGCCGTAAAACCTAGCGTGTATTTGCCCGTCAGAATATTTTCGGCACCGCCATTGAAGGTCACCTGCATCACCAGGTCTTGAGTCACCCCCCTCCAAGTCAGCGCTCCTGTGAAATCAAATGCATTGGCCCCTGAGGGCGCTACTCTCTTAGTTACAAAGACCGCTTGTGGGAATTTTTTTTGATTAAACCAAGATGCTCCCATCAAGTCTTCTTTCAAACTTTCATCATTGATATCAAGAGATCCAATATCAATGACCGCATTCAAATCCGCTTGTTCTATGTTACTTGGGTCGAATCTTAAGGTGGCGTCTATTTTATTAAAACGCCCCACGTACGTAGAGAGTCCTAGGTGTTGAACTTTAAACAGAACAGCCGCGTGCGATTTATCCAATCGATACTGGCCCGGTTTCAACTTCACCAGCTCGGTGTCAACCTTCGGGGTAACCAATGAAGTCAAAAAACTCCCACAGCCTGATAAAAGCATCAGGCCGAAAACAACAAAGGCCCGCGTAACATGTTTCTTTAATCTACGATTTCTCATTAAGAATAAGCCTCCGTCTTGACGTTATTAGATACGCACCCGTCCCCAGCACAATCGTCGGCAAAACAGCCAATAACTTTGACGGTTGGTTAACTGCTGAGAGCCCAGCGAAACCAATTGTGCACCCCACAAACAATAAGGGAGCAATGGGATAAAAAAGAGAATCTGGCTTTTCACCACGGCGCCAATGCCTTACAAACAAACTACTTACCGCTAGGGCTAAACAAAGAGACAGCGTCAAACCAAGGTAAGAAAGCAGACCTTGTAAGTCAGAAACTATCACCAATAGCAATGCGGTAGAAACCTGAAGCACGATTGACGACCTAGGCGGTTCTCCAGACCTGGCTTTAAAGATGGCTGGAAGCGCTCCGTCCTCGGCCATTTTTGCATACACTCTCGGCCCAGCCAAAACCATGGCGGTGATCGATGTTAACAACGATACCGCTATGGTTATCTCAACGATGCGTCTACCGAATTCACCGGATAAGTGGCTAGCCGCTATGGCGGCTATCTGTGGTTGCCCCACCAACGCGTCATAAGGAGCGCCATAGAGAATAATTCCATTTACCAAGACGCACAATACCATGGTAATTAGCGTACCAATCACCATGCCTTGCCTTACGGTCACCTTGGGATTCTTAACCTCTCCGGCCACGTAAGCGGCGGCATTAAAACCTGAGTAGCTTAGTGATATCCAAACCAAGCTGTTGGCAAACGCTACCCAATTAAACATCGTCGATTGTGAATGCGACACCGGCAATTCTGGCCTTGAGGAAAAAACAATGAGGCTCCATATGATGATGAGTGTTAGTGCAATAATCATCAAAAACACAACCCATTCGTGGGCTATGGCACCGGCCTTTACCCGGACTATGTGAATAAGACCGGCGAAAAGAATGATTCCCGCCGCCAACCAATCAGTTGAAATGAAGCTCAGATCAATCGCGTTTCTGAGGTAACTCTCAAAGGCGGTTGCAGCAAAAGCGATTGCTCCAGGAAATCCGGCTAACAACGACACCCAACCAGCGATAAAGCCCGCGAGAGGGTGAATCGATCGAGATAAATATAGATATTCACCTCCCGATTCAGTCAATTTCTGCACTAACATCCCGTAGGAAATAGCGCCCATAAGAGCAATTAGCCCGGCAACCACCCACGCCAACATGACCCAATTCCGGTCTCCGAGGTCGGCAAGCGAAAACCCTGAAGTTGTGTAGATACCAGCACCAATGGCATTACCAACCACCAAAGCAACTAAGGTCCATAAACCAAACTGATGTGACTTATCAGTCATTACATGAGCTTAAAAGGCCCTGCATGTGTTCGGCCCCAAGCTTTTTCAACAGGGCAATATTCGCCAGCGGGATTTGCTCAGTATCTTTGTGGGACTCTATGACTGAATCCAAACTCGCCTCTCGTAGTACATGCAACATCGGGAAAGGCGAACGATTAGTGAAATTTTCAGCGTCACCATGTGCGGTACCCGCGAACTGATAATCAGGGTGAAAACTGGCAATCTGATAAACACCATCGAGTTGCATTTCTTCCAATAGGACATCAGTAAAACTCAAAAATTGATTGTAATCATCAAAATCAACCAACACCTGCGGGTGAACAATGATTGTGGTTTCTATCTCCGGCTTGCGGGCTAACAATGCCAATTCAACCACGAGATTCTGCAACAACGCTTCATTATCTAGGGCGTCGCTTTCAATGATTCGGATACTGCCTTTCACCCATTCACGTTTCGCAAAGGGGCATAAGTTTAAACCAATAACAACACGTTCAACCCAATTACGTGTTGTTGAAACAACGTCATTTCTCACTCGCTATTGCCCTTCAATTTTCGTTCAATACGTCTAAGTTTGTCCGTCGCCAGTGTCCACTCTGGCTTAATATTAAGTGCGGCCGTGTAATCTTTTTTGGCTTGCAAAAAGCCTCCTAAGTTTTCGTGTGCCAGACCTCTGTTGAGCAGCGCCACAAAGCTCTTAGCCGCTCCAAGCTCGAGCGCTTTATCATAGTCTTTAACGGCTTCTTCAAATTTTTGAACCGCAAACCATAAATTACCACGGTTTATGTACGCCTCCGCTAGAAGAGGATCTATTTCAATAGCCCGATTATAATCACGGTACGCTTCCTTTAACTCCTCCATCGCCATGTGGATCACACCCCGATTGGAAAACGTCGCTGCGAGTTCTGACTTATTGAGTGAACCTTGAAATACGGCTTTATCACACACGGCGACATCCATACGACTGGCAGACCTTGACATAGCGGCATGCTGTGAGAGGTCGAAACACTCCCTTGCCAATGAACCGCCGCCGATAACCGTGGAACTATTTTGTGCACCCACATCAGTGACACAAAGCCCGTGAAGCACCAGAGCGAATATGACTACGATTTTGTTTTTCATCAACGCCTCCTCTTTATAGATACCGCATTTTCTACGCATCAAGACAAGACCATACTAGGCAAAAGACATGCCTAGATGATCGATTTATTGTCGTTAACACTAGGCCAAACGGCGTAAAGATTCCAGTGGCGCAACGGTAATAATTTCACGACTACGCAATAAGCCCAACAGCACAATCAAAGCGACACCAGCAAATATACCAATGGCCCAGAGCGATGGATGCCATTGAGCGCTAAGATCAAACACCTTAGTTTGCACAAAATACAGTACCGTTTCCGCCCCCATGCTTGCGATCAATCCTGAAACAAAGCCAAGAGCGGCGTATTCGACAGTCAACGCCCCTAGTATCACTTTTTTCGAACTTCCCAATGTGCGTAAAATGGCATTCTCTCTGAGTCTTTCATCAAACGACACTCCGATCGACGCAAAGAGCACCATGGCTCCACACGCTAGGACTAACAATAAGATCAATTCTAGCCCTTGAGTAACACGAGTAATGACGTCTCGTATTCTTGATACTACGTCAGTCAGCTCTAACACAATGGCTGTTGGGTATCGCTGTACCATTTCCTTAATAAAGGGCGCTTGCTGCGTCAATGCATCACCCTCTTTTCGCACAAGATCGCCTGCTTTCACTGCCGTGACCCAATTGGGCGCGTATTTATCCAGGGCGCCAGGGTAGAAAATGACGTAGAAATTCGGGTTCATACTTTGCCAATTAACGCTTCTAAGGCTGGTCAATGTCGCTGAAAATGTAAGTCCTCCTACGCTGTAAGTGATTTCATCACCTAGCGTGACGCCTAACTCGGTCGCAACTTCTTCTTCCATCGAAAAAGCTGGCTTCTCTGGTGCTGACTCCCACCAAGAACCAGCCACAATCTTATTCGAGGGCGGTAACGTGGTGGTTTGAGTTAAGTTAACTTCGCGACTAAGACCACCCGACCTCGCTAATCTTTCTTTTGAAATTAAATCACCGTTAATATGGGTTAGCCGCCCTCTGACCATGGGGTACCACTCAGTCGTTTCAAGGCTGTCTTTCGCCAAAATTTCTCTCACCCCTTCTACTTCGGCGTCCGCCACATTGAATAAGAAGTGGCTTGGTGTATCGGCGGGCAATTGGGCCTCCCACTCTGAAATTAGATTTGTCCTCATTCCAGTCACAATGAGCAGCAACATCAGAGTGGTTGCAAACCCGACTAGCTGAACTAAGGTTTGCGCTCGGCGACGCCAAAGATTAGCCAAACCTAAACGCACGTAGCTTCCCTGCCAAGCACCAAATCCCTTGACCAGTCTCAAAAATTGCAAAGCCACCAACGCACACACGGCAAATAAGACAAACAAAGCGCCCAAGAACAGACTGGCGGTTACCAAGCTGGTGCTGTACCACGCTGTCAACGCAAACAAGGCTGCAATACCTATCCACAGACGCTTACCTTGGCTGACAAGCGATGTGGGCAAATCACGTCTCAACACTTTAAGTGGCGCTATCGCAGGCAAATGCCACAAGGCAGGCAAAGCGAAGCCGAGCACACAAATAACCCCTGTCACCGACGCAACAATCCACGGACGCCAACTTGGCAATGGCAATTCTACGTTTAGCAAGCCCTTGGCCAGCTCTAGCAAAAAGTAATGGGCTAACCAACCAAAGAGGATGCCTAAACACGTCGCCACCAACGCAATCATGAGTAATCTAACGAATTGGCTTCGCCTGACCGCTGAGCTTGGCTGCCCCCATGCTTTCATCAACGCCACTTGATCTGTCAATCGGTTCGCATAGCGATGACTAGCAAGGGCCATTGCTAAGCCAGCCAAAAGAACCCCGATAGTGCCACTCAACAGTAAGAAAGCACGCCCACGGGTAAACGTTTCTCCGAGTTGTTCTTCGGCACCCTCAGGCGTCAGCAAGCGATAATGGGGTACAGTTAGTTCATCAGCCTCTTTGCGCTCCTTGTCCTCATACCATTGTTTAAAATTACTGATCGACGACTCATTACCACTCATTAACAGCCGATAGGTCGCCCGACTGCCTGGCCGAATGAGCTTTGAAGCTGGCAGATCCTTCAAACTGATCATTATTCTGGCTCCAGCACCTCCAAAACCCGTTCCACGGTCCGGCTCGTTGATAATTAACCGAGTGATTTCAAGAGTTAGATACCCAACCTCCACTCTATCTCCGAGTTTTGCATCAAGCAACGTAAGCAATCGAGGCTCTACCCAAGCTTCACCTTGACTCGGACCGATGCCACTGACCGACACATTATGCCCAAGGGGGTCCGACGTGAGTTCCATTTGCCCACGTAGAGGGTAATCCATTGAAACGGCTTTGACCGCGGCTAAATGGTTCTTATCTCCAACGAAAACCATCGAGCGAAAACTCGCGGTGTCGGCCGTTTCAAGACCCAGCTCAGTGGCTTTTACACGGTACTGATCGTCTATTTCAATACCGCCTCTAACCGCAAGATCAGCCGCTAAAAATTGGCTTATTTGTTGAAGTATTCCCCGTTCCACCCGGTCCGCGAAGAGACTCACCGCCGTCACCACCGTCACCGCCAAAACCAAGGCCGATATGACTAAATTTAGCTGGCCACCGCGCCAATCACGATAAAGAAGTTTTAAATCAATTAACCTCATGCGATTGCTCTACTTTGCTCTTTACGATTATCGACAGTTTGGGTCAGTTCACCCCCATCAATCGTAATGATGGTTTGACAGCGATTCGCTAACCGTTGTTCATGCGTCACCAACACCAGCGTGGTTTGTGATTGCTCATTTAGCTCGAACAATAAATCCGATACCTTTGCGCCGGTACCTTGATCTAGATTCCCAGTTGGCTCATCCGCAAATAAGAGCTTAGGAGCGCACGCAAATGCGCGTGCCACTGCGACTCTTTGTTGCTCCCCGCCCGAAAGTTGTTTTGGGTAATGCGAAAGGCGTTCCGAAAGCCCGACTTTATCAAGAAACTCTTTGGCTCTTGATTGCGCATTAGTTTGCCCCGCTAACTCCATGGGTAAGGCGACATTTTCTAATGCGGTTAAACTACCAAGTAGTTGGAATGTCTGAAACACAAATCCAACCAGCTGCGCTCGCACCCGCGCTCGCCCCTCTTCATCCATCTCTGTAATATGGTGCTCACCCATCCAAATATCTCCCGACGTAGGTTCATCTAAACCCGCAAGCAGTCCGAGCAATGTTGATTTTCCAGCTCCGGATGGACCGACAATCGCCAAGCTCTGACTGGCTTCAAGGTCGAAGGATATATCGTTTAAAATTGTTAGGCTTTGATCCGCCGTTTGCACGGTCTTGTTGACCGAGCGAACTCGCAATATTTTGTTTGGCATGGTTTTGATTTGGATTTTAGAGGGCTATGCTAGAGTAATAGGCTAAAGATTTTTATAATGTCCACAATGATACTGAACATGCGATTTAAAAACTTCACACATATTGCACTTTTATTGCTTTGCACTCTCAGCGTCTCTATTCCACCGGTAGATGCAAAAAATATTTTGATCTATGGCGACAGCTTAAGCGCCGCCTACGGGATGGATGAAGACCAAGGCTGGGTGAAGTTACTAGCCGATGCCGTCGAGGGTGAGCATCTGATAACCAACGCAAGTATTTCGGGTGAGACCAGTAGCGGCGGCTTAGCCAGACTTGAGTTAACGCTTAAGGAGCTTTCGCCAGACATGGTTTTTTTAGAGCTAGGTGCAAACGATGGCCTCAGAGGGTACCCAACAGATTTATTAAAAACCAACTTAAAAGCGATGATTAATGCTATTGAGGCGTCTGGGGCAAAGGCTGCGATCGCAAGCATCTCATTGCCTCCAACCTACGGTCCCCGGTACATCGACCAGTTCAGGAATGTCTATAGTGAATTAGCCCGTGAACATAATGTTCCTTTGCTTGATCTATACCAACCAAGTTTTGCCGAAACACCAGGCTATATTCAAGAAGATGGACTTCATCCAACCGAAGTTACCCAGCCCATCATTCGCGATATGGTTTTGGAGTTTTTTAACAATTCTAATCTATTGAAATAGAATATGGGCATAACACTTTACGGTTTAGGGCCATCGCGGTCCTTCAGATGCTTATGGGCGCTAGAAGAATGCGAGCTAGAGTACGATTATGTGAATTTAGATCTTGCCAGCACCGAGCCTGATGGGGCTAAATCGCATCAGTACTTAACGCTTAATGCGCAAGGAAAGGTCCCAACATTAGTTCACGATGACTTCGTCCTTACGGAAAGCGCGGCGATTTTAAACTACCTAAATTCGATTTCGTCTTCAGGATTCGTCCCAACTGACGATACACGCAAGCGAGCACTCTATGATGAATTGGCATTTTTCATTTTGACAGAATTAGAACAACCTCTGTGGACAACAGGCAAACACCGGTTTGCAATCCCCGAAGAACAACGAGTAGAAGCCGTCTTAAGCACGGCAAAATGGGAGTTCGAAAAGGCCGTGAACGCACTAAAATCGATCGTCCCTTTCACCTCTCAATCAAGTTATAAGGGCGAATATGCACTTGGAGAGACATTCAGTTTTGCCGATATTCTGTTAGCCCAAACTATCAATTGGGCCGACCGGTTTAACTTCGAACTCGCAAATTCGATGCTCAGCTACCGCGATGCTATGTATGCGCGCCCAGCCTCTAGTCGCGCCCTAAATCGCATCGATTGACCATCAGCATTAATACTGGCTAGGTAAAAAGTTACGCTTCATTAGACTTATATCGTCTTCTTAAAAGAAGTAACCTAATCGTCGGCCGCAAGTTTTTCCAGTGCAAGCCTCACGGCACTAATATAAGGGTGCACTTGCGGTCTCTGGCGCCGGAGAACATCCAACCCTTCGTCAATGCTCATTCCGCGGTAATGACACAAGTACGCCAGTACAGTCGCCGGAGCACGGCAAATTCCAGCATTGCAATGCACGTAAACTCGATGATTCAAAGACAAGATTTGATGAAGCGCCTTCGCAGGCGAATGAAGCTTTCGCCCTAAGTCCGCTTCATCAAAATCAATGATCGGAAACCGCTGAACATACACACCGGTAGACTGATACGCATCTTGCAACTTGTTCCAATCTATTCGGTGCGCGTTAAAATCATCATCGCTTTGCAAAGACAAAACCGACGATATTTTCATCTGCTTCAGCCGAGCAACGTCGACCGCGCTTTGAGGAGCGCTGCCTATGAACAAATTTTCTTCGATGCGGCTAAAGTTAATCATTTCACTGGTCGCGATTAAGTATGAAACTGCGAACTATTCGCTTGAACCGTTTGAACTAATCTCTGCATATTTTCAGGATGCGCAAACGGCTGGATACCATGCCCCAAATTGAAAATATGGCCTTTATCGTTAGGCCCGTGATTACCATAACCTAGCAACACTTCCATGGCTTGCTCAGAGACTTGCTCGGGCCCTGTGTTCATGACCACTGGATCCATATTGCCTTGCAAAATAACCTTATCACCCACGCGAGCCTTAGCATCCGCTATGTCAACGGTCCAATCCAATCCCAAACCATCACAACCGGTGTCAGCCATTAATTCAAGCCACCGCCCTCCACCTTTTGTAAACAAAACAATGGGAACAGACGAGCACAACGGGTCAGACTTGATGGCACTCACAATTTGAGACATGTAACTCAATGAAAAACGTTTATAGTTTTCCGTGGAAAGCATTCCTCCCCAAGTGTCAAACACCATTAAAGATTGTGCCCCTGAAGCCACCTGAGCCTTTAAATATTGAATGACGGAATCCGTAACGATTTGCAGCAATTTATGAGCGGATTCGGGAGACTCAAACATCAACCCTTTGATTCTACGAAAGTCTTTACTACCACTTCCTTCAACCATGTAGCTGGCTAACGTCCAAGGGCTTCCAGTAAAGCCTATCAATGGAACCCGATCGTCAAGAGCGTGACGAATCACTCGTATGGCATTCATCACATAACCAAGCTCCTGCTCAGGATCAGGAATGCCCAAGGAATCAATGTCGGCTGCACTGCGGATTGGTTTATTAAACACTGGGCCAACGCCTTCCTCTAACACCAATTCCAACCCCATCGCATCTGGGATGGTGAGAATATCAGAAAAGAGAATCGCGGCATCTAACCCAAACCGATCAATCGGTTGAAGAGTGACTTCGCACGCAAGTTCTGGAGTTTTACACAGCGTCAAAAAGTCTCCAGCCTGTTTTCGTGTCGCTCTGTATTCTGGTAAATAACGCCCTGCTTGGCGCATAACCCAAATTGGCGTTCGTTCCACCTTCTCACCGCGTAGGGTGCGCAGGTATAAATCATTTTTTAAATCAGTCATGACGTGAAGTATAACGTGAGGAAGAGACTACTGGTGTATAAATGACGTAAAAAAGCCGCTTTGAAAGCGGCTTTTTTACGTCTGGCATTTCAATTAATTTGGCCATCGGCACTGCTCGCGCCATCAGCCAGTTAATCCGTGATTCTATTGCTAATGAACACTCAGGTAATTTAATATTCCTTGAGCTGCCTCGCGACCTTCAAATACCGCGGTCACGACTAGGTCCGAGCCTCTGACCATATCCCCGCCCGCAAATACCTTTGGGTTAGTGGTTTGAAACTGTACCGACAAATCACTGCTAGTTTGAACGCCACCCCACTCGTTAATTTGAATGTTGTGGTCGGCAAACCAAGGTGCGGGGCTTGGTCTAAAACCAAACGCGATCACCACATCGTCTGCTTCGATCACTTCTTCTGAGCCTGGTATCACTTCAGGCCTTTGACGCCCACGCTCATCGGGTTCTCCCAGTTGAGTGGTTGCCAATTTTATACCCGTGACTTTTCCGTTCTCTCCAACGACTTCTATCGGCTGCCTATTCCAGAGAAACTCAACTCCCTCTTCTTTTGCATTAGCAACTTCGCGCATCGACCCGGGCATGTTTGCCTCATCTCGCCGATACGCACAAATCACCGAATCGGCGCCTTGGCGAACCGAGGTCCTTACACAATCCATGGCAGTATCGCCACCACCCAAAACCACGACTTTCTTGCCTTTCATATCAACAAAATCCATGGCGTCTTTTTCGAACCCCATGAGACGATTGATGTTAGACACCAAAAATGGCAACGCTTCATGGACGCCCTCCTGTTCTTCGCCAGGGAAACCTCCCTTCATATAGGTGTAGGTGCCCATCCCTAAGAACACAGCATCATAATCATCAATGAGTGATTGAAAATCAATATCTTTACCAATCTCTACGCCAAGTTTAAATTCAACACCCATCTCTTCCATGATCGCACGGCGAGTTTTAACAACGTCCTTTTCCAATTTAAACGGTGGGATGCCAAACGTCAGCAAACCGCCAATTTCAGGGTACTTATCAAACACAACTGGCTTCACACCGTTTCGAACGAGTATGTCCGCACAACCAAGGCCCGCCGGACCGGCACCAATAACGGCTACCTTTTTGTCGGTCCATGTCCTATTAGACATATCAGGTCGCCAACCCTGCTTAAGCGCCTCATCTGTGATGTATTTTTCCACAGAACCAATCGTTACTGCGCCGAACCCATCATTGAGCGTACACGCCCCTTCACAAAGCCGATCTTGAGGACAAATACGGCCACAGACTTCAGGCAATGAGTTTGTTTGATGGGACAGCTCAGCTGCTTCAAACAAATTACCCTCAGAAACTAATTTGAGCCAATTTGGGATGTAATTATGAACAGGGCACTTCCATTCACAGTATGGATTACCACACCCCAAACACCTCTCAGCTTGTGCGCCGGCTTGGTCAGCGTCGTAATCGCCATAGATTTCTTTGAATTCTTTACTGCGTTGTTGTGCCGAGACCTTTTCGGGGTCTTGGCGAGGCAAGTCTAGAAATTGAAAATCATTACTCATAGTAAAACCTGTTGAGGGCCGCTTATGCCGCCGCCCTTAGTGAATCGATTAGGGTTTCAAGGTCGCTGGCTTTTGGCTTAATCATCCAAAAGCTCGGTAGAAAGTCCGCAAAGTCCTCCAGTATTTCAGCCCCACGCACGCTGCCCGTGGCCTCAACATGACGCTCGATCATATTCTGTAAGAAAAGAGCATAAGACTCCATTGCTTCTGGCATCAGACGATAGGTATCGATCAGCTCATGATTATAACGGTCAATAAATCGGCGGTCTTGATCTAGCACAAAAGCCACACCGCCGGTCATTCCAGCGCCGAAATTAACCCCTGTTTCACCCAGTACGCAAACCGCACCGCCAGTCATGTATTCACAACCATGATCTCCTAAGCCTTCAACCACCGTCAAAGCGCCTGAGTTTCTAACGGCAAATCGCTCACCAGCTTTGCCCGCCGCAAACAATTCGCCACTGGTCGCACCGTACAAGCAGGTATTACCAATAATTGTGGAATCAGCGGCAACGAAACGAGTTCCTTCAGCGGGGTATATCGCAACGGTTCCACCAGACATTCCTTTGCCAACATAGTCGTTAGCATCACCCTCGAGATTTATATTCAAACCATTTGCGTTCCAAACAGCAAAACTTTGACCCGCGTTACCTTTAAGGTTCAACGTCACAGGCGCGTCAATCAGCCCTTCGTGACCATGAGCCTTTGCGATCTCACCCGATAGCCTTGCGCCGATAGAACGATGAATGTTTTTAACTTCATAACTAAAGGCGCCTCCCAATTTGCCAGTTATGGCAGGAAGCATGTCGGCCACCATTTGTTCAGCTAACTCGGCTCTGTCATAGGGTTCGTTCTTTGGTTCAACACAAAATTGTGGTTTATCACTGGATACGTAGTCACTGGATAAGAGTTCAGATAAATCCAAGCCTCGTTGCTTTTCAGTTTCCCCTTCAAGCACCTCAAGCAGATCGGTCCGACCAATCAGATCCGTTAGTTGAGTGACACCCAACTTAGCCATCCACTCTCGAGTCTCCATTGCAATGAACTTAAAGTAATTGACGGCTCGCTCTACTGTTCCCACGTAATGCTTTTGGCGCAACACATTGTGCTGAGTTGCAACACCAGTCGCGCAATTGTTCAAGTGACAAATTCTCAAATATTTACAACCCAGGGCAACCATAGGCCCAGTACCAAAACCGAAGCTTTCAGCGCCCAAAATTGCCGCCTTGATCACATCTAAACCGGTCTTCAACCCGCCATCAGTCTGTAATCGGACTTTGTCTCTGAGATCGTTGGCACGTAGCGTTTGATGTGCTTCCGTCAATCCCAGCTCCCACGGTGAGCCGGCGTACCTGACCGACGTTAACGGGCTGGCTCCGGTACCGCCATCGTAACCAGAAATGGTAATTAGATCGGCGTACGCTTTAGCAACGCCTGCGGCAATCGTTCCCACTCCGGCTTCGGCCACCAGCTTAACTGAGACAAGAGCCTGAGGGTTTACTTGTTTAAGATCGAAGATTAGCTGAGCTAGGTCTTCAATAGAATATATATCATGGTGTGGAGGAGGCGAAATCAGCGCAACGCCCGGCCTTGAGTAACGAAGTCTGGCAATTAAGCCATTTACTTTGTGGCCCGGCAATTGACCACCTTCACCGGGTTTTGCACCCTGTGCCACTTTTATCTGTAACACTTCGGCATTGACTAAATAGTGAGGAGTAACGCCAAAACGACCCGAAGCGACTTGCTTGATTTTTGACATTTTGGCCGTTCCAAAGCGAACAGCGTCTTCGCCACCTTCTCCAGAATTAGACCTACCACCAAGCGTATTCATGGCTTCGGCCAACGACTCGTGCGCCTCAGGTGATAATGCTCCAAGGGACATCCCAGCGCTGTCAAAACGCAGAACAATATTCTCCCATGGCTCTACGCTATCTAACTCTACCGGAGTCACATCGTCACGAAGCTTTAATAAGTCTCGTAGGACCATCGGCTTGCGATGATTAACGGTGTCTGCGTAATCTTGATACAACTCATAATCGCCGCTTTCAACCGCCGCGTGCATAGTTCGAACAACATCAGGATTGTAGGCATGATATTCACCTCCGTGAATAAATTTAAGCAACCCGCCTTGCTCTAATCCTGTCTGAGAGTTCCAAGCGAATGTGTTCAATACTCGCTGATCGTTTTCTAAATGTTCAAACGTACTGCCTTGAATACGACTTGTGGTGCCATTGAAACAGAGATCAACGACTTCACGTGAAAGACCAACCGCTTCAAATAACTGGGAACCACGATAGCTGTGTATCGTAGAGATACCCATCTTAGAAATAATTTTGTATAGCCCTTTATTCACCCCTTTACGATACTGACGTAGCAATACCGTTAACTCACCAACGATTTTGCCGCTACGACACATGTCATTGATACTTTCATAGGCAAGATAAGGGTGAATTGCCGTTGCGCCGTAGCCAATTAAGACAGCGTATTGATGTGAATCACGCGCCGTGGCCGTATCAACGACGATATTTGCATTACAGCGCAAACCTGATTCGGTTAAACGATGATGAACGGCGCCTGTCGCCAACAGAGCCTGCACGGGCAGCCTGTCTTTGGCTATCTCACGATCAGAAAGAACAATGATTCTAATGCCGTCCTTAATCGCTTGTTCGGCTTCATCAGCAATGGCCAGCACTCGATCCACCAACGTTTCATCTCGAGTGTAAGTTATATCTATGGTTCGACTCTTAAATCCCGAATCATCACTGTTAATAAGTTTTGTAAATTTACCCGTTGATAACACAGGAGAATCAACAACAATTGACTTCGCCATACGCTCACTGGGTTCGAACAAACTGGACTCAGCCCCAAAGTACGTTTCCAACGACATCACGATTTGCTCACGCAATGGATCAATCGGCGGGTTTGTCACTTGCGCAAACTGCTGGCGAAAATAGTCACTTAGCATACGATGACGCATAGACAACACCGCCATCGGAGTATCGTCGCCCATCGAACCAGTCGCTTCTTGCGCCGACTCTGCTAGAACTCGAATAACGTCTGTGCACTCTTCATTCGTTATTTGAAAAAGTTTTTGGTAGATTTTTAACGACGCGGAATTCAACGAAACCGTTTCTTCTTGCTCTGTTAATCCGGATTTTAACCGCACAATATTATTTTTCAGCCAAGCCTTATAAGTGTGCTCAGACTTAATTCTCTGATGTACATCATCAGGAGTAATGATGTCTCCCGTTTGAGTATCTACGGCCATCATTTGGCCAGGTTTCAGACGCCCCTTTTCGACCACATCTTGCTCGTCATAGTCGTATACACCAACTTCTGACGCTAAGGTGATTATTCTGTCTTTGGTTACTACGTATCGTGCAGGACGCAGACCATTTCTATCAAGCGCACAGGATGCGTAACGCCCATCGGTCAGTACAATTCCAGCTGGGCCATCCCATGGCTCTGCATGAATCGCTTGAAAACGATAAAATGCCTTAAGGTCTGGATCAATGTGTTCAGCGTTTTGCCACGCTGGTGGAACCAGAGTTTGGGTAGCACGAAAGATATCCATACCGCCCATTAAAAACACCTCAAGCATATTATCCAAGCTCATGGAATCAGAGCCGGTTTTATTAACGAAAGGCGCTGCATCACTGAGGTTTGGAAGAAAAGGAGACTTAAGTTTTGCGCCACGGGCAATAGCCCAATTTCGATTGCCCTGAATCGTGTTGATCTCACCATTATGAGCAAGATAGCGAAATGGTTGAGCTAAGCGCCATTGAGGCAATGTGTTTGTTGAAAAGCGCTGATGAAACAAGCAAAGTGAAGACGCCATGTCTTCATCATTTAAGTCTTTATAAAATACCGGTAAATACTCGGGCATAACTAGCCCTTTATAAAGAATAACCTTTGAAGACAAACTGGGAATATAGAATGAATCGTCCGTTTGCCAAATCTTTTTCTCGGCTCGCCGTCTGGCTAAGAACAACTTTCGCTCAAGGCCACTGGGCGTTTCTCCGTCACGGGCGCTGACAAATACTTGCTCTATACGCGGCACAGAAAGTTTTGCTTGATCGCCCAATGCGGACTCATCAGTTGGTACAACCCTCCATCCAGCAACGCAAAGCCCTTCAGCTTCAATCTCGCCATTCAAGACGTCCTTGGACGCTGCCGCTTTACCTTCATCAGAAGATAAAAACACCAATCCGGTGGCGAAGTCATCGCCCAATTCGTAATTATTCTCCGCCGCGACCTGACGCATAAACGAGGTTGGCATTGACATCAAAATGCCACACCCATCACCAGTTTTACCATCCGCGGCTACGGCGCCACGATGAGTAAGTCGAGCTAGTGCGCTGATAGCCGTACTGATCAACCAATGACTTGGTTTACCATCCATTTGGGCTATCAAGCCGAAGCCACAATTGTCTTTTTCGAACTCCGGTCGATAGAGTCCGCCTTTGCCGTGATACATATCGGTCATGAATCAATACCTACTTAGTTTTGATCGAACTTAGCGTTCGAAAAGCTATAGTCGTTGAGCCAGCAACGAGGCCAAACTAGTTCGCCCTCAATAAAACAGTATGCCGTGCAACACCCTCGCGCGCATTTCTTAAAAATACGCACGATACAAGTCCAAACTTGCTTTTAATTAGAACTCAGCGTGCGGCTTTCACAAAAGCCTACGTCGTGAGCGGTGAATTTTTCTTACATGAATTTGAATTCCCAATAAACATTACCCTCACCCAAAGAGCAACTGAATATATTTTCAAAAACATCAAGCAAACCGAATTTTATTCGGTTTAAAGTCAAATGGAGCCATAGTATATGCTAAAACGACTCCCTAGTCACCATCCCTGCAATCATTCAACCTAATAGCCACTATCTAACCACAACCCAATCCAAGGACTGTGGAAATTTTAGGCAGAAACTTAATGAACTCTAACGATCCATAGCTTCAATAATTTCATCAACAACCTTCGACACAATCCGATCGCCTGAGACAACGATTAAATCAGCCTCTTGCTCATACAAAACGCCACGCTCAGACATAAGCTCTACCAATTTGCTTTCTGCATCTACATTTTCCAATAAAGGACGATTTTGGTTCTTTTGCGTACGAGCCAATTGCGTTTCGATACTCGTTTTTAAGTAGATAACGTATCCTTTTCGCAGGAGAATACGATTTTCTTCGCTGGTGATCGCACCTCCACCGGTAGCAAGAACCACACCAGCTCGCTCACATAACTCAGATAACATCTTTGTTTCACGCTTACGAAACCCGTCTTCCCCTTCAATATCAAAAATCGTGGAAATGGAAACGCCGCATCGCTCTTCAATCATGTGATCCGAATCAACAAAGTCTAAACGTAGCCGCTTAGCAAGTTGTTTTCCTACGGTGGTTTTCCCTGACCCCATCGGGCCGATTAGAATGATATTTTGCATAGTGTATTCAAATGTTTGGAGAGCTGTCGAAAGCCGACATGAGCACTGAAGTTTTCGCAAGCATAAACGTAAATTGTAAGGCTATACGAAAACAAAAGCAGGAGACTCAGCTCCTGCCTTGTACAAATTTAGATGCTGCACACAATTAAGTATGCAGCGGATCGTCATAGTATAGTGATCATTATCCCAAATTCAATTTCGGACTGATAATTTTTGGTGTCAAAAAGATAAGTAACTCGGTGCGAATCGACTCTTTGCTCTTCTTTTTAAACAAATTGCCCAGAACAGGCACGTCACCCAATAAGGGAACCTTTGTCTCGCCGCTCGTTTCTCGCTCTTGATAAATACCACCAATCACCACGGTTTCACCGTTATCGGCCAATACTTGAGTTTCAATTTCCTTGGTTCCGAGCGTAGTAAACGTACCCGACGCATTGATCAATTGGTCTTGTATAATATTAACATCCAAAATCACTCTGTCATCCGGGGTGATCTGAGGAGTAACGATCAATTCCAATTCAGCATCGATTCTCTCAAGGCCACCACCGCCACCACCGGCACCACCACCGTTACCAGGAATAGTGACGAAGACCTCTTGTCCTTGGCTGATTCTGGCTTCTTTTTGATTAGCAGTCAGCAGCCGAGGACTTGCAACAATCTTGCCTCTACCGTCAGCTTGCAATGCAGAGAGCTCTAGAGTAATTAAATTTCCAAACCCAGTTCCTGCGCGAAAGATATCCACAGCATAGGACGCTGCGTTATTACCACCAATAGCATTAGCACCGAGATCTACAGCCAAACCGCCCGGCGTACCAGTGCTGGTATCGAATGTTAATGGTGGCGGAAAACCAAAAGGATCATCAGCAATAGCTTGCTGCTGCTCATTATAGGAGTTAACCAAAGTAGTATTACCCGCTAGAGTTCCGCTTCCGAATACTGTGCCAATGTTAGAATCATTGGCGCCAGGAAATCGAGCATTCTCAGTAACTCGCTGAAAACCCAATCGAGCACCCAGTTCGCGACTGAAGTTATCATTAGCTTCGACTATTCTAGTCTCAATGAGCACTTGCCTAACCGGCTTATCAAGCTTTGCAATGACCTTTCTTAGCTCTTTGATTTTTTCAGGAACGTCTTGAACCAACAAACTATTCGTTCGCGCATCAACGGTGACACTTCCTCTAGAACTTAATAAAGAGTTTTTGTCTGTTTCTGTCACATTCAAAGAATTTTGAACACTGTCCGCAAAATTATTCGAAGATGAAATCGCTCCCTGCCGCACGACTTTTACTGATTTAACCACATCTGCAATAGCCTGCGCCTTAGCGTAATTTATCTGCACAACCTCTGTCACTAAAGGCGCGTATTCAGCAATCACTGCGTTTGCCTTTAGCTCCTCTTCTTCAAATTTCTGTAGCTCAGGATTTGGTGCAATCCATACGACATTACCGGTCTTTCTCTGTCCCAAGCCTTTGGTTCTGAGAATGACATCCAATGCCTGATCCCAAGGTACATCTTTCAAGTTGATCGTTATTGAGCCTTGAACTGCATCACTGGTAACAAAATTGATCCCAGTAAAGTCAGCAATCACCGCCAGCGCAGAGCGCACATCGATGTTTTGAAAATTGATCGACAGCCTTTCACCTTCATAACCTAAAGCGAGGTCGGCCTCATTACGAAGGTCTTCTTCTTTTTCTATGATCGGATCTACGATCAAGGTAAAACGACCTCCAGCCTGAAAAGACAGATGCTGATACTTGCCCTGCGGGACAACAACAATCCTGACATTTTCCGAGTTTTGAAAGGAGTCCACTTTCTTCACTGGCGTTGCGAAATCAGTAACGTCCAAACTCTGCTCGTACGTAGATGGCAAGTTTACACCGATCAAGTCAACGACAATTTCCCCATCTCGCTCGCGAGTATCTACCGCAAAATTATCATCATCCAAGTCGACAATTAATGTTCCCCCGCCGGCTTCTGAACGGCGAAAGTCTATATTAGAAACAGAAACATCCGCAATCACATCGGGTCGTTTAGAAAAAGGTTTAGGAGCCAATGTTGCGCTTAAATCCGCCTCCTCTTGAAAAATAGTGATCGAGTAGCCGTTTTCGCTTTCGTTTAATGTGTATCGCGCGGATTCATAAAGGTTCACAATAACGCGCGTTCTATCTGAAGTTTCAACGGCAACCACGCTTTTGACTTTTCCAGCTTCAACCAAAGTTTGCGCAGAAGCTAACTGACTTTTCATTCCAAAAAAGTCTAACGCGATACGAGCAGGCGTGTCGGTACTGAAACTGCCCGGCTCGGCTAATGGCGCATCGGCCACGATATTAATTTGTACATTATCACCGCTCAGTTTACTGTGCACAATGTCAGTCAAATTCACTGTTTGTGCGTGTACAGTATGTGTTATTGCGGTGCCGCAGATGACAACCATTGCGACAAGGCACTTGAAGCTTGTTTGCACGCGGCTATTGATTCGGCTTGCTTTCATAATTCTGCTTCCTAATTTCATGATTCATCTATTGTTATTTCTACGTCACGAGTCACCCATCGCCCCGCTGGATCGAGAACGGTTTCTACTAGCACCACTCGCTGCTCTTCTGGAACTATTTCTTTAATTTTTCCATCATTTTGCCCCATATAACTTCCCAAAGTAGCCAACACCGCAGTACCTTCATTGGTCTTTACAACAACATGAGGAACTCCTTCTTTAGTTATGGTGCCCACCATGCGAAGAGCATCTAAAGGAAATTTCTCTAACGGCTCTTTACGTCTATCAGCATCAGGTCGCTTACCAACACCCACTCCTCGCCCATCACCATCATTAGAAACGATGTTTGCAGCACTAAATGGATCAGTTTCATCTTCCCTTTCATACTCGAACGCTTTAAAAGGTGGAATTTCTGGTAATGGCTCTATCTCAGGCTTTCTATCTTGGTGCGCTGTCTTTACGAAATTTTCCAAGTCAGACATATCCCCACCCACGCAGCCGCTCAAAACGACTGCACAAGCTAACGAACTAAGCCTTAACGTCCACGCCGACTTAGCATGTTGTTTAAATTTACTTGACATCAGCTTCTTCCAAATAGTGGTAGGTTTTGGTGACTGCATTCAATGTCAATTCATCAGTTCCAGCTATTCGCCTAAGACCAAAGTTATCGACATTAATAATTCTTTGCAGAGCCGCTATATCACTCACGAAACCGGCGATTTGATGATAGGTTCCGGTCGCTCTCACATTAACCAATTTTTCGGCGTAAAAATCTTTTTCAATAACATTACCGGGTCGAATTTGCTGAAATTGCAACCCTCTTGATAATCCAACTTGAGTCATATCAATTAACAAATCAGGGATTTCACTTTCGTTGGGCAATTGTTTCAACAACACACCGAATGTTTCTTCAGCCTCAACCATTTGTTGTTTGTAGGCATCTAAATTAATTGCTAAAGCCTTCTTATCGAGGTAAGTATTCTTCAGAGTGGGCTCTTTTTTCTCGACCTTCGTTAGGCTCGCAATTTGTTTTTTTATTACAAAGTGATAACCAGCGAAAATTAGGCCAATGGCCAAAACACCGGCCATAATCAGCTTGACTCTACGAGTCCACGACCCGATGTCATTGAAGTCTAAGCCATTTAATTCTTCTATTAGTCCCATAACGATATCTTCTTATAATTTGCTAAATTGCGCGGCTCAATCAAAGATCACCTAGATTGTCACTATTTTTATCTTTACGCTCTTCTTTAACGCTCAAATCAAACTTACTGACCAAAGCACCATTTTCATCGATCACATCAACCACTTTCAAACTGGCGCCATCAAACCAATCTGATGCATCAAGACTACGCATTAGAGCCGAAACGCGTCCATTCGACTGAGCTTTACCATTAATGCTAAGCCCGCGATTACTCTTAGAAACATTGTCGTAATAAACACCTTTAGGTAACTTGCTAACCAGATCATCAAACACATGTACGATTTGTGAGCGGTTTTGCTGCAAATTCTGTATTACTTCCATTCTCGCCAAAAGTGCATCTCGCTTGTCTTTTAACGTTTCAATCTCATTTATAATTTTAGAAAGCTTATTAATTTCAGTTTGCAAATATCGATTACGCGACTCTTGATGATCGATTCGCATATCCATAAATGTCTTTGCTGCGAACACGATAAGACCAGCGACTACCCACAAACCAATACACATAAACAGTGTCATTTGATTGCGCTCACGTCGCTGAGCCTCACGCCAAGGCAGTAAGTTAATATTTGCCATTAGTTTAAACCTCGCAAAGACAAGCCGTACGCCATAGCAAGAGCCGGCGCCTTCGCCAACACAGCATCTCGCCTAGATTGCACATTGGCGTTAGTGAACGGATTGAGAACAACCACCTTCGAGCGTAGCTTGAGCTCAAGATCTCCGCCTAACCCGGCTAGCGCACAACTTGCACCAGTTAATACTACGCTATCGATATTCGAGTGAGAGCTGGACGAATAGAAAAACTGAAGGGCGCGACTGATTTCCTGCCGCAACATTTCAACGTATGGCTCTTGTACAGCACTGAGAAAGTCAGCCGGCGGCTGCGAAGAATTAAGAATCTCTTCAGCTTCCTCAGCAGAAACCCCATATTCCTTGCGAATCAATTTAACCAACTGGGCTGCGCCAAAATTTTGATGACGCGAATAAAGGACCCTTTCACCATCGACCACCATTAAGTGGCTACTCGAGGATCCAATATCAAAAATAGCAACTGGCTCATCCGAATGTGAGCCTAAATTATTCTGAGATCGGTAAACGCGCTCGAGAGCATAAGTATCGATGTCTACGTACTCTAGACTCAACTCAAGGCTTTCAATCAAATCAATATAATCTTCAACAATGGTTCTGCGGCAGGCAACCAAAAGAACATCTTCTTCGGAGTCGTTAGATAAAGACGGCCCCAACACTTCGAAATCCAAGTTCACTTCATCAATCGGGTAAGGAATAAAGTGCAACGCCTCAATGCTGATTTGCTCTTCCATTTCTAGATCACCCATACCGGTGGGCATTCCTAACACTTTGGTAATCGCGTGCGAAGAGGATACGGCAACCGAAACAGTGGTTCCTTTAACGCCAGAGCTGACCAACAAGCCAGACAAAGTGTCTGCTATGAGCTCGGCGTTTGCGATCGCATTTTCTGAAAACGCACCAACAGGCAAGGGGGCTACTCCCCATGCGATAACTCTTGGATTTGCTTTTGTTCCTGCAAGTTCGACGACTTTAACGGAGTGCGTTCCGATATCGATTCCGACGACTGCTTTGGATTTTGGGCTGAAAAGTTTCAAGAAACCTCCATAAAAAACCGCTATTTATATTGTTTTTATAATCACTTACCTTAAAGTCTAACCAACCCGTGGCAATAATGCCACACTTCTATTTAGGAAATCCAACAATTAATATATTATCCGCTTGTACAAAACCATTCTAATACCGCAGGCATTTTGAATAAGTCTAAGCTCTGGTTGAAAATCACGACCGCCCTAAGCGCCCTTACTTGCCTTGGGCTATTCATCGGCACGTTCGTAGTATTGGAGTTTGCAAAAGGGCTACCCGATGCCGACGGCATCCGCGAAATTGAACTTAAAGTCCCTCTGCGTGTCTTTTCTTCGGATGGCCTATTAATCAGCGAGTTCGGCAACGAGCGGCGCATACCCATCGACTTTGAGGACACGCCACAAGCGTTGATCAACGCGGTTTTAGCCAGTGAAGATGACAACTTTTTCAATCACTTAGGCATCGACCTCTTTGGTTTGGTGAGAGCTGCACTCGCCAATTTCAGTAGCGGACGCTCCGGTCAAGGCGCGAGCACAATCACCATGCAAGTGGCTCGAAACTTCTATCTCACGCCCGAGAAAACCTACACAAGAAAAATTAAGGAAATTTTGCTAGCGATACGTTTAGAGCAAGTCCTAGACAAAGAGGAAATTCTGTCCCTCTATCTGAATAAAATTTTCCTTGGCCACCGCGCCTATGGTTTTGGAGCGGCCTCCGAGGTGTATTACGGAACCACATTGGATCAACTGAGCCTGGCCCAAATCGCCATGTTAGCGGGGCTGCCGAAGGCGCCATCGAGCTACAACCCTCTCAGAAACCCCGAAAGAGCAACAATCCGACGCAATTATGTCCTAAAGAGAATGAAATCTCTGGAATGGATAACCGAATCCGCCTATTCCGACGCGGTAGACGCACCTGTGACGGCCGAAAAGCATGCGCGTGAAACCGGGCTAAACGCCCCGCACATCGCTGAAATGGTACGCTCACAACTCACCGAGCAATATGGTGAAGGCGCTTACTGGCAAGGACTTAACGTGTACACCACCGTTGAATCCGACAAACAGGTGGCCGCCACTAACGCACTTAGATCAGGATTGAGGGCCTACGATCGCAGACACGGGTTCAGAGGCCCAGTAGGGCACATTGATCTGAGCGAGCTTGAGATAACAAATGAAAACGCATCTGAGTTATACGAAGATGCGCTAAGAGAGTTCCCAGGCAGCCAAGAACAGAGTCCCGCACTAATACTTGGCTTTTCAAACGAAAATGATTCATTTCTTGCAAGGATATGGTCGAGAGACAGCGGTTTTACCTCAATAGACCTGAAAGAAGCTAAATGGGCTAAAAAGCACATTAACGCAAATAAAGTGGGCCCCCCTGTTACCGCATGGGATGATTTATTCAAAGTCGGTGACATCGCCTATGTTGCCCCAGCAGAGGACAAAGATGCATCAACGAGCGAACAAAAAGAGCCTAACCGCTGGGTTCTATCGCAAATTCCCGACGTAAGCGGCTCTATTATTTCTCTTGACCCGTCCAATGGTCGAATTATCTCTCTAGTTGGAGGATATGATTTCTTCCTAAATAAGTATAACCGCGCTACTCAGTCAATTCGTCAACCAGGGTCTAACATTAAGCCATTTATTTACTCGGCATCACTGGAGAAAGGCTTTAGCCCTGCAAGCTTGATTAGCGGCGCTCCTATAGTGCTTACAGACCCGACTCACGGCACCAGATGGAGACCTGAAAATTACAGCGGCAAGTTTTTTGGCCCTACTCGCATGCGGGTTGCGTTGAGTAAGTCGATGAACTTAGTTTCGATAAGACTACTTAGGGCAATCGGAATCCCATTCGCGCGAGATTACGTGTCTCGGTTTGGAATCGATTTATCTCGTTTCTCAAGCACACTCACCATGGCACTCGGGTCTGGCGGCGTTAAGCCCATTGAAATGATTTCCTCATACGCTGTCTTAGCAAACGGCGGATACAAAATTTCACCCTATTTCATAGAGCGCATAACAGACAGATCCGGAGCGGTCATTTTTGAGGCTCCCCAGCCCACCTATTGCGACGAATGCATTCTAGACTACCTGCCAAAGCCTGAAATCGAGCAACCAGAGGTCGAGCCGGATTTTGCCCTAGACGTCGATGAACCATCCAACCAAGACCAAAGCCTAATCACACTCGAGGTGTCAGAGCAAAAAGAGAGTTTAGACATTGACGCTAACACCTACCCGGCACCACGCGTAATGACACACGCAAATAATTTCATGATCGTCAGCATGTTAAAGGATGTGGTAAAACGAGGGACGGCGCGCAAAGCGCTAAGCCTTAATCGCCCCGATATTGCTGGAAAAACAGGCACCACAAACGATTACGTCGACGCGTGGTTTAGCGGCTTTACTTCTAACGTTGTCACCACAGTTTGGGTTGGATTTGATCAACCCAGCTCCATGGGTAAAGGCGAAGCGGGCAGCTTGGCTGCGCTGCCAATTTGGATCGATTATATGAAAGTCGGCCTAAATGGAGTCGAAGTAGATCGAGACGTTATCCCTCCGTACATTGAAACAGGGTTCGTCGATCGCAACAACGGACAAAGGACAGACGAAAGCAATCCTAGCGCAACTGCTGAGTACTTTACGATTGAAAATCTAACGCCAGAATACACGCTTATGGAAAATTTCGTCGACAGCATGCTGGGCGACACAAGCAGATCTTTAGAGATCAGCGATGAAGGCGCCGATGTGATTGGCGAAATGTTAGATCAAGATAGCGACTTTGAAGAGCTAGACGACGCACTCATTCTTGATGACCCAACTCTGCCTGAAGAAAGAATCATCGAGTCTGAAGAAGACACGGACGGTCTGTTTTAAATACAAGCCAGACAATGATCGTGAGCCACACTAGACTAAAGAGGCTTGCTGTAAACTCACGATCAGTCAAATTTAATAACCCTTTTGGGGCTAGGTCGAAGCCGAGTCGAGCCCGAGCCTAGACTTTTTTACTTACTTTCTTTTTAGCTTTTTTCTTTGCTTTCTTTTTAGCCGCTTTTTTCTTGGCTTTTTTCTTTACCGTCTTCTTGGCAGTGACGACCCACTTGCCTCCTTCATAAAACGCTTTCCACCCCGTCGCTTTACCTTCTTCTTCAGACTGAACGTAGATTTCTTTGGTTTTACGGCTATAACGAATAACGGTAGGCAGCCCATCATCATCAGCGACTGGAGCCATAAATAAGTAATTATATTTACTGTCTATCTCGTCTTTATGTGGCAGTATTTCCGCGACCAGAGGTGCGCGTGTCTCACGGTTTTTTGGAAAACCACTTGCCGCCAAGAACATGCCCGATGCGCCATCCCTCAAGACATAATGATCATCCACCTTTAAGCATTTGAGCTCCGGCATCTGCACTGGGTCCATTTTAGGCGGCGCTGCCTCTCCATTTCGAAGCAACTTTCGAGTATTTTTACACTCATCATTTGTACACCCAAAATACTTGCCAAAGCGACCATTCTTAAGCTGCATTTCACTGCCACACTTGTCGCAGTCCAGCACAGGCCCTTCGTAGCCCTTAATTTTAAATGACCCTGCTTCTATTTCGAAGCCGGAACAATCTGGATTATTGCCACATATGTGCAGCTTACGCTTTTCGTCCAGCAAATAGCCATCCATTGCGGAGTTACAAATACGGCAATGTCGCTTCAAAATCAGAAGCTTTGCTTCAGCCTCGTCATCCTCATCAACGTTAACAGCCTCATCACCTGATACCAAATTCATAGTGGATTTGCACCGCTCCTTTGGCGGCAAGGAATACCCTGAACACCCTAAAAACACCCCTGTGCTGCCCGTGCGAATTTGCATATTACGACCACAGGTGCCGCATTCAATATCGGTTTCCGTCGGCGAGTTCGGCCTCATCCCACCGTCATCATCGTTCTCGGCTTTCAATAGGGTTTGAGAAAAATCACTGTAAAAACTATCCAGCAAATCACGCCATTGACGCCGCCCCTTTGCGACGTCATCCAGCGCTGCTTCCATATTGGCTGTAAAGTCGTAATCCATGAGATCTGTAAAACTCTCTACCAATCTTTCGGTTACGATGTCGCCCATTTTTTGAGCATAAAAACGTCGTTTCTCTACATTGACATACCCACGATCCTGAATCGTCGAAATGATCGCTGCATAAGTCGAAGGGCGTCCTATACCGCGTTTTTCCAACTCCTTAACTAAACTAGCTTCTGTGTATCTGGCAGGCGGCTTAGTAAAATGTTGTGATGGCAACAAGGACGTCAAATGCAATACCTCACCAACCTTCATAGCAGGCAAGACGCCATCATCATCGCCTCTACTCATCGGAGGCTGAACCTTCTGATAACCATCAAAGACCACAACCCTACCACGAGTTCTGAGCTCATAGTCTCCGGCATTAATAGTGACGCGAGTACTCAAAAATTTAGCAGGCACCATTTGGCAAGCAACGAATTGGCGCCAAATCAACGTATAAAGCCGCTCAGCGTCGCGATCAACATTACTAATTTGCGTTGGCTTAACATTAACATCTGAGGGCCTAATCGCTTCGTGAGCATCCTGAGCACCATCCTTGCTCGAATAAGATATGGGTGCACTAGGCAAGTATTTTTTTCCGAACTCAGAATTGATGTATCCGCGACAGTCGTCCACAGCGGTCTTACTCAAATTCGTTGAGTCAGTACGCATATACGTTATATAGCCTGCTTCATACAGCCGTTGGGCCAGCATCATGGTTTTCTTAACACCGAAACCCAACCGCGTGCTCGCAGCCTGCTGAAGTGTCGACGTAATGTATGGGGCCGTAGGTTTAGTACTGGTTGGACGCTCATTAACGTCCGATATTATAAATTGTTCATTCTCAAGCTCGGCAACTGCTGTCGAGGCTTGCTCCTCATTGACTGGCCGGAAGGCAACGCCTTTGTGGTTTTTAACCTCGAACTTCACGTCATTTTGATTGCCGGTTTTTAGATCGGCAAATAGATCCCAATACTCCTCAGGAATAAACGCTCTAATTTCGCGCTCACGCTCAACAACCAAACGCAATGCAACCGATTGAACGCGACCAGCAGACAATCCTCGAGCAATTTTTGCCCAAAGTAGCGGGGACACCATGTAGCCTACAACACGATCAAGAAAACGCCTCGCCTGTTGGGCATTTACACGGGCCATATCCACTGGCCCAGGATTTTCAAAGGCTGCTTGAATTGCCGGCTTTGTGATCTCATTAAACACAACCCGTCGATATCGAGCGGGATCTCCACCGATGGCTTCTTGAAGATGCCATGCTATTGCCTCTCCCTCTCTGTCCATATCAGTCGCGAGGTAGATGGTGTCTGCATTCTTGGCCAAGCTAACCAACTCATCCACAACCTTTTCTTTACCAGGCAAGATTTCATATCGAGCGGACCAGTCACTATCAGGGTTAATCCCCATCCTTCGAATCAACTGCGCTTTGGCCTTCTTTTTTCGATGGATCACCTTATCTTCTGGTGACAGCTTGCGAGTAATGGCTGCTTGTCGAGCCCTTTCTTTCGGGTCTACGTTTTTTTTATCGCTACCACTGGTAGGTAAATCACGAATATGGCCAACGCTGGATTTTACAATGTAGTCGCTCCCAAGATACTTATTGATCGTTTTCGCTTTCGCTGGCGACTCCACAATCACTAAAGATTTACCCATATTAGTATTCTATTTCTATTTCCAAAAAAGGTTGTAACTTATCATCGCTCTCTCGAGCCCTTAATTACCATAACCGAGTTTTCATCAAGATAACAATACCTTTATTGGGGTATGCATTATTTCAACTCAAGGCCAGATAATCTTGAATTACAGCGTTTCTCCAATCCAAAAGCAGGCATGATGCGAGAAAAGACGGCAAATTGGAGGCCACATAAGCGGCGCGAGTATCCACTCATTTTATGGTTCGAGCAAGCACTACAAGTGTAAACTTTCCATATTTAACGCTTTGAGTGCCTACCTAACAGCGATAAACGCTAATGAATCAACGGCACGAGTCCGTCCCCAACAATGCTTTCTGCCCACTCAGAAATTTCTTCGAAACCAGGCTGATTACTCAATACCATCAATACCACCCATTTAATATGATCGATATTTATATCCTTGGAATCGAGTGCAAGCACGCGGTCGATCACCATTTCTCGAGAATTAAGATCTAACACACCAGTATTCACTAGGCGTGTAATAAGCGCCCGGCCTTCTATGCCTAGCCGATCTTGTTCAGGCTCAGAGTAATGTCGAACTAACGTTGTGTTTTTGACGTTAAAAGGCGTTATTGATTCTTGCTCACATACGATAAGTAGCTCTTCTAACCACAAAAAAGCTTTGTCAATTTCTGATCCATCAAAACCTGCGCCGAGCAACTCTTCTTCAATTTCTGAATGATCGGCATCCCACTCCATACCATCGGCAATGTAGTTTTCAAAAAGATAAACCAGCACTTCTAACATATCCTCTTTCACTATTACCTCACCACTCTATATTTACCGAGCTAAATTGTTTTAATGTAACCACCTTCAATAGTTTTTGCTACACAACCATTGAGCTCTAACTCCAATAGAATGGCCGAAACTTCCGCAGCCGTCAACGAAGTCTTCTCCACGATCGAATCGACACCAACTGACTCATAGTCCAACACTCCCATGACTGTCGCCTCTGCTTTAGTTAAAGACTGCGTTGAACTGTGCACCTTCTTCTTTACCACCGACCTTGAGAAACAATACGATGAGAGTTCAGTAGACAGCTGCTCGAGCACTTGATCGGCAGAGCAAACCAATGAAGCCCCCTCACGAAGCAATTTATGCGAACCGATGTACTGAGCACTCACAGCGGGCCCAGGTACGACCAGCACCTCTCGATTTTGATCTACCGCGTGCTCGGCGGTGATTAACGTTCCACTGCGCCGCGCAGCCTCAACAATCACCACCCCCTCGCTCAACCCACTCACTAGGCGATTCCGATCTGGAAAAGAATACTTTGTTGGTCGAAAACCTAAAGGGTATTCAGACAAGACAAGCCCCTTATCAGCGACCTTCTCGAAAAGGCCCTTATTCTGATTCGGGTAAATAATATCCAGCCCCGCCCCCAAGACAGCAATAGTGGGTCCGCAAGACGATAGCGCAGCCGCGTGCGCCACTCCATCAATGCCCAACGCAAGCCCACTAACAACGGACACCCCGGCCACTGCGAGCTCACTTGAAATATCTGAAGCCGCTCTCACTCCGACCGGAGTGGGGTTTCTAGAGCCTACAATGGCGACACAGGGTCCATCGAGTAAATCCAGATTGCCTATGGAAAAGAACCCCAAAGGAGGATCGCTGATCTCTCTCAGCAATCGTGGAAACCGGCTATCTAGCCTGTGCACAAATTCACAACGATCACCGCTCAACCACTGTAGATCACGATTAAGATCTTGCTCCCTCACCAGTGGCGCATCTCTGGGCTTTCCAACCACAGCATACCGCTCTCCATCAGTAGCCCGCAATACATTGAGCGGCCCGCCAAAAAAAGCTAACAACCTGTTTTTTTGTTTACGAGACCACCTTCTGTCTCTAATGAGACTCAACCAAAACCTAACATCACTGTGAACAACATCCGTGTTGCTAATCTTCATTTCACTTGCCCTCCAATGGCATTGAACTAACTGTCTCTACTCACATCCGTGTAAGTATTACTCTACTAGTAAGACGACTCCGTTTTATTTCTTGGGACTGATGAATATATCGCCCGGCGTTACCTGTTGAGACGTATCAGTAATAAGCGCATAGCTTACTTTCTCAAACGTTCTAAACACCAGTGCCAGCCCAATTTTTTCCTCGGGAATCTCATAACTTTCGCCATTAAACGGATCTTTACGAGTCTGTTTTTGACTTAAAATTCTGAATACATCTCCGGCACTAACACCTTCCCTTTCCCCCAAATTGACGGCTACAACTGACATTGCACCCAATTCGGTTGCTTCATTTTCAGTAATTAAAATCATGCCTCTCAGCTCATCATTATCAGGAGCTTTAGGGTAGAAGAAAGGCAAAGCCTGTTCTTCATAAATGGGTCTCAATCTGTCTCTAACGCCTGCATCCGTGTAAGTTTTAGTCAATACCAAACGAGACACATCATCGCCTCGGCGTAACATATTCGCATCGCCAACATGGACAGCCTCAAAACCCAATGCCTCTTTACTCACTGGATCGACGAAAGTTCTGCCGGGCCGGAAAACGCGGAAAGAATCAGCATCTTCAGCGACTGCCCTCGCATAAACTTGGTCGTACTTTCCTGCGACCAAACGGTTGTCCTTCCCTTGCACGATATACCCAGCCTGCTCTAACTCTTTAGTGTTAGTAACCAGAGGAGAGTTTATGTACGCTTCAATAGCACTGGGGTCAATGGGTGGTATCGCATCCAGAAAGGACGTTGCTCTGGGTTCTGGCGACAACTTGACGGTTTCCCGTCGAAGAGCCCGCAAACTGGGGCGACCGTCAATGAACGACAACACCAATACATCGCCTGGATAGATCAAGTCAGGATTTTCTACCTCAGGATTTCCTTTCCAAACTTCAGGCCAGCGCCAAGGGTCGCTCAAAAATCGAGACGAAATTCCCCAGAGTGTGTCCCCATCGACCACGGTATAGCGATCAGGGTGCCCATCAACTAGGCCTGCTGTATCGGCTGATACGGCAAACGTCCCAAAAAAGGAGGTCGATATGGCCAAAAGCAATACGCGCGCGGATCGTTTAAACCTTTCAATTCGCCCTCCCATTTTGGAGTAAAAACGTTCTGCCTGGGCAGGCTGGGTAGTTATGCTTGAGTTATCAATATTCATTTTTATCATTCTTATCATGCGACTGTAATTAATCAAAAGTGCATTTTTTGCGCTCTGCTGAACGCCAATCTACCAATCACGACAAGTAGTTATCCAAAACGCGTAAACTGTATTGGCATGCTCGCTTGCATAATTCATAATACGGTCATCAATCAACTGTTTTAAACAGTTTAACCTACGGCCTTTACAATATCTTCGCGTGCAGTCATATTTCGCATTATCACTGGATCGTCGTGCATAAGACAGGTACCAAATACGTATCTAGTTACAACATACAATTCATTTTAATACATCATTCATCGGCACATACGTTTGTATCATAACAACGGCCTGCTTAATGACTTTAAAAAAGCGAAAACATCACCTTTTTAGGTTAGTTGTAAAGCAGCGCAGTTGCACAATCTACCCTCAAACACCCATTGTTATGGCTTTTAAAATACCATAAAGCGAATCATTAAGAACCTCGGAAAAGACTAAAACCATCTTATCCGAAATTCAATAATCACAGCTAATTTAGCATGTTACGTAAATAATGTAGAATGTAGTTTACGTTATTTTTAGCTTAAACAGTAACCATTAAAGAGATTTAGTTGCCTGCTATGGCCATTTTAGAAATTCTTGTATATCCGGATGAGCGTCTGCGCAAGATCGCAGAGCCAGTTGAAAACGTCGATAAATCAATACAAACCCTGGTCAATGACATGACTGAAACAATGTACGATGCTAATGGCATAGGGCTTGCGGCCACTCAAGTTGATGTCCACAAACAAGTCATTGTCATGGATCTATCTGAGGAGCGCAATGAATCGCGGGTGTTAATAAATCCAACGATCATCGAAAAAGACGGAGAGCAAATTTACGATGAAGGCTGTCTCTCAGTGCCCGAGTATTATGCCCCGGTTAAAAGAGCCGAGCGGATAAAAATCACGGCCCTTGACGAGCAAGGAGAAATATACGAACTCGAAGCCGATGGGCTACTGGCTGTTTGCATTCAACATGAAATGGACCACCTTGCTGGGAGAGTCTTTGTTGACTATTTATCTCGACTGAAACAGGACCGTGTTCGTAAAAAGTTGGTTAAAAGAGCCAAATCAGCCTAGACATCACAACGGTAAGACATCCTGATGAACATACTATTTGCGGGCACTCCTGACTTTGCAGTACCCGCGCTTAAACTATTATTCGAAGAACACGCCATACTGGGCGTTTTCACCCAGCCTGACCGCCGCTCTGGACGTGGAAAAAAAATAACACCGCCACCCGTCAAAGTAGCCGCTCAAGAATTAGGGCTGGAGGTACATCAGCCGTCCAGCCTGAAAGATCAGGCTGCATTGATTGAAAGCATCAAACCCGATGTAATGATCGTTGTCGCCTATGGCATGTTATTGCCACAATCTATCCTCGATATCCCAAAACACGGCTGCATCAATATTCATGCCTCTCTGCTGCCCAGGTGGCGAGGCGCAGCGCCGATTCACAGAGCAATAGAAGCCGGCGACACAGAATCGGGAGTCTCTATTATGCGCATGGAGTTAGGATTAGATACTGGCCCGGTCTACCAAATGCTTAAGACACCAATCGCGATTGATGACACCACAACAAGCCTGCACGACAGGCTTGCTCAATTGGGCGCAAAAGGGGTTTGCGAAACTCTGCGTCAAATTAATCAAAACCCGTCGCTCATTCCTACACCACAAAACGATGAATTGGCTTGTTACGCAAAAAAGATTTTGAAAACCGAAGCCAACATCGACTGGTCGCTAAGCGCGACCGAAATACAACAAAAGATTCGTGCATTTATTCCGTTCCCCGTAGCGCAATGCCACCATAATGATACTCGAATCCGAGTCTGGCGAGCCTCTGTCGCAGACGGCCAGAAAATGGGCGACGAAATCGGAAAAGTAATTTCCGTCTCCGACGAAGGAGCTATAATTCAGTGCGGCAAAGGCTCACTTCTTTTACAAGAACTACAACGAGACGGCAGTAAAGCGTTGAGCTGGAGAGAATTCGCCAACGGCTACCAAATCGGCGCAGCCGACACGCTCGCTTAAAAATAGGTTATGCACAAAAAATCGAACAAACAATTAAACAGTAGAGCCGCTGCCGCGAAAGTTTGCTGGCAGATCATTGATCAAGGCCGCTCGCTGGATTCCGCATTAAATGACTACATCGCAAACCAGCAACCCAGCGTTAAGGACAAGGGGTTCGTGCAAGAAGTGGTTTATGGCGTCTGTCGTTGGTACGGCGAACTTGATCAGGTATCTAAAAAGTACTTGCGCTCACCTATTCGTAAGAAAGATCGTGTGGTGCACTTCATTTTATTGGTAGGTTTTTACCAGTTACGTCATCTACAAACGGCCGATCATGCCGCCGTAGCGGAGACGGTTCAGGCTTGCAAACAGTTGAATAAAGTTTGGGCGAAAAAACTCGTTAATGGCTGCTTACGTAACCATCAACGTAGCCCTGCTGAAGTTTCAAATCCTATAAACCTTAGCCATGGTGAATGGCTTCAAGGCCAAATAATAGAAGCATGGCCAAACCACTCCTTGGCAATCATGCACGCCAACAATCAACGACCTCCAATGTGCTTAAGGGTGAATACCACCCATCAATCAAGAGACGACTACCTTGAAAAGCTTGAAAAAGCGAAGATAGCCGCGACTATCGATCAAAGCTCCCCCGACGGAATAATATTAGGTCAGCCTGTTAGCGTGAACAAACTCCCAGAATTCAATGTTGGCGCGTGTTCAGTTCAAGACACGGCAGCACAGTTGGCGGCGCACATACTTGAGGCCAAACCAGGAGACACTATCTTAGACGCCTGCGCAGCACCAGGAGGAAAAACCGCTCACATGCTTGAGCGAATGGAAAACAAAGGACTAATGCACGCGCTGGATATCTCTGAAAAACGATGTGAGCAGCTGCATGAGACTCTAGCCAGACTCTCATTTGATGCGTCAGTCTTTTGCGCGGATGCCACACTCCCACCCACTTGGTCGCCTCCGGAGCACGGGTACGACAAAATTCTCATTGATGCACCTTGTTCAGGACTGGGAGTCATTCGACGTCACCCAGATATAAAACATCACCGAAGAGCGGACGATATTCAAAAACTAAACGCAATCCAACAGAAACTAATCGAAAATTTGTGGCAACTTTTAAAACCCGGTGGCACCATGCTATACATGACCTGTTCGATCTTGCCCTCTGAAAATGACCATCAAATCAAACGATTTTTGTCTTCCAACAAAGAAGCGCATGCCGTTGCCGTTGCCCACCCATCTGCACTGAGTTTAGAACACGGAGTTCAAACGTTGCAAGGCGTTCACGCAATGGATGGTTTCTACTATGCACTACTGCAAAAAGCCTCCTAAAGTAGGGCCATACCGACCATGACGTTAAGCCGGAAATGTGTCGTACCCTTCACTTTGGCCATGTCTTTATTCACCCAAGGTTTTTTTCCGGCCGTTGCGGAACCCGGTATTGAGCACTCGGTCGAAGGTCCCGTCATAGAACTGTCTGCACATACGTTGGAAGCCATTGATAGTGGAGTCAGTCTCACTTTCAAATGCGACTACGCAATAATAAAAAAATGGCTGTTTATGAAATGGCCAGAACAGAGAAAGAAACACCAGTTTGTCATCAGCAAACACGCTTTATCCGACCGTTACCTGGTTCACATTGACGATAAGGCAACGCCTTATATATTTCGATCCAGTTCTCAAGGGGTCGCATTCATAGGCAAGTCTGCGCAGAACCTATTCTACGAATACGTGCGTCAAGACCCTGAGACTCAACTGCGGATCTCTTTAAGCAAATATGAACTTCCTGCACCCATTCGACTGAGTGCGTACACGTCAAAACAATGGAACTTTGATTCCGGGTGGGCTGCATGGAAATCCGTAGAGCAATAAAAGTACTAACTCACCCGGCGCTGGTAACCGCCGTAAGCACTCTATTTTTGTTTGCCTTATGTTTCCTTATAGTACGCAGTTTGAGCGACGATAGCTTAAGTCAAAGTCAACTGTCGTGGATCGCTATCCTGGGCATGGCTGGCATTTTGGTTTTAATGCTGCTCCTAGTCATCAATATCTATTACCTCGTTAGGCAATTTTCAAAGGGGGAAATGGGCTCGCGCTTGACCGTTAAGTTAGTCTCAATCGTTCTATTTTTAACCCTGATTCCATTCTCACTGCTTTACTACTTCTCAATTCAATTTCTTAACAAAGGAGTGGACAGTTGGTTTGACGTTCGAATTGAACAGACCATCCAAGACTCTTTACTCTTAAGTCAGTCAGCTCTAGAGGGGCTAAAAGAAGAGATAACCGCGGATGTTGAAGGCTATGCCAACAACCTAATCGGCGGCTTGGCGGGAGGAGGCCTGCTTAGAAACCTTGACGAGCTCAGAGAGTTAGAAGGCTATTCCGAGCTATCACTGTATCGAGATGACGGACGTGTTATCGCTTTTTCAAGAGAAAACTCCTCAAACCTACTACTCAGCCCTCCGTCAGAAGAGGCTTTTTCTGAGTTACGACTAAATCAGACCTTCACGCAACTGGAGACCTTATCAGCGGATGTTCAACAATTCAGAGTCGTGGCCCCTATTCCCGCCAATGAACTCGGCCGGCAGTTTTACGGACTACAAGCGATTAAAGTTCTACCATTGCGTTACGCAACATTAGCCAGCAGCGTCGAATCGGCCAATAAGCAATACAAACAAATGGTGTTCGCTCGCGGCCCTCTTAAGTTTGGCTTAGTGGTCACGTTAAGCCTTATTTCGCTAGTCAGCCTATTGTTTTCCATACTCACTGCGGTTTATTTATCCCGTCGCCTTGTCGCTCCCATTTCTAATTTAGCCGCGGGAACTCAGGATATTGCTGAAGGCAATTATGGGGCGCAATTGCCAGTCACCACACGGGATGAACTCGGTATATTAACCAACTCATTTAATAATATGAGCCGCAAGATCGACGATGCCCAACAAGCCGCGCTTGCCAGCCAAACCGAAACAGAACAACAAAAAGGCTATCTAGAAACCGTACTCACGAACCTATCCTCTGGCGTATTCTCGTTTAATAGTAGCAAGCAACTTGAGATATCCAATAGTGCTGCCGCGGAAATTTTGGGCTTGGACCTCAGTGAGGCACTTGGAAAATCTCCGCTAGACCTAGCAACACAGCAAGATCACAGTAAGCGATTCTTCGAACTCATCAACCTCGGAATTGATTCTGGGCAAGAACAGTGGCAAGACGAAGTCAATCTTCTGGGAACTCATGGGCGACAAATGCTAATCGTTCGTGGCAGCCAATTGCGACACGCGTTCTCAAATGAAAACGCTAAAGCAACCTATGTGATCGTATTTGACGACGTTACTAACCTAATTCAAGCTCAACGAGACGCCGCGTGGGGAGAAGTCGCTAGAAGGCTGGCGCACGAAATTAAGAACCCGCTCACACCTATTCAACTATCCGCAGAACGAATCAAGCATAAATTGACCAATCATGTTGATAACGAGCTTCAAGAAACGTTAGACCGGAGTACAAGAACCATTGTTCAGCAAGTCGAATCAATGAAAGAGATGGTGAACGCGTTTTCCAGTTACGCCCAACCTGTCAGGGCAAAACTGGCACCTTTGGACCTAAATCAACTTGTTCGCGATGTGGTTGAGCTGCATGTATCAAGCTTAAAAGACATTGAATTAACACTCGACTTAAGTGAAACCTTGCCCGAAATAAAAGCCAACTCTAGCGCCTTGAGGCAGGTCCTTAACAATCTTCTTATTAATGCCTGTCACGCAATTGAGAGCGTGTGCGTGTCCGATAGTAGCCACAAAGGTCAGATACGAGTTAGGACGTCAGCAGCGGAGCATGTTGCTGGACAGTACGTAGACCTAGTCATTGAAGACAGCGGAGAAGGCGTACCCGATGACATCAAAGAATCCCTATTTGATCCCTACGTCAGCTCAAAGGCCAAAGGTTCAGGCTTGGGCCTTGCCATTGTCAAGAGAATTGTTGAGGAGCACAGTGGCTCAGTGTGGTCAGCCGATAGCCTTTTAGGCGGCGCAACCATGCAGGTGCGTTTACCAATCAACGCGATGCAAACATATCGTGGCAATCGAACACAAAATCCCTTACAGTCCGATTGATGTAAGGCAATCAGGCCAAATAGATAATGCCAAATACCAGCGCGCACATATTAGTCGTCGACGACGAGCCAGACATACGAAATATCTTGCAGGATATCCTGCAAGACGAAGGTTACTCTGTCAGCGTAGCTGAGAATGCAGAACAAGCTCGCATCAGGTTTAAGGAAGATCAACCTCATTTGGTTATGCTGGATATATGGATGCCAGGAGAGGATGGCATGAGCGTACTAAAGCATTGGGTTGAGACCGAACAACTCCAGAACACACCCGTCGTGATGATTTCGGGCCACGGGACCGTAGAGAATGCCGTCGAAGCGGTGCGCTTAGGAGCCTATGATTTTTTGGAGAAGCCTCTATCAACGGGAAAACTTCTGCTAAGCGTTGAGCGTGGCCTTGAGAATGCGTCCTTACGTAGAGAAAATCAAAAACTGAAATCTCGCTTGAAGAGCGACGACCCCATGATCGCCAACAGCGATGCTAGCCGAGAACTCATGCGGCATATTCAATTGCTTGGTCCGACTGATAGCTGGGTCTTCATCACCGGCGAATCAGGAACTGGAAAACATTTGGTCGCCAAGAAAGTTCACGAAAATAGTCCTCGAGCTGAAAATGCATTCGTCGAATTGAATTTGGCCGCCATGCCAGCAGAAAATGTAGCTCAGGCACTTTTCGGCAGCGAGCACGGTGGTAATGTTGTGCTCGGGCGATTTGAAGCGGCAAAGGGCGGAACATTGTTTATCAATGAGGTCCTAGACCTAACGCTCGAAACACAAAACAAGCTCTACAGCGCCCTGCAAGAACGTCAGTTTTTGCGGGTTGGCGGCACCCAGTATGTAGAACTGGATGTCAGAGTTATTGTCACGACCAGTGGCAACCCTCAGAACGCGGTGAGTGAAGGCTTGTTCCGAGAAGATCTGTATTACCATTTAAACGTTATCCCAATAGACGTCCCACCACTAAGACAACGTAAACAAGATTTACCAGAACTAATTGCTATGTTTATCGAGGGTGTCGCCCAAAAAACAAACGCGCCTGCGCCGGACATCACCGTCGCCGCTCTGCAGTGGTTAACCGACTTTCATTGGCCAGGGAATGTGCGTCAGCTGCAAAATATTGTCCAGCGACTCATCATTCTGAATATGGGCAAAGTGATTGATGTAGCTCAGGTCGAAAGCGCTCTGGGCGGCGACGCGAATATTAAGCCCGAAGGCGTGAGTAATGAAATGCCTGATTATTTTGACCACGATATGCGTTCCGCAAAAGAAAGTTTTGAAAAAGCCTATTTGTCGTACCACCTAGGTAAAGTCGATGGAAACGTAAGTGCCTTGGCGAAAAAAATTGGCTTAGAGCGAACACACTTGTATCGAAAGCTGAAAAACCTAAACATTAATGCAAAAGACGCTAAAAGCTGATGAAAATTCTTATTTTAGGTGCTAGTCAAGTTGGCATATCCATTGCCGAAGTGCTGGTGGGTGAAGAGAATGACGTCACGATTGTTGATGTTGATAAGCGAGCGTTACAACAACTCCAGAACAGACTCGATATTCGCACAGTCGCAGGCAACGCGGCACACCCGTCTGTATTACGAGCCGCCGGGGCTGAGGATGCTTCGTTAATTCTTGCGGTCACCAATAATGACGAAGTCAACTTGGTTGCTTGCCAGATCGCTGAGGCATTCTTTTCCACGCCCACAAAAATTGCTCGTTTGAGGTCTAAAGAATACTTAAACAATGATGAATTATTTTCAAACGAATCTGGATTCCATGTCGATGTTGTCATTTCACCCGAAGTAATTGTCAGAGATCACATCGCAAGACTGATCGAGTTCCCTGGCGCTCTTCAGGTCTTGGACTTCGCTGACGGGCTCGTCCAACTGGTCGGAGTGAAAGCCGTATTGGGTGGTGCTCTGATCGACTGTCCTTTAAGTGATTTAAAGTCCCACATGCCTGGAATAGAGACACGGGTGGCAGCAATCTATCGAGATGGCGAGATAATCACGCCTAAATCCGAAACAGAAATTCAGACAGGTGATGAGGTTTTCTTTGTTGCAGCCCGTCAACACATTCAAGCTGTAATGCAGGAGATGAGGGGGAAAACCAATAAGATAAAACGAATATTCATCGCCGGCGGTGGCAACATTGGACTAAACCTTGCACGCGAGCTTGAAAGAAAAGGCTACAGCGTCAAACTCATCGAATTCGACGTCAAACGCGCAGAAGCCATTGCGGACATGGTCAGTAGTACCGTCGTTCTGAACGGAGATGCCGCTGACGCTAGCCTCTTACTGCAAGAAAACATCGAGAATGCCGATGTATTTTGCGCCGTCACCGAAAAAGATGAAATCAATATTCTATCCGCTAACCTTGCGAAACGGTTAGGAGCCAAGCGTGTCATGGCGCTGGTAAACCGCCCTGCCTTCGTTGATCATTTGGATCACAGAGACATCAATGTCATTGTATCACCCCGAGTGGCGACCATCGGAAGCGTACTCGCCCACATCCGAAGAGGAGACGTGGTCGCAGTACACTCACTACGTCGAGGCAAGGCTGAAGCCATTGAAGCCATCGCTCATGGAGATGCCAGCACATCAAAAGTGATTGGTCGAGGCGTGCGTGAAATACCGTTTCCTCCTGGCACTGGTGTTGGAGCGATTGTGCGCCTTGGTGAAGTCATCATCCCCAACGTGGACACCGTTATCGAACCTGAAGATCACGTTATTATTTTCATGGACAATAAATCGTGCATCACGGACGTCGAGACCCTTTTCCAAGTCGGTGTGACTTTCATTTAACCCATGCACTACCAAACAGTCGCAAAAATACTAGGCGTATTGCTGGGAATATTCAGCGTAACGCACCTAACGCCATTACTAGTTTCAATCATCTACGACGATGGCAATTCAATGCCCTACGTCATTTCCTTCTCCGTGACACTTTTAACAGGTCTTCTTCTATGGGCGCCCAATCGTAAGCTCAAAAAAGATTTACGTTACCGAGACGGCTTTTTGGTCGTGGTTCTCTTCTGGACCGTACTAGCCACATTTGGAGCCCTACCGTTCATATTTGCCGACCAGCATAGCTTAAGCATTACTGATGCTTTCTTTGAGTCTATGTCTGGCTTAACCACGACGGGCGGAACCATTCTGGTTAATCTGGATCAACTTCCACAATCGACTCTGTACTACCGTCAGCAACTACAGTGGCTTGGCGGCATGGGAATCGTTGTCTTAGCCGTTGCAATTATGCCCATGCTCGGCATCGGGGGTATGCAGCTCTATCGGGCCGAGACTCCCGGCCCGATGAAAGACTCTAAGTTGACTCCTAGAATAACCGAGAGCGCCAAAGCGCTTTGGTATATATATCTCGGTTTAACGGTGTCTTGCTTACTTGCGTATTGGGCTGCCGGGATGACCTTATTCGACTCGATCGGCCACGCGTTTTCCACGGTTGCCATCGGCGGATTTTCAACACACGACGCAAGTCTGGGGTATTTTAATAGCCCGTTAATTGAATCAATTGCGATCATTTTCATGCTGATAGCGTCCGCTAATTTTTCACTGCATTTCTTAGCATGGCGCAACCGAACTGTGGCTCCGTACTTTAAAGACAGTGAATACCGATTCTTCCTCCTAATCGCCTGCGTCGCGACCGTCGTACTGATTCTGTTACTAATTTCTCAAAATGTATTCGCGAACAACCTAGACGCAGTTCGCTCAGGGCTTTTCCACATGGTGTCGATCATGACCACAACGGGTTACACGGCCGGCGGTTTTGCTTGGTGGCCAGGAGCCCTCCCAGTCATGCTGATCTTATTTAGCTTTATGGGCGGCTGTGCTGGGTCGACAGCAGGCGGAATGAAAGTCATGCGCATTCAGTTAATGTACAAACAAGGTCGAAAAGAAATTGTCAGATTAGTGCATCCTAATGCCGTGTTGTCGATCAAGACGGGTGGCCAAGTTATTAGCGAAAAAGTCATTAACACCGTCATGGCCTTCTTTTCAATGTATATGTTGAGCTTTGCTATGACCGGATTTGCATTGTGTCTGGTTGGTCTTGATTGGGTTACTGCGTTTTCAGCCGCGGCGGCATGTCTGAATAACTTAGGTCCTGGACTGGGGTTGGTGGCTGACAATTACGCTCAAATTAATGACAGCGCAAAATGGATTCTTTCCTTTGCTATGCTACTTGGTAGGCTCGAGCTATTTACCCTGTTAGTTTTGTTCACCACTACATTTTGGCGTGACTAAGCGAGCGTAAAAAAGGCCGCTAGTTGCGGCCTTTTAAAAGTCTTTAAGTAATCATTACTTATATAAAGAAGCTTTACGAAAATGCTTTACCAACAAATAATAAACAACAGCACGATATTTGTTGCGATTTGAACGCCCATATTTCTCAATAACGGCTTGAATGCCTTCATCCAGTTTAGGGCCGTCTTTCAATCCTAGCTTTTTGATCAAAAAATTCTTCTTAACGCGGTCCAGTTCCTTAGGATCTCCGGCTGAAACAGTCGCAGCGTCCTTATTATAAATTGATGGGCCGCAGCCTATAGTGACAGCGGTCAGTAATTTTTTATCTACTTTTTCTTCACACTTAGTTTCCAAATCACCGGCATACTTGGCAATCAATTCTTCACGTTTACTCATCAAATGTCTCCCATGGTTTAGCGGACGGGAAAGGAAATTATTTTAACCTCACCCACAGATTCCGGCTGTTTAAACGACACAACCGCCTCGACATTAACGCAACAGTGTAGAAAAATAAATTACTATTCGTACAAATTAACGCTTCGTTTCAATTAAACAAACTTAATCAATAGCAATTAGTCGCGCAAAAGTCAGGTCTAAAGAGTCACACACACGATCACAACAACTTTGTTAAACTAACAAAATACGAAGGGGGCTTCACCATGAATCGCAGAACTCTAATTTTTGCATCAGCGGCTACCATGCTCGGTGCTGCCAGCTGGCTCAGAGCACATAATCACGTTGACGACGAAAGCGCCGACGCCAACACATTAAAAACTAATCCTATGAACTCTACCGATCTGCAAACAGAAGCTCACCCACAAACAATAGAAAAATGGAACCTAAGCAAAGATGAGTGGCAAGCCAGATTAGATGAAGCCGCCTTTCATGTGTTGCGCAAAGAAGGCACTGAACGTCCATTCTCAAGCCCACTCAACGACGAAAATCGAGAAGGCGAATTTGTATGTTCAGGCTGTGGCCTTGCGTTATTCACGCAATCTCAAAAATTTGACAGCGGCACAGGTTGGCCGAGTTTCTTCGACACGATAGATGGCCACGTTGACACCAAAAGAGATTTCAAATTAATCATGCCTCGCACTGAATATCATTGTGCTCGGTGTGGTGGCCACCAAGGTCATGTGTTCAAAGACGGCCCTGCTCCAACGGGGCTTAGGTATTGCAATAACGGCGTGGCCATCAAGTTTGTTCCCGCTTAAACTAATAAATGCTTTGCAGAAAAATAGCGCTTAACCAGCCCCTAAAAGGTTCTGCCTCTTTAGGTAGCGTTGTATTGTTGGCAGCAAATGCAATTCTGACACCAAGTCTTGCCACTCATCAATATCTTGAAGAGTGGCAAGCTCCTTAAGCTCGAAACCCGCCTGAATAGCACGCTCTCGTGTAAGACTAAGAACCTCCGATGTTCCCCATGGCATATCACAAAAGATAGAAGGCAGCATTTCGCTCAACCCTATTAGATAGTAACCTCCGTCTAAACTTGGCGCGATCGCCGATTTACCTTGCTGGAGCAACTTATGCATACTGATTAACGTTGCTTGCGTTACGTGCGGTGCGTCGCAGCCCATAATTGCCATCGGCAATCCGTACGATTCGAATGCGTCTTGCATCTTGTCCCCTAAAGACCCATTGCACTGCTCCACCAACTTAACGCCAAAGCGCTCACAAAGCCTCAGTAACACAGGGTGATCGATATCCAGCCAAGTACTCACCAAGACTTCTCCGGGCCAATGTGAGCAGGCCTGATGCAACGATGCCTCAAGCAACAAATGGGCTATTTCTGCTGCCTGCTCAGCACTGCAATCAGTCTGTAACCGTGTCTTTACACGCCCAGGGATCGGCGCCTTGGCAAATAGTAATAGTGGAGTAGGTCTAGCCACTTCAACACAACCGTGCGCTATCTATTTCGACGGCGCTACTGCCTGACTATCGAGCCCCAAAACATCCTTGCCCTGCTTATAGACGATGTCGACAGGTATATTTTTTGCCACCAAAAGATCTAAGTCTGATTTCAGCTGATCACTCATCCCGCCTAAGTCGGCTACAAACTGATCTACCGTTTGGTAATTTCCATCGCCTTGTAAAACCAGTATCTTTTGGCTGAGGTCACGTATTGCTTTTTCAAATTTTGGAACGTCAATGCTATAGGTTCCTGTATTCGAGTTACGAGCAAACGCGCCCTCTTGACTAAAGTAATTGAATCTAATCATGTTCGCTCGCCCATGCGCACTGCTGGCACCAAAACGAACAGACCTGAAAATGCCGGCAAGAAACGTCACGTAATTATCCATCAATTCGCCTTCTTCGATCTCCCCTTTAGCACGTAACTCCTGAATCATGTATAAACCTAAGATATCGGCCTTCCCTTCTTCAAGAGCCGACGCATGCTCCTTGAGAGCCTGGCGCACCGTACCCTGACCATCTAGTGTGTTTTTGATTCCCAGACCGTGTGCCACTTCATGAAACATGGTGTTTGCAAAAAAGGCATCAAAGGTTATGTTTTCGCGCTGCTCTACGTCTATGAGTTGCTCTGAAATCGGCAGTAAAATACGATCGAACTTAGCTCGCATGGCATTTTTTAGCTGGAGCCTACGAGTGCCTTTGGCAAGCTGGACTTGCTCGTCGTTGGGCAAATTAATGGCAATCGTTTTCGCACCAGAGTTACAGTCTCCCGCGCAATACAACATATCGTAGGCGTTTAGATCTGCATCAGAACCCGGCATTTCATCCTTATATTTTTGGGAAACCGGCAAGCCTTTTTGCAAATCCGGCATGTACTGAGCAAACTTAGCCAACCTCTTACTCCAAGCCTGATCCTTTAACAATACAAATGTTTCAAACGCAGCTCGATAGCCATAAAGAGCATCCTGGTAGGTCTCGATAGGGCCAATAACGACTTCTATCAAATTGTCTTTCATGTCCATCCAAGCCATATCCGACGCTTGGTATTCGCCTGATAAGAGAGCATCCGCTCTCAAATTCAAGTACTCAGCAAAGCCTTTATCTTCCGCTAACGCAGAAGCCTGTCTTAACAACTTAGCGATTTCACCCAGCTGCTCTGCATAGGCCTCTCGATATGGCTGGAGTATTAACTCGCCCTGCGAGTCCCTTTTGACCAAAGAGTAAAGCCCGTCCTTCCCTTTCATTGACCAAGCGGCAAACTCTTCCTTTGACATATCACGAGGGTAGTATTGCGCGCCTTCGGGTCTGGCCCCAAACTCTGCGATGAACGGCTTGTCTCCGTCTAAGCGATCCCAAGGGCCATAATTGTAAAGCGCGAACTGTCTTGCTTTAGGGTCGTCTATGCTACGTAATAAGGCTTCCTTATCGCCCCAAACTTGCTGCCAAAATAATTCATCTGTGATTTTCCCTGCGTCTATCAGTAAGCTCACCATCTTCTTTTGATCTTCGCTCAACTCTCCTAGATCCACCGACAATTCAACCTCTGAATATATATCGAACCTGGGGTTATTGATTGGAGCCGTGGATTTGACATTGTCGACTGACGGAATCTTGCTCTTAGACTCTACTTGCTCGGTTGCTTTTGTCGGTGAATTCGCAGTCAGATTACCGTTGTCGCACGCAGCTAAAGCAAACGAAAAGAACGGCACAAAGATGAGGGGTGAAAATTTCATGATCGATGAGCAGGTTGGTTTTTTGTGTCGGTACTATAACAAAGATCGATAGGCAGGAAATAATTTGAACGACGTTCTAAGAGCCAATAAAACGGCAACGCCCTCTTGCCAACACAAGAGGGCGCAATCAGAGATCCACCCACCCAAAGATGGTTACCACCGGACTGATCGAGAGGTTTAACGCTAACTAAACTCCTCTCTCCCAACTGTCCGCCTTCACTCCGATACCCTACCGAACTCTTCCTTGAACTAACCCAGACCCTACTACTTAGACCTCTTTACCCTGACCAACTTCGATTCCTAACGACCCTAACTACCCTAACTACCGACGATTAAAGCGCTCACTTCACTGTATTTGCCCAGCGCAGTCACGCTCTTCTTGTCTAAAGTAACGCTATTAAGCCCCAGAGATTAATAGCGATACTCAGCTCTGTCTCCGACAACTTCTATGCATTCCAAATCAATATTCGGGTTATTTTGTAACGCCTGAAACAGTTCATTATGATCAGAGATATCCTTTGCAAGACTTTTGAGTTCGTCCAGCGTTAGGTCTTCATTCATGAGTTCTTCAACCATGCCACTTAGAATTTCTAACATAATGCCCTCTCTAACAATGCTACTTAAATGTTGCACGGTATATCAGGCTCCAAACTTATTGCCTTTAACCGCTAAGCCTTTATTGGCTGAGTTAAGATTCTCACAACAACGTAAAATGATCCTGAGGAGAACATAGAAATAACATGATGGTTTTATGATGAAACAAAAATCCTTTTTAAATCAATGATGTGGAGCTACTTTTAGCTAATATTTATTCTGACTTTCGCCTACTTACATTCAAACTGGTGATTTGAGCCATCGGTTCCTTTGAAAGGCTGCACCGTTTCAGGCCACCCATACTTCTGCCATGCTCTGACCAAGCCAATGGATTCGGCAAACTTAGGGAAGTCTTTGTGGGTTCTCACACCGATGGCTTCTTTGGTTGGCTCCCAAATCCGGCTCAGAGAAAAGCCGACATAGGGGTTTGGCTTAGTCAGCACGTGTTGGAAGAATTTCTCCGGACGCCCAATCATAATAAAACCAATAATCGTACCCAGAGCCGGCTGATACTTTGGGTCGTTCATCCGCTTGGTTAAAATACCGTCCATGATTACTCTAGCTGTACGCGAGTTTCTAAAAAAAGCCGAATAAGTGAGCTTTCGAACAAATGGTGACTTCAACTGAGCCCGTGTTACCGCTCCTAATTCATCAAAATTATCCGTCATAAACTCAATCGCTTCATCTTCTCTACCTAGATGAGACAACAACTGAGAATACAAAATAGCGCCGTAACCGAAATTACACTCAAATGATTGCCTAAACAAAGATTCCGCCTGATCCAGCCGCCCCATTGAAAACTGAACAGTACCAAAAGCAGCATACCAAGACCCAATAAGTGGCTCTCGATCCAGTGCATTTCGCATCAACTCATCGGCCTGAGCATGCAAGCCAATCGCCGCTAAAATATAGCCGCGAACAAACATCAGCTCAGGATTATTAGGCTCCAATTCGTACGCCTTTTCATACGCTTCAACCGCGAGATCAAGCTGAAGTTCGTACGAAAGAATGCCTGCTTTTGCACGCTGAGCCCAAGCCACATTGGGGTCCAACTGCAACGCATGCATTGCTTGTTCTTTCGCTTTTTCTATATGATCTCGCCAGTGCGAGGTGGTTGAATATTCTGGAAGCGTGAAGTTTGCTATTGCTAGATTCGCCCAGGCTTTAGTAAACGCAGGGTCTTCCTCAATTGCCTTCTCAAACGCAGCAACAGCACGCGGAATAGTCCGTTGACCGCTGAGTTCGTACATTAGATGACGACCTCGTAAAAAATGTTCGTAGGCTTCCTTATTTTTGGTGATCGACTCCGTCAAACGCGCACCCTCTTCGGCACGAGAGGGCTCAACGCTAAACAACGTTCTTAACTTTTTCTCAACCGCGCACGCGATCACTTCTTGCAACTCAAAGATGTCGTTTAAGCCAGCGTCGAAGTTCTCAGACCATACATGATCATCCTCAGAAGCCTCAATAAGTTGAGCTGTAATTCTCAGCCGATCACCATATTTACGCACTGACCCTTCTAATACATAACTGACGTTAAGTGCCTTAGCGATCTCTTGAACTTTGGTATTTTCACCTCTAAAAGAAAATGAGGAAGTTCGGCCGGAGACCCGAAGAAACGGGAGCTGAACCAGCGCGTTAATGATCTCTTCTGAAACGCCGTCGGATAAATAACCTTGATCTTGGTTTTCGCTCATATCAACAAACGCCAAAACGGCAATTGAAATGATATCTTTGGAGGACTCAGTTGAGGTTGCACCATCACGTTGTTTAGTATCACCACTGACTGGGGCAATCAGTCGATACCCCTTTTTAGGGATCGTTTCGATGTATTTTATGTCTTCGCCAACCTGTTTAAATGACTTACGAAGAATAGAGATAGCGCGCGTGATGCCTTCATCAGACCCATGTTCGTCCAACATACTCTCGCGCAACACCACTTGCCCTGAGGCGTCCATCAACTGCGCTAAAATTTCAACTACTCTGGGCTCAAGTCGAACCTCCTTATCAGATCCAGTGAGCAGGTTCCGATTAAGATCAACACTAACCGAGCCGACTTTCAGAGTGCTGGTCAGTGATTGAGATTGAGTGTCAAGTTTGTTTCCCATAGCTAAGGTCGATTCTAGTTAGAAATGAGTTAGGCCTATACAATGCGATTATAAACTCTACACGTCAGCTCCGTGACTCTTTCTGCTGACGGTAAGATTATTAAGCAGCTTGATTCTTGATCATGACACTCGTTGATGCCTCACAGCGTTTTTAAAAACTCTATCAGCTCATATCGCTGTGCTTCACTCAGTTGGGTGCCGTACTCATGCCCCGAATTACTATTGCCATAGAGACTGGTATCGAACTTAAATAGCCCTTCCTTTTCGGCGCTGACCTGCCCTACAACAACAGGGTCAAATTCGCGATCGCCGGTATAGAAAACAGAGTCACGTTGCGCACTCGGTAGCAATAATTGGTATAAATTTGGAACAGACCCATTATGCAAATAGGGTGCTGTTGACCAAATCCCGTTGAGTGGTCTGGCTTTATACTGATAAGTATCCTTAACAAGCCGACCTTTGGTGCCGGTAAAATCTCGTAAACCTTGTCTAATAGTTTGAATAGGGTGACGCACCATTGCCCCAATACTGGTTACATTTAGTAGGTTCTTAGCTGGCGTTGTTGGGCCCAGTTTTTCGCCGGCGATGTAATACATTTTGGTTCCTTCCAAAATGCCCGTTTTCTGAACTGATTCCTGAATTAACACCAGCTCTGCCCTATCGGTACCAACCTCGGTTTGCGGAACCATTACCGCATTATAGGGTTTCATTTGCTCTTCTCGCGTCAACATCACCTGATGGCATTGAGCGCAATTTTCATCGTACAAGCTACTTCCCTTGGCGGCCTTAACAGCATCAATTTTCGGCAGCACGAACTCGGGCCACTTAGGCGATTTTAACACTTTCACCCAAGCCAGCATGTCGCCTAATCCTTTAAAGTCAGCCGAAGATTTATAGCCGCGCACTTGGTACCATTTTTTCTTCTTTAAATACGCCTTTCCGCCGCCACCCCAAACATCACCAAGCACTCTGAATATAGGCGCAATGGGTGGTGTGTTGGGCGCCATGCCATTCCACTGAAGCACATCCGATTGCGCGGTACCCCAAATAAAATTGTAATTCGCGGGCGCTACGCCATCAATATGATTTTCCGGGATACCAAGAAAGTTAACCCCAATGTTGTTGTAGGCATACGCAAACGCATCAACACGCCCATAACCAAACTTTGATGGAGTTCTATTAGTGTGGTTAAAACTGACTTGCCGTTCAGATTGAGACTTTAATTCGGCTCTCAGTTCTTGGCTTTCTTCCGATGAGTGATCTTGGCCCAAAATGTTTTGAGCAAATCGGGTGAATTTCTCTTCGTTGTTAAGCGTGGCTAGCAAGGCCTCTTCGAGCTCCTTCATCATGGTTTGAAAGTCGCCCATCGTGGCGGCCCCATTAATCACCATTGAGGTTCCTTCATACGAAATCTTAGTAGAATGGCATCCACCGCAACTCAAAGCCATCCACTCACTGCCATCGGTATTGTCAATATTCTTAGCGAACCCCGCTGGCATACCATTAGGATTCCACTTCGACTTAGGTATCGAGGTGTATCGTAAACGCTCGATGTTCTCTGCCGAGCGAAACAATTCATCGCTGCTGGCCTGTTCAAGTACTAAGAACCAGTCGTAAGGCACAATGAGGGAACCATCTCCTCCGTACCAGTACCCCGCTTGCATTTCTTGGCTCCAACCTTGGTCCAAGTTTATGAGGCTTTTATCTGCACCGGCTATCGGGGTTCCGTCCTCTATGCCAACACCGTTACTCTTACCACTAGCGCTCGACAACGCTAAGCTTGCAACCAACATTACAACAAAATTTCGAAGCCTCATTCCTAACCTCTCAGATTTTTTATATAGCGATCTTTGAACTTCAGTCTACATGAAATGTCAAAGACGTGTGCTCCAATATCAACCAACCAATAAACGTCAACTAACCTCGTTTTCTCAAACGAAAGTCAGCGCTCGATCACATCAAACAAGTTTAATGACTGTGATTTAGAGCTTGGATTTAGTTGACTCCAAAATTTTTTTCAGAACGCCTTTTTTCCAATCCAGTCGGTGTGTGGTTGGATCCAAACTCTCCATCAGCACCGCCAAATCGGCCTGATCATTAAAGTCACCGACCCACGTTTGAGGCGAATTGGCGGTCGCCCTATTTATGACCAATTGATAGTTGCTCATTGAGTGCCAAGCTTCAACGATCGTCTGCGGTAAATGTGCGAAGCTTTTAGTGCCGAATGACACCAGAAATTGATTCCCCACATGTTGAAAGTCAAACGGCCAAGATTTAAATGGCACCTTAGGAACAACATCGTAATGGTTACGAATTCTTACCGTGCGACTTAACAAGTCGTACTGACTATTATAGGCCTCCGCGAACCCGTTAGTACCGACCCTTGGACTCGCAAAATTTACGTTAGTGACCTTAATGTTCGGTCGACTCACCGCCAAATCAAAAGCAAACTGGGTGCAAAGAGCACAGCCCAAACTGTGCCCCGTCACAATAATGTGCTTAACCGATTCGGCCTGATCATCAATGAGCGCGAACAGCTGTTTCTGCATCGAAACTTTCATCGCAGAGTCTTCTTTGGTGTAAATATGATTAAACCCTTCGCCGACACACACGCGCTTTGGAAAATTTACGTTCTCGCTGAACGGCTTAAAATTGCACGCTTCGGCAGACTCTAAATCTTCCCACATATCGTAAGGCGAGGAGGTCCCTCTAAATGCAATCAATAAAACGCCTTCCGATTCACTCCAGCGATACACCAACCCGAAGCGTTCCTCTTTCTCGCTTCCCCAAGGTACTGTATCGAGACCAGTAAACCGATGCAGATAATCAAACGATGTCGAGCCAAACGCTAATGACTCTGGGGCATGGCCGTCTTTGCTTGGTTTTTCAAAGTCGGTATACGCCGCAATGGCCGCGTTGGCCATTAAAGCAATAAATTCAGGCTGTAGACTAACCGCCCCACCTTTTGAAATAGAAAAACCGTCTATATCAGTCATTTTATAAGCCAGATAATCAAGTTCACACTGTTCATATTTTTTGCAACTGGGGCATTAAGCCTCCATTAAAGTGTTAAAGCTAAACCCTCAAATCCGAGCTAGGAAAAAGGGCTCGCCGTACTAATGTAGCCACGTATCAATGATCTGTTAAAGCGTCTTCATATATTCGATTACGGCCCATTTTTGATCGTCACTCCATTGAGTCCCAAATTCATGGCCTCGATTAGAATTCCCAGGTTGGATCCTATTCTCAGAGTCTTTAACCTGGAACTCATTGAGTCCCTGCGTGGTGTCAAATCCAACGTTGACTGGATCAAAATTTCGACTGCCTACCCAAAAAGAATCTACTCTCTTGTCGCCCTCTTGCATCAACTCCCAAAGATTTGGTACTGATCCGTTGTGAAGGTAAGGCGCTGTTGCCCAAATGCCGTTCAATGGTCGGCCTTTGTAAACTAGTTCCGCGTCTGGGTCACCACAGGTTGCCGTCGTTTTTTCTGCGCTCGAACTATCTTTGCCTGAGCTTATCGCCAGCCTCGCTTCGAGGTGCTGCGTAACTTCTTCTTTAATGGACCTCGGATGATTGTCCGCATCTCGATCTAATGCGGCCTCCTCGTCTTCGGGTGAGCTAGAACTCTCAGTGGCGACATCACCCGCAGACTTAGTGGAGGAACTCTTCGCTCGGATTGGTCTCAACCCTGCTTCCAGAGATTCACGTGGATGATTTAAGATCACACCAACAGCGCCGTTCACTGGAATGCTAATGGCTGATGTTTCAGCGGCAAATCGATCACCAATCAAAATGGCCTTTTTGGTTCCTTCTAAAATCAAGGACTCAGCGCATCTTAAGTCAGCGTTCTTTGCGGTCACAGGGTCCGTTCCAATTTCGTCAACTGGTGTCCTATTGGCTTTGTAATTCTTCCCTTCATCTTCTCTGGCAATCACTTGATGGCAGCTCGCGCAATCGCTCGCAAATAACTCAGCACCTTGCGCTGCTTTGATCGCATCAATTGGCGGAAAATGAGATGCTGGCCATTCCGGTGAACGCAAGGTTTTCACCATCGCCTCAAGTCGTCCTAACCCTTCTATATCCACATTCGATGAATAAGATACCTTCAGGCCCAAAAGTCGCTTCCACCAAGGTGCCTTATCAATGCTGAGGTCACCAAACACGCCAACCACTTCGCCAACGTTTCTCGCCAATGGCCCGATGATTCTCGGTACGTTTGGCGCGGAGGCATTCCATTGAACGACGTCAGACTGGTGGGTTCCCCACAGAAACGGGTAAGAAACTGGACCGCTGGGAGTATTTCTATTTGCTAGATCATGCAGTGCAAACGCGGTGCCGGCGTTTTGTATATTACCAAACGCATCTAAACGAGCGTAGCTGGTAAAGTCTTTAGGGAAACTTTCAGGCAGGGAGTTCACTTCTTGCCTTTGCGCCGCCGCCACCGTTACCGAAGTCAGAGTTTCGCGCAAGTTCTCAGCGGCAACTTTGGTATAACCATCGCCCAAGACGTTTTTTGCAAAGCGATTGAACTTCGCGTCATTCATGTTGGTTTCATTCAAGGCATCAACTAGCCGACTGTAGAATAAGACAAAATTCGCCAACGTCGGTGCACCATCGATCAAAAGCTTCTTGCCCTGATAATCAATCTGATTTGTATGACAGGCCGCACACGTCATGCCAACCCATGGCTCGTTGGTTTTTTTATCGTGCGCTGCAACGAAGCCAATTGGCAACCCGGAAGGGTTTTTTGCAGATGAGTCGACGGGCAAATATCGCAACATTTCCATGTGCTGCACAGAACGAAATAACTCAGAGCTGTCAGCTTGCTCTAACCAAGTAAACCAGCTGTAGGGAATAATCCGCGAACCTTGACTGGTGAACCAGAATTTACCTCGGGTTTTGTCATCCCAGCCTTGCTCAACCTTAATTCGCTCAGGAGCCTCTCCAACGACCGGAACAACATCGATCGAATCTACAACTGGTTGATGATCTGCTGCTGAAAAGCAGCCCGTTAGACACAACATTGCGCCTACAAACAGAAATCGTGTTCCGTTCAACATAAAAATCCCTCAGGGTATTTGGTGTGATGATTAGACTTCTTAACCGCTTATTGGAGCAGTTTTTACTACAACTGTAAAATAATTAACACTTTTTCATAATTTACGGAATTACAGTTCATTACAGACGTTCCTTGTCCGTCACAAAAACCCAACTAAAAAATCCAACAGAATCTATTTCTTGGCTCTAGCGATACAATCGACTTAGCCTTTCAGGAGACACGCCGATCAAGTAAGCGAATCTAAGAAACCACATCAAAACAATGGTGCGCCACACCCCCCCAGTTTTCCAACGACGAGCACTGGTCAAAACCTTACATGAAGAGCAATAGGGGGCATGTAATTGTTTTAGCGTTTTGCTCAATTGCACATCTTCCATTAAAGGAATATTGTCAAATCCATTGACCTTTTCGAACAAACAACGGCGCACAAACATCGCCTGATCGCCAGTCGCAACGTTGCTTAGCCGAGAACGCAGATTAATCATACGCTGAACCACAGCCAACGAAAGACGTTTGGGACTATGGTTATCTGAAAAACGAATATCAAAGCGGCCCCATACTCCTTTTTGAACCTCCGTCATGGCTTGCTCAGGAAGCCGAGTATCCGCGTGCAGAAACACCAGTATTTCAGCCGTGGCTAGCCCTGCCCCATAGTTCATTTGTTGTGCTCGCCCAGCTGCGCAAGAAACCACTTTTACACGAGCCGAGCTCTGCGTTGACAGCCACTCCTTTCCGCCGTCATCACTACCGCCGTCAACGAAAATAATTTGTTGCGGCCCCAAACGCAAAAGCGCTTCCACTAAACTCGGAAGCGCTTGCATTTCGTTCAAAAAGGGAACGATGACCGCGACTGATTTTTCGTCAGCCATATTTAATTACACCGATCGAGCGATAATACCGAGGGCTCATCGCTATTTAATACGCTTAGACCCTATGCGCAAACGCAGCGCGTTTAACTTAATAAACCCTTCTGCGTCGGCTTGGTTGTACGCACCCTCATCGTCTTCAAACGTAGCAATGCGCTCGTCGAATAACGAGTCTGCCTCAGATTTTCTGCCAGCGATTTCAACATTTCCTTTGTACAGTTTTACTCGCACAGTTCCATTCACATACTCTTGAGATTCGTCAATCATCCGCTGCATCATCTCTCGCTCAGGACTCCACCAGTACCCGTTATAAATCAAAGACGCGTATTTCGGCATTAACTCATCTTTAAGGTGCGCAACTTCTCTGTCTAATGTCAGCGATTCCATCGCGCGGTGGGCCCGAAGCATGATAGTACCCGCTGGTGTTTCATAGCACCCTCTGGACTTCATACCAACGTATCTATTCTCAACAATATCATCGCGACCAATACCGTGAGCGCCACCTACTTTATTGAGCCATTCCATAACCGTGGCTGGAGACATCGCCTCACCGTCAATGGCCACGATATCACCTTTACTGTACTCAATTTCTACGTACTGGGCTTGATCTGGCGCTTCCTCGGGAGACACTGACCAACGCCACATGTCTTCTTCAGCTTCAGCCCAAGGGTCTTCTAAAATACCGCCTTCGTAAGATATGTGAAGAAGGTTTGCGTCCATCGAATATTGAGACTTGCCGTCTTTCTTTTTTTCAACTTCTATTTGATGCTCTGCCGCGTAGGCCATTAGCTTTTCGCGTGAGTTCAAATCCCACTCCCGCCAAGGCGCAATGATTTTAATGTCTGGCCTCAACGCATAAGCACCCAGTTCAAAACGCACTTGGTCATTTCCTTTGCCGGTTGCCCCATGCGATATGGCATCGGCACCGGTTTCATTGGCAATTTCTATCAGACGCTTAGCAATAAGTGGCCGTGCAATGGACGTACCCAATCGGTACTCGCCTTCATAGATCGCGTTGGCTCTCATCATCGGGTAGACGTAATCGCGCGCAAATTCCTCACGCAAATCATCGATGTATATACTCTTAACACCCATTGCTTGAGCTTTAGCCCTTGCCGGCTCGACCTCTTCGCCTTGGCCGATATCGGCGGTAAAAGTCACAACCTCACAGTCATACTCCTCTTGCAACCACTTCAAAATAATTGAAGTATCGAGACCACCTGAATAGGCTAACACTACTTTTTTAATATCTGACATACAGAAAACGCTTAACTTTTAATAAAAATAATTGCGCGTAGTGTCTTGTTTTAAACAATAAAGGTCAATACTAAGCGACGACATTCATCATTTTTCACTTTAAAAGCCCTAAAAATAAGGGTTTAACGACCTTAAACGTTCATTAAGAAGCAGTTTTTCTTAAAAAATACGCGATATTTAGTTCTATTATTTCGACTCATAATGAATTTTATTTTGTAAATTGTAATTTTTATGAATAATATTGCAGAAAGTAAATTGAAAATCTGCGCCAAATACAGTTAAACTTAAGCCATACTAAGAATCGATTAAAAATAGGCGCTCCAGGGCGCCTATTTTTTATTCTCCAATTCGGCTCTTTAAATCAGTACGAGCTAATACCTCACTCTCGCGTAAACCGCGTTTATGAGAATTAAGAACAAATTTACGACTATGTTAAAAAAACTATTTGGCCGTTTCCGAAGAAAGCAAGGAGACCAATATCCAGAACCTGCATTGATGAATGCGTACGCGCGGCTTCCCGTAAGCTTTGTGCGCGGCGAAGGCGCACTGCTGTGGGATGCCAACGGCAAGCAGTATATTGACGCCTTAGGAGGCATTGCGGTTACCTTTCTTGGGCATTGTCATCCGACAATCAGTCAGACCATATCGTTGCAAGCAAACACTCTGTTGCACACCAGTAACCTCTTCCACATTTCAGCGCAAGCGAAACTGGGAGAAGAGTTTTGCCGAATCGCGTCCATGGACAAAGTTTTTTTTGGAAACTCTGGCGCAGAGGCGAACGAAGCCGCCATCAAAATTTCTCGTTTATACGCGCGAACAAAAAACGTTGAGCAGCCTGTGGTTATTACCATGAACAACAGTTTTCACGGGCGAACCATGGCCACGCTATCAGCGACCGGTAATGAAGCCATCAAAAGTGGTTTCGAACCACTTTTGAGTGATTTTATCCACGTAGATTTTAACGATCTCGATGCACTCAAAGCGCTACAAGACAACGCCAACGTCGTCGCCGTGATGCTGGAACCCATTCAAGGTGAGGGCGGTGTTATTGTTCCTGACCCAGACTACTTATCTGGCGTACGAGAAATTTGTGATGCCAACAACTGGCTCATGATCCTAGACGAAATTCAAACTGGCATGGGCCGCACCGGCGACTGGTTTGCTCATCAAGCATCAGACGTAAAACCGGATGTGTTAACCAGCGCCAAAGCATTAGGTAACGGAATCCCGATTGGCGCATGCGCGGCTCGAGGCAAAGCGGCTGATTTAATATCACCGGGAGTCCATGGCACTACATTTGGCGGTAATCCGTTTTCCAGTCAAGTTGCTCTTAGCGTCATTGACGTTATTGAGAGCGAGCAGCTGTTAGAAAAATCGAAAGAATTAGGCCAGCAATTAAAGAAGCAGCTGCAACAAAATCTTGGAACTCTGGACAAGGTCATTGACATACGTGGGCGCGGTCTAATGCTCGGTATCGAGCTAGACAAGGCCTATCCAGGACTTGCTCAGACTTTCTTGGATCACGGTCTGGTCGTTAATATTACCGGCGCAGGCAAAGTCATCAGACTCCTACCTAGTGTGGTAACCACAGAAAAACAAATTAAGACAATTACCGAAACAATTTACTCGGTAATTGAACACGTATAATCTCGTTCGTACCAATTATGCCATGACCATACAGCACTTCATCACCTTAGACGACTTACCCCAAAGCACGCTCAGCAACCTAATTGAGCGCGCCATAGAGCTTAAGGCACTAACCAAAAGCGGCGCCATTTACGAACCGCTTAAAAATAAGTCCTTAGCGATGATCTTTAGCAAATCGTCAACTCGTACGCGTGTTTCATTTGAAGTGGGTATGCGGCAATTGGGCGGCGGCACGCTTAACTTAAGCCCCAACGACACACAAATCGGTCGCGGCGAGCCATTGGAAGATACGGCCAGAGTGATCTCGAGCATGGTGGATGGGGTGATGATCCGAACCGATGAACATCAGAAGCTAACCACCTTCGCTGATTTCTCCAGCGTTCCAGTCATTAATGGGCTCACCGACGATTTCCACCCATGCCAATTGTTAGCGGATATCCAAACGTTTGTGGAACTTCGCGGAGCAATTCAAGGAGCAACCATAGCGTGGGTAGGTGATGGCAATAACGTCTGTAATTCATTTATGAATGCGGCTCGCATCTTTGACTTCACGCTCAATGTCGCCACACCAGTCGACTACCGACCCAATCAAACACTAGTGGATTGTAACCAAAGCAATGTTCACTTGTTTGACTGTGCTAGAACCGCCGTAACAGGCGCTGACGTGGTGGTAACAGACACATGGGCGAGTATGGGACAGGAAAATGAAAAAGACTCTCGGTCGGCCGCATTTTCAGGCTTTTGCGTAGACTCTGACTTGATGGCCTTAGCTGATAAGGACGCTCTTTTTATGCATTGCCTTCCAGCTTATCGAGGCATGGAAGTTAGCAATCAAGTCATTGAAGGAAAACAAAGCGTGGTCTTTCAAGAAGCGGAAAACCGCTTGCATGCACAAAAAGCTTTACTTGAGCATTTACTTGCATAAACTGCAGCGATGCAGTCTCCATACTTATCAATAGAAAACGTAAGCGCCGCCTACGACTCTAAAGAAAACGTCGTCAATGACGTGTCCTTTGACCTACTGGAAGGCGAGTTAGGATGTTTGTTGGGACCGAGCGGTTGCGGCAAGACTACCATTTTACGAGCCATTAGTGGCTTTCAAAACATCACTGGCGGGACAATAACGTTAGCCGGTGAAACCCTTTCCAGCACTCGTGTCAGCGTGGCACCGGAGAACCGAGGAGTAGGCATGGTATTCCAAGATCATGCGCTTTTTCCTCATCTTAGTTTAAGCGACAATATTGGCTTTGGCTTAGACAAGTTAAATCGTGCTGAACGAACTAAGCAAATAGAAAAGATGTTGGAATTGGTTGGCATGCGCGAATACCACGACAGCTACCCTCATGAAATTTCCGGCGGGCAAAGTCAACGCATTGCATTAGCCCGTGCACTCGCTCCAGAACCAACGCTATTGTTAATGGACGAACCGTTTTCAAACCTAGATACCTCTCTGCGTGAAAGCTTAGGCTACGAAGTGAGGCAAATGCTAAAGGAGACGGGAATTACAGCCATAATGGTTACCCATGATCAACACGACGCGTTTGCATTAGGCGACCAAGTTGGCGTCATTTTAGATGGGCAACTGGAACAATGGGGAAGCCCGTTCGAGCTATACCACACACCTCAAAGCCGGTTTGTTGCGAGTTTTATTGGTGACGGCGTGTTTATCAACGGGAATATAGAGAATGAAACTACCGCCATTACCGCGCTAGGGGAAATTCAAGGCCAAGTATCAAACCGCAACTTAGTCGGCAAACAGGTAGAGCTGTTAATCAGACCCGACGATGTGGTCCACGACCCCGATGGAAACGTTTCAGGTGTAATAACACGTAAGGCATTTAAAGGTGCACAAACCCTGTACACCGTCATCACCCATCATGACACAGCCTTATTAAGCTTAGTTCCAAGTCACGATGACTATGAAATTGGAGACAGCATAAGTCTAAGAATCGACGCTGACCACCTCGTGTGCTTTGCAAAAAACAGCGCTGCTACCTAACAGCCGAACAAGTTCCAGCAACCCCAAAATCGGCCCCTCCTAAAGCAAATAGAACACGCTCTTTTGCAATGCCAAACACTGCCCGTTTATACAGTGCTTTCGCAGAATCTGCGGTGCAGAGTTAACTTTACCAATCTCGTTTGCGCACTTTTGTCCATTCACAAAGCAAATAATTCATTAAAAACAGCGCTTTATAAAAACCCACGAGAATGTTAGTGTGCTCAATCTAGAGTGAAAATGAGCATGCTCATTTTAATTCCAAGCAAAAAGGAAAATTTCTTGAAATATGATTCAAAATCAAAAACTTACGGTAGATTCATGAAAACCAACTTAGCGCGTAAACGCGCATGCACACTAATACGCTGTTAGTTTTACGGAATAGATCATGGCAGATGAATACTGGAATATTATTGAGCCTATCTGGGATGACGTAAGTATTTACGGTTCTGCTGAAGATTTTATAGATCAATTTTCAAAACTTAATGAAAAACAGAAAGTGCTATTTGCAAGCCATTGGACACAATCAGAAATAATGAATGGCGGGCTTGGTCAATTTTTTTCTAACCCAACAGGTATTTTAGCCCCAGAAGCTGTTTGGGCGTTTGAAAAATTAGGTTTACCTAAATGTGCAGTAGTACTTTCAAAAGCGATGAAATTCTTCGGTCCTGAATATCCGAGATCTCAATCTATAAGAGAGGATTCCTTTGAATTGTTTTATAAGTTAAATGGCGATGACGCCATTCCACTTCTAAAAGAAGAGAATGAAATGGCAACTGAAATCGAAGATGAAAATGGTGGTTTTTGGGAAACAGCAGACTCTTATGCAAAAGAAAACTAACAAGAACCAAAACTTACGCCTTTGGCTCGGACGCGGTAAACCGCGCCCGTTTGGTGGGCGTTATGTATGCGTGGCATAGATCTGTCAGTTTCACGTTTTTTTACCATCGCCTTTGGTCTGTGTATCGTACTGTGTGCTCTCTTTTTATTAATTGATTCATTTGGTGGTTTTTTTGCCGTTGCAATAATGTCACCTTTGATAGCATTTTTCGGAATTGGTATGCTAATCATAGGTTGGAACCAGAATGATGAAGAAGAAAAGCAGATTAAATTTAGAAAAAAATGGTTACTGACTATCACAACGATTCTGATTCTGTTATTCCTTGGGTATATAGTGTACGAAGCTATGAACTTTGAATTCAGATGAGTAAACAGATACATAACAAGCGCCAACAGAAAAGCTCACTACGTTCGCTGGACGCGCAACAAGTTACGCGCCCCTGTGGCGGGCGTTATGTCGAAGAGATGATCAATGTCTAAGAATAAAAAACAGAGGCGTAAAGCCATGTTAGACAATTTAGCTGAAAGCTTATATGAGGAACCAACGGCACGTCTTAGAAATGAATCAATCACAAAAATTCGAAGCGAAGGGTTCATCATATCTTCCGACCCTTTTTTCGGGCCTAATCATGTAATGCCAAATGGATACTTTGTATTCAGAGAAAGAGGAATAGTAGGTAATTCGCTTAGGGGTTATGAGGCTCATTTTACTGACGAAAACGGAAATGAACTAATTACTGACGGTCCATCACCAATAATATTCTCAAACAGTGAAAGTGGATGGTCGGTAATAGTGCACGATTACGTTCCAGGACCTGGGCCAGGTGACTTTAATTATTCTTTCACAGATGAGTCACGAGCAATAGATGAGGTAATAAAATACCTAAAGGGAACACACGAAAAATTTAAGGAGAGACAATCTGCGCATGAAAACATACAAACATAACAAGTTTGCCAAGTACACTTCGTTCGTTTCACTCACTGCGCGGGACGCGTTTTCAACGCGCCCCTTGCAAAGGCGTTATGTATATAAGTTTAGATCGCTAATTTAATATGTTCAGATGGTTTATCGAGCGTCGCAAGGAAAGAAAAAGGTTAGAAGAACTTTATGAATTTACTACGTCTGAAATTCATAAATTGCAGCTGAGTAGAGCTAAAAGTCTATTTATAGAGTTAAACGAAAAATTCAGCGAAGACTTCTGGATAGGAAATCATAGTAATGATAACTTCGAAGGCGTTAAAGACTTGCTCCCTGAGCACTTAAGTCACTTTTTTGAAACCTATGCCTTATCAGATTTTGTTTGCTCGGAGCTAGTAATTTCAAGCAGCAGTATCAAACATTCAGAACTTCATTCTGAATGCATATGCATTGGTGAAGATGGGTTCGACGCTGAAGTTGTGATTTTACCTAAAAAAGAAGATATATATGTTTTGTATAACGATGACCCAAATACCGAAATAACTGCGTATTTAAAAGAAGGCGCTCCTTCTATTTATCACTTTATAATTGAAAAGCTTTGTATTAATGACCAGATCTATGAATACGTTAATCAAAATCTTTAAAATACATAACAAGAGACTATGC
>NZ_BAABWF010000013.1:0-86276 GCF_040366405.1 Arenicella sp. 4NH20-0111
ACTAAATACCTATATTGTTAACTTGTTTCTGCTGAAGTCTTTGCACAAGGCCATTTCTAGCCCAACGCTCACCCCGGCCCTCAAGACTAAGAATGAAAACCAGCTTTCGCTTTGAGCCACAAATGACTCTTGTGCGAAGACCTCTGCTCTACTCTCCAGCAAACACTGGAACATTTCTACGCCACCCAACGAAGGGCAACATCAAAATCTTTTCCACCAAGACCCCCACTCGGAAGCCTTGACCTCACGACCAACGTCGCGACTGACGAACTTAGACCGCCAATCAGTACCTATTAATAATCGTATCAACAACAGCCTTAGAAGCCTTTTGATACTTTTTAAACTGCATGGTGTAAGCAGCACGCCCTTGAGTTGCGCTTCGCAACGACGTGGCGTAACCAAACATTTCAGCCAAGGGAACCTCAGCCTCGATTTCTTTACCTGACGGCGTATCATCCATACCAAGAATAACGCCGCGTCGCGAGCTAATATCACCCGACACGTTCCCCATATATTCTTCAGGAGTTACAATTTCAACTGCCATCACGGGCTCAAGCAAATCGACCCCAGCCTCTCTACAGCCTTCGCGAAAAGCCTGGCTCGCCGCCGCCTTAAATGCGAACTCGGAAGAATCCACATCATGAAAACTTCCATCAAACAACGAAACCTTAACGTCTATCATGGGGTAACCCGCAAGCACGCCACCCTCAAGGGCGTCAGAGACCCCTTTTTCAACCGAAGGAATGAACTCGCGAGGCACCACCCCTCCTTTTATCTCATCCACAAACTCAAAGCCTTTGCCTCGAGCAAGCGGCTCAATACGAAGCTTAACGTGCGCATACTGACCGCGCCCACCCGACTGCTTCACGTATTTGGTTTCATGCTCTATAGAACGACTCACAGCCTCTCTATAGGCAACTTGAGGCTTGCCAACATTGCACTCAACGTCAAATTCACGCTTCATCCGATCAATGATAATATCGAGATGCAACTCACCCATACCCGAGATGATGGTTTGCCCCGACTCCTCGTCGGTTGCAACCTTAAAACTAGGATCCTCTTGGGCCAATTTGCCTAACGCTACGCCCATCTTCTCTTGATCCGACTGGGTTTTAGGCTCAACCGCCTGAGAAATGACAGGCTCTGGAAACTCCATGCGCTCCAGTGTAACTACATCTTTAGCATCACAAAGCGTATCGCCTGTCGTAACCAACTTCAGACCGACCGCGGCAGCTATGTCACCAGCACGCACCTCTTTAATCTCTTCACGATTATTCGAATGCATCTGGAGAATTCGACCCACTCTTTCTTTCTTACCTTTAACTGGGTTATAGACTGCATCGCCAGACTTAAGAACACCGGAATACACCCTAAAAAACACCAACTGACCAACGAATGGATCAGTGGCGATCTTAAACGCCAATGCTGAAAAAGGAGCATCATCCTCTGAGGGACGTACAACGTCGTTTTCTTTTTCATCAACCCCTTGAATTGCAGGAACATCAACGGGGGACGGCAAGTACTCTACAACACCATCCAGCATGGCTTGGACCCCCTTATTCTTAAAGGCTGACCCACACATCACCGGCACAATCTCGTTATCTATGGTCAACGTGCGCAGCGCAGACTTGATGTCAGCAACGGACAAATCGCCACCCTCGAGATAGGCGTCCATCAACTCTTCAGAACTCTCTGCGGCTGTCTCAACCAACAATTCGCGATACTCATTCGCCAACTCAAGCATGTCGCCGGGAATATCCCTTTCTTCAAATTTAACGCCCATTGAATCTTGATCCCAATAGATGGCCTTCATCTTAATGAGATCAACAACCCCTTCAAACTCCTCTTCGGCTCCGACAGCCAATTGCAACGGCACCGGTTTTGCGCCAAGGCGAGATTTTATCTGCTCTACAACACGCAAAAAATTAGCCCCAGAACGATCCATTTTATTTACAAATGCGAGTCGTGGGACACGATACTTATTCGCTTGACGCCATACCGTTTCCGATTGCGGCTCTACCCCACCAACGGCGCAAAAGACGGCAACGGCACCATCGAGCACACGCAACGACCTCTCAACCTCAATTGTGAAGTCGACATGCCCAGGGGTGTCAATGATATTAATTCTATGTTCTTCAAATGAGGCATCCATACCTCGCCAGAAAGTCGTAGTCGCTGCAGATGTAATGGTTATACCACGCTCTTGCTCTTGCTCCATCCAATCCATCGTCGCAGCACCATCGTGCACTTCGCCGATTTTATGGCTGATCCCAGTATAGAACAACACTCGCTCAGTCGTCGTGGTTTTACCCGCGTCGATGTGCGCCATGATGCCTACATTTCGGTATCTACTGATTGGAGTCGAACGTGCCATATTTATCTACGTATAATTTTAAACTTGACCTTTGCAAAGGCCCATTAAATGACTATCAAAACTTTCTAGTTGTAAAAGAGCGTTGCTTTCTAGTCGACTGAAAACAAAACACAATCGACTTCGAAGGCCCATACTTTAGACAGCAAACACCACAATAGCGCACTGCTGTTGCGGCTCACAAAGCAAAACCCGCCCCGCAAGCCACACAATACATCTCAATGGGGCGCAGACTATAGAGAAAACAAAGCCCGCGAACCCAGTCACCCAACTCAATGAGGGCGACATCTTGCGACCAAACGCCGCAAATAAAAAACTAGAAACGAAAGTGGCTAAATGCCTTGTTCGCCTCAGCCATTCTATGAACGTCTTCAGTTTTACGAACCGCTCCACCACGCTTTTCAAACGCATCAATCAATTCACCAGCCAAACGCTGAGTCATCGACTTCTCCGAACGACTTCGAGCATATTCAACCACCCAGCGCATCGCCAAAGCTGTACGACGACTCGCGCGAACTTCGACAGGCACTTGATAGGTAGCACCACCAACACGACGACTTTTAACTTCCACCATTGGCTTTACGTTTTCCAATGCTTGATCAAACAACTCAAGCGGATCCTCTGAGCGTCGCTCAGCGATCAAATCTAGCGCATCATAAATGATTTTTTCAGCGACCGATTTTTTGCCATCCTTCATAAGGATATTTACAAATTTTGCTAGGGTAACGTTACCGAATTTTGGATCAGGTAATATCTCGCGTTTCGGGACTTCTCTTCTTCTAGGCATAACTGTTTCTCTTTTGCAGTTTATTCTCAGTGACTTGGCTCACCCACTTCGGGTTCATTGCGTTAACAACTGCCACCAATACTTATGTCTTAAACTGGTAAATTAATTTTTGGGTAGTGTCTACTATGACTTAGGACGTTTTGCGCCGTACTTAGAACGACCTTGGCGACGCGCTGCGACCCCAGAAGTATCCAAAGCTCCACGCACGGTATGATAGCGAACACCAGGCAAATCTTTTACACGACCACCGCGAATAAGTACCACGCTGTGCTCTTGAAGATTATGGCCTTCACCGCCAATATAACTTGTCACTTCAAACCCGTTCGTCAAACGCACACGCGCTACTTTGCGCAATGCCGAGTTTGGCTTTTTTGGAGTTGTCGTGTACACACGAGTACAAACACCGCGACGCTGAGGGCAAGCCATCAACGCGGGAACGTTTGATTTTTGAACCTGCTTCTTACGCGGGTTTCTAACTAATTGATTAATAGTTGGCATATCGGTCTAACTTTAATTATACGTCGTTAAAAACACCCATCTTTAAGTGTTCTCAGAGCGACAAAAACTCCCTCAGCTCTCGCCAAGGTGAAAAGAGTCGCGATTCTAGGCATTCAACCCCTTCAAGTCAAGGAAATACTTACTGAATAAACACCTAATTCTCACTAGATAAACACCAGCAAAGGCAGACAAAAGATCGCACACGTCAAACAATGCAATAAGAACAGAATTCAGAACCGCCATGCAAAGCAATCAAAGACATCATCATAGTCGCGTCGCCGGAGGGCGATTCTAGGCATTCATGAAAAACCAATCAAGCTTCTGAGCTACATTTTTATAATTGAATCATTACCAGAAGGCAGCACTCAAACGCACTAGACTAACTGTGCGGACCTGATCAGCTCAATAACGATTGGCAGCACCGACAAAACCAACAGTGCGGCCATACACCGGTTAAATATAACTAAATGCGTCCGCTGGCTAAATACGCGCTTTAATGACGCACCAAAAACCAACCACACACCGGCGCTAGGTATTGCCATTAAGAAAAACACCAGAGCCATCGTCAAAATTTGAGCATTCACATTCCCACCCACCGTGGAAAAAGCAGCAATGGCGCCCGTCCCCATCATCCACGCCTTTGGGTTTACCCATTGAAATAGAGCCGCCTTAAGAAAGCTCAAAGGCTTTGTCGAATTCCCCCCTGCTCCTCCGAGAGAATCAGGTTCCGAGTTAGCGATAGCCCACGCAAGATAGAAAAGGTAGATAACGCCCGACAGCTGCACCAATGCGTGAACCCACAAATACTGCTCAAAGATGAAAGACAAGCCAAATCCTACCGCCAGAAACATAGTGGGAACGCCAAAACAAATACCCAGTAGGTGGGGCAGGCTCGAACGCACACCATAATTTAGACCAGAAGTCATGATCATTATGTTGTTGGGGCCCGGAGTAAATGCGGCCGACACCACAAACAATAAAAAGGCGGCTGAAATATCCAACTAACCAAACCAGTAGATTAACGTACGCACATGATAGCCATCAGTGGAATTTGAGCAAGCATTGATCGCTATTTCCGATTGATAAAGATACCGCATGTCTTTATTGTTTACCTAAGCCCCACATTTATGATTTAGCATCGTATGAATACTCCAATAATCATTGCCCTGTATGCTTGTGCCGTTATAGGCAATTCAGCTATCGCTCAATCTAGCCCAGCCAAACTAAATGGCACGCCGTCGGCGGATGCAGTTAACGCCGCATTAGAAGCCAACAATCATTCTCGCCCCAAGGAAGCGAGCAACGTTAAGGTTGGTCGCTTCTTACAGGCCGCAATTTCCAAACAAAAAACGTCACAACAGGTACTGGAAAGTCCGTTTCTAACATTCAAGAATGACTCTCGAGTCCAAGTTTACATCACCCTAAAAGATACTAGCGAACAAAGCCTCACACATTTAAAAGAGCACTCCTTAATAATCGAAATCGAAAACTCCTCACTTAACAAGATTCAAGGGTGGGTAGACATTGATAAAATTAGCGCTCTCAGCCAACTCGAAAACGTAACTAGAATAACCGCCCCAACGTACTCACGAGCTCATGCAGGAAGAGTTACTACGCAAGGAGACTCTATCCTCAGAGCCAACCAGCTTCGCAACCTCGGCGTGACGGGCAAGGGAGTCAAGGTCGGCATTATTTCTGACGGAGCCAGCGACTGGAGAACGGCTGCAAATTCAGGTGACTTACCAAACAACATTACAACTTATGGAAGTTGCACCAAACGATCCGCAGACCCACAAAACTGCCGCTCGAGACTCACTTGCAATGAAGGAACCGCAATGGCGGAGATCATTCATGATATCGCGCCAGACGCAGAATTGGCCGTCGCTGCTGTGAGCACATCACTGGAGTTCATTCAACAAATCAACCGGCTTGCAAACACTTTTGGCGCCGACATCATCGTTGATGATTTAGGTTTTTACGGCGAACCGTATTTTGAGGATGGCGATTTAGCTCGCGCCGTGAGCAGCCTACCGAGCAATGTGCTGTACTTTTCCAGCGCTGGTAATGCCGCAAACATCCACTATGAACGCCAGTACTCTGCTACCTCTAACTCTAGGCATAATTTTGGCTCTCAATCGGGAGGAAATGATGATGCCATTGGCTTCTCAATTGGCGCCAACAGAGGCGCCTTTGTTCTTCTTCAATGGAACGACCGGTATGAACAACCTAACAGCAACTACGATCTGTTTGTGTTTGACCAAAACAGCGAAATCGACAACAGCACAGGCAGCAACACGACCGCGATTGAAGGAACCTGCATCTACAATAGTAGCTCTACCGAGGCCGTTAGATTTGCCGTCATTGATAAAATTTCTGGTTCAGACCGCAGACTTGAAATGTTTTTCTTAGGCGCGAACGCCATCGAATATCCAACACCCGCAGGCAGCGTTTTCGGGCACGCAGGAACGAGAAGGGCACTGGCAGTAGCATCCATTAATTCAGATAAAAGTTCGGTGGCGTTTTACAGCTCGCGTGGCCCCACCCGAATTGACTATCCGTCATTCGAAAACCGCGCCAAACCCGACATGGCGGCGACTGACGGAGTAAGTGTCACTGGCGCAGGCGGATTTCCAACGACATTTTTTGGGACTTCAGCCGCCGCTCCTCACGCCGCCGCCGTTGCTGCGCAGCTTCTTAGCGCAAGCGATGACGTAACCCCTCAAAAGGTGAGATCTGCACTATTAGCATCGGCCTCAGGGGGCGGCGGCGGATCCGATGTCGGCAGCGGCCGAATAAATGCATTCGCGGCCTTCGAGCGACTCAATGTGACAATTTCCGCTACAGATCCTAGCTCTCCGCTGTCACCCGAAGACAAGAAAAAGGTAATCACCCCAATTCTTATTTTATTAAATGACGAGTAATAGACCGCCGATTAAGCCAATTACTGATTCAGCAACACCCGCCAGAACTTGGCGTAGAGCTTACTTCGAGGGCACCGTCAGCGTATGCTTCGCTTCGGCCATCGAACGGCATCACGGTTCCACAACCCTCGAATATGCCGAAGTGCCTAGACCAATCACCATGAAACTCAAAGTGCTCTTTAAATCTCGTGTCATTTAGCATTCGATAGGTATTTCCGCACACCGGAAAAATTTTACCAGTCTCAATGACATGATGCTCATCCAGCACAAACCGTTCATTGTGGTGCTCGATGGTCCCCTTGTACGTAACAGCCTGCCCATAATCTTCACACGCAGGCTCCAATTCGCTGATTTTAAACAACCGATAGGTGGCCGAAAAAAACCGTCTGCCGCCGAGCTTCTCTTGTAACCGAGCATTTTCAATTGCTAGCGGGCGACTTTTGACCAAGCGCGGGTCTTTAAATCCACACCGCTTAACCAAATTAATGAAATCATTCCAATATAAAGCACCAGAAATACATTCACCGTACAATTCCTCGTCATCCACCAAGTATTGCGGCGTTCGTCGCTCAGCGTATACATCAGAGAAGTAAATTTCCCCTCCGGGCTTTAACAAGTCAAAACACTGCTCAAGCACGGCTTGCTTATCAGGCGACAAGTTAATCACGCAATTAGACACAATAACGTCAAAAGAATTTGGCTCTAGATCCAATTGATCGAGCTGCTCTATAAACCCTTCTTTGAAAACCACATTGGAGGAGTCAAATCCGAACACATCTGCATGGTACTGTCGATACTCTTGGGCAACAGCAAGCTGCTCTTCAGTCATGTCCACACCCACCACTTCGCCAGCCGCACCAACCAGAGCCGATAGAGCATACACATCCCGACCGGCACCCGACCCGAGATCCAAGACTCGCGCCCCTTCAAGCAACTCCGGCAACACCAAGCCACAACCGTAATAGCGTGTCAGCACTTCATCATGGACTTTACTTAAAATCGGCTTTAGATAGGATGGTAAACCTTCATCGGTGCAACACGCGTCCGTTTTAAGGTCATCGCTGCTTTGCAACACTTTTCCGTAATAGTCTTTAACCTGATTGTAAGTTAGCTTTTCGTTCATTGTTTATATCATTCTATGAAGTTAGGTGTTGATTTTACCGCGTATTAATGGAGGTCGATAGTGCGTCTTTTTGTTTTACACCGTACAAGACCGGTGCAAATAATCAGGCCTTTCATAGACAAACCATATACATAAACTGTTTTTATGAGAAACTAACGATATGACTACAAGGCGAAAACTCATCATAACAGGCTCTTTGGCAGCGCTTGGTCTTTACAGCTACAACCGGGGGCTTAGATATCCTCGCTTGAGCTTTGAACCACTCGCCCACGCAACCGCCTTGACTGACAGTATTGGCGACGTTACGTTGGTCGATGCCATACAAATAGAACAAGATGCTTTGTGCTTCAGAGCAATTGCGCCAGAGCCCAAAATCAGCCTCTACGCCAATAAAGGGAAGTTTGCATTTTACGTAAACAATATTTCAGAAGACGCGGTACTCGACATACAAGATAAAGGCATCTGTGATCTTGAGGAGGAAGTACGAGGAATTGATCGACACATAACCATTGAAACCGCAAACAGCCAAACCATCAACATCGGCTGGAAACTGCCGACCAAAGAGCAAACCAAGTTTGCGGTAATTGGTGACACTGGAGGCAATTCGGAGCTCGATTGGTGCCTGACTAGGGCCAAAAGTTTAGGCGCTCAATTCTTGCTCCATCTAGGTGATTTTAACTACGGCCTAGATGATTATGAAAACGCAATAAGTAAGTTTCATACAGCCCCATTACCCTGCTACATTTCAATTGGAAACCACGATTTTCATGATAGTGGACTAATTTATCAACAATTTTTAAGACAACTGGGCCCCATGAACAATGCGTTCACGCTTAACGGAGTCAGGTTTGTTAACTTAGATACCGCGGCTGACTTTTTCCCAGCAGGCTCTGGCAATAGAGGGGCATTACTCAACACGCTGGCGCAATCACCAACCGAGCGCCAAATCTTCTTTACTCATCGTCCATTCAGAGACCCTCGCCCTGGCCAAGACCACACAATAGGAGGGGTCAACGAAATTCCTTGGCTTGTTAATGCCATTAGCCATGCAGGCGGAGGCCACCTCCTAGCTGGCCATGTCCATCACAGCACCGAATTGGATTTTTCCGGACTCAGGCAGTACACGGTTGGTGAAGGGCTAGGTCACGAAGACATTGTGCTTCAACGTCAGGTGGCAAGAATTCTGGTGGGCACTATCGAGCCGGAAAGGCCGGTCAATTTTGAATGGGCGTCGCTCAACATGCCTTGGTCGTTACATCGCAGTCACACCCACCTATTAAAGCTCGAGAAAGCCAAGGCTCAGAAAACAATAGACTGGTATACCAAGCTCCATCAAGCCTAACATTGAGGCTCATCACACTATATTTCATCCGTAAAAGTATCCTAATCGGATGAAAGACTTAAAAGCATTTTTCGGGTTTATCACCGCGTTTCTAATATTGGATGCCGCCTGGATTGGCTTGGTTGCGCTAGACCTTTATCGGGAACAAATCTCGAGCATCATGTTGGACAGCCCTCGAATGGGTTTTGCGGCTCTATTTTACGTCGCTTACGCTGGCGCTGTAGTCCTGCTGGCAATAAAACACTCTCAATCCCAATCGGCAGTGCTACTCAATGGAAGCATCTTGGGAGTCATTGCCTATGGCACCTACACCGTTACCAATTATTCGATGTTAAGCGCTTGGACTCTAACATTAGTTGTTACGGACATTCTTTGGGGAGGGTTTGTAACCGCGACGTGTGCACTGGCTGGCTATTACGCATCACGCTATAAACCCGACCACACTACCCGCGCAAACTAAAACACAAGCCCATCCGGCAACCCCGAGCCTCTAACGAGGCCTAAAAGTAACCCTCGTTAAGATAGACAGCAGTTAGTGAGCTTAGTGATTTAAACAGCAATCATTCAATCCTCTTCATCGATGGTTACGTTTGCAAGCGTTTCCCCGAATTCTGTTTTGGCTGCGTCTTTTCCGTGTAATTTTATCGCTAGACGCAGGTCATTTTCAGATTCCGCATTCTTAATAGCGTCGTCGTAGGTTATTAAATCGGCCTCATAAAGCTTAAACAGCGACTGATCAAAAGTCTGCATACCCCACTCGTTTGATTTTTCAATAGCGCTCCTAATTTCATCAATCCGATGATCTTTAATCATGTCTGCAATCATAGGGCTGTTTATCAAAATCTCCACGGCAGGCACCCTCCCCTCTCGATCTTTGACCGGCAACAATCGCTGAGAGACAAGGCCGTATAAATTTAACGAAAGATCCATCGCCAATTGATCGCGACGATCAGAAGGAAAGAAATTGAAGATTCGATCTAAGGCTTGATAAGAGTTGTTCGCGTGTAAGGTCGCTATGCATAGATGCCCTGTTTCAGAGAATGTCACCGCGGCGTCCATTGTCTCACGGGTTCGAATCTCACCAATTTGAATCACATCCGGGGCTTGACGCAAGGCGTTAACTAACGCGTTTTCAAACGAATCGGTGTCAACGCCAACCTCGCGCTGCATCACAATAGACTTCTTATGAGTATGCATGTATTCAATAGGGTCTTCAATCGTAATAATATGATCTTGAGCAGAACGATTTCGATGATCCACCAACGATGCCATTGATGTACTTTTACCCGTTCCGGTTCCCCCTACAAAAATCAGAAGCCCTCGCTTCTTCATAATCATCTTTTGTAAAACTGTTGGTATTTGCAGTTCCTCGCAAGTCGGAATTTGGGTCTTGATCGCTCGCAAAACCATTCCCACGGCGCCTTGCTGGATAAATACATTAATCCGAAAGCGGCCAATTTGTTTTGGGTGAATGGCAAAATTACATTCCTTTGTGCTTTCGAATACTCGCCGCTGCTCTTCGTTCATGATGCTATAGCAGAGCTCTTGAGATTCACGCCCAGATAGAGGGTTACCAGCGATTGGGTAAATCTTACCATCCACTTTAAAACTGGGCGTAGCGTTGGCCGTAATGAACAAATCGGAAGAATTTTTCACCATCATGGCGCGCAAAAGATCAGCCATCTTATACATATCTTGAAGCTCCTAAAAAGTAAGGTTGGTGAACTAACCTACATAAACTTGGATTTATCAACGGCGCGCGAACGAGCATCACTGGCGGTGATCTGACGATCTCGCAACAGGTTGAGCAAGCATTGATCCAAAGTCTGCATACCATCATTTTGGCCGGTCTGAATCATCGAATACATCTGCGCGATCTTATCTTCTCTAATTAAGTTACGAATGGCTGATGTTCCAACCATAATCTCGTGAGCAGCAACTCGGCCACCACCAACTTTTTTAATTAATGTCTGGGCGATGACAGCCTGAATAGATTCAGACAACATAGAACGAACCATCGATTTTTCTTCAGCTGGAAACACATCCACAATACGGTCTATCGTTTTGGGCGCTGAGCTTGTGTGCAATGTAGCCAATACCAAGTGCCCAGTTTCCGCCGCCGTCATTGCAAGTCGAATAGTTTCCAAATCACGCAACTCACCCACCAGAATAACGTCTGGATCCTCACGCAAGGCGGACTTCAACGCGTTAGCAAAGCTGTGAGTATCTTTATGAAGTTCTCGTTGATTAATCAGGCAGCGCTTACTTTGATGAACAAATTCAATAGGGTCTTCAACCGTCAGAATATGTGAACGATGCTTCTCGTTAATGTAGTCGACCATTGCGGCCAATGTCGTGGACTTGCCGGATCCGGTTGGGCCGGTAACCAAAATCAAACCTATTGGCTTATTTACTAATTCTCGGAATATAGTAGGCGCATCAAGGTCATCTAAACTTAGAACCACCGAAGGAATTGTTCTGAATACAGCCGCAGGCCCTCGATCTTGATTGAATGCGTTAACACGAAAGCGAGACACATTTGGTATCTCAAACGAGAAGTCAACCTCAAGATTCTCTTCATAAGATTTACGTTGTTTATCGTTCATGATGTCGAAAATCATTTTGATCACAACTTCAGAATCCAATGCAGGTAAATCTATCCGTCTCATGTCTCCATCAACACGAATCATTGGAGGCAAACCGGCTGATATATGTAAATCAGAGGCCTTATTTTTTTGAGCGAATGCTAGTAACTCAGCTATGTCCATTCCTTCTCCAAGGTTTTGTAAGGTAAAATTAAACAGAATGTATTCACAACAGTATAACCAGAATCTTCTCAATGAGTCAGCAACTAAAAGTCCAAGAGAAATTGGAAGCAATCCGTTCTCGAATAAGATTAGCCGAAATTCAAGCCGGGCGCCCAGCCAATAGCGTGACTCTGATTGGGGCCAGCAAAAAGCAATCGAGCCACTTGATAGCCTTGTTTAATGAGGCTGGCTTGCGCCATTGCGGTGAAAATTATTTACAGGAAGCGATAGAAAAGCAGGCCGCACTGAATTCACATGACATTGAATGGCATTTTATTGGACAAATTCAGTCCAACAAAACCAAACTTATTGCAGAACACTTTACCTGGGTGCATGGCATCGACCGACTTAAAATCGCCTCTCGGTTAGCCACTCAGAGCACCAAGCCCATAAAACTGTTAATTCAAATCAACCCTGACGAAGAAACAAGTAAAGGCGGTGTGCCATTGAGTGAGGGCGCAGAATTAGCCGACCAGATTGCGCAACTGGATAATGTCGAGATCCGGGGCTTTATGACAATTCCACAAGCCGAAAAAAAACCAGACCGCCAGAAATCTACGTTCGCCAAAGTTCACGAGCTCTTGGTGCAAACCAATCAACGGTATTCACTTGACCTCAATCAACTATCCATGGGCATGTCCGGCGACCTTGAGGCGGCCGTATCTGAGGGGGCCACCATGGTCCGAATAGGCACAGACCTATTTGGTGCACGTAAATAAGTTCTCGATCAGCACGTAACGAGCTACAATACAGATACTCAAACATTCTGAACTTTATTATTTTAACTGTTGTGACGAAAAAAATTGGTTTCATTGGCGGCGGAAATATGTCGACCAGCCTTATTGGGGGCTTAATCCAAAAGGGCAAAGTTCGCGGTGAAGACTTATATTTGTATGAGCCCAATACTGATAAGGCGACTCAATTAAGATCAAAGTTCAACGTGCAACTCTCGGCTGACAACGCCGCGCTTGTTCAGCATTGCGACGTTATAGTTCTTGCCGTAAAACCACAAGTTTTAGAGTCTGTACTCGAACCGATCAAAGCGCAATTGCAAAGTAAGCTACCGCTGATCGTATCCATTGTAGCCGGCATTCGGTCTGAGTCCATTTCAGCGTGGTGTGGGACCGAGATGCCGATCGTCAGAGTCATGCCCAACACGCCAGCACTGATTGGAATGAGTGCCAGCGGACTGTTTGCCAATTCTTTAGTTTCCAGTGATCAACAAGACTTTACCGAAGATTTAATGAATTCAGTAGGACGTTCTGCGTGGGTCCCAAGTGAATCTGACATCGATGCCGTCACCGCATTATCAGGCAGCGGTCCCGCCTACTTCATGCTATTCATGCAAAGCCTGATCGGCGCAGCAGAACAAGCTGGAATTAGCTCTGAGACTGCCAAGATGCTAGCAACGCAAACCGCCGCAGGGGCCGCAAAAATGGTGGCAAATAGTGATTTACCCCTGCAAACATTGATCGAAAATGTGACTTCGCCTAACGGCACGACGCAACGAGCTCTGGAGTCCTTCGCCAATGATGACTTAAATACCGCCGTTCTAAACGCATTTATTGCGGCAAAACAACGTTCGGAAGAACTCGCGGATGAGCTCGGTTGAGAAACTCGGTTGAGAATCGGATTACAAAGATAAAAGATAATGCAATACCTACAAAACGCCACCATTTACTTAACTCAAGCACTATTAGCCATAGTGCTGTACGTCGTGCTGCTACGATTTTGGATGCAATGGGTCAGAGCAGACTTTAGAAACGAAGTTGGTCAGTTTATTATCTCGACCACCAATCCCGTTGTAATTCCGCTGCGTAGAATTATTCCGAGCATTAAAACCGTGGATACGGCAACGTTATTTTTAGCCTATATAGTTGCGCTGATTAAATTGCTTGCATTGGTTGCAATCAGCAATTCTGGTATTCCATGGAGCGCTTACTTCCCCACTCTGCTTGTGGTCGCAATCGGCGCTCTTTTAGAAGCGTGTATCTACCTTTTCATGGCCGCTATTTTTATTAGCTTTATTGTAAGCTGGGTAGCACCTCACAGCTATCACCCAGTGTTGTCCGTTGTGAGATCGATCAGTGAGCCCCTCCTAGCCCCAGCTCGAAAATTGATCCCGACAATTGGAGGGTTAGACCTATCCCCAATGCTCGTTATTCTATTTCTAAACGTATCACTCCAATTGCTGGTTGCCCCATTGTTAGGCTTCAGAATCTAACATCTTCGTTATGTTCGAACCCCCTCATAACTCCGTTGGCACAGTCACACCTCAATTGGCTAAATTTGACCAGCCACTGGAGCTGGAAAGCCGTGGCCGTCTGGAGTCGTATCAAATTGTATTTGAGACCTACGGCAAGCTAAACCCTGACAAGACTAATGCCATTCTAATTTGTCACGCGTTAAGTGGTGACCATCATGCGGCAGGATACCACCAACTAAAGGACGAACAATCCACCCTAAAAAGTGTTGGCTGGTGGAACACAATGATTGGTCCAGGCAAGCCCATCGACACCAACCGTTTTTTTGTGGTTTGCCCCAACAACCTAGGCGGATGCAGCGGAAGCACAGGGCCTAGTTCCATCAACCCCGATACCGGTAAGCCATACGGTCCGGATTTCCCGATTGTCACCGTCATCGACTGGGTGCGCTCTCAAGCTCGTCTAAGCGATACATTAGGCATTCAAACCTGGGCGGCGGTCATAGGAGGCAGTCTCGGGGGAATGCAAGCCATGCAATGGAGCATTACCTACCCAGATCGTTTAAAACACTGTTTGATCATAGCTTCCGCTGCAAAACTCAATGCGCAGAATATCGGATTTAATGATGTCGCTAGACAGGCCATACGAACCGACCCAGACTTCCACAGCGGCAACTATTATAGCTTGAACACATCTCCGGCACGCGGAATGCGAGTGGCCAGAATGATTGGCCACATAACCTACCTATCCGAAGACATGATGGCTTTAAAATTTGGACGAAATCTTCGAAAGAAATCTAAGTTTGACTATGAGTTTACGCCTGAGTTTGAAGTTGAGAGCTACCTTCGCTATCAAGGAGATCGCTTTGTAAATCGCTTTGACGCAAACACCTACTTACTCATGACTAAAGCCCTCGACTACTTTGACCCTGCTGCCGAGTCAGGAAATTCGCTGACGTCAGCTTTGAGCCAAGTGAAATCCGATTTTTTAGTGGTGTCATTTTCAAGTGACTGGCGGTTTGCTCCTGAACGGTCACGCGAAATTGTACGTGCATTGCAAAGCAACAGGGCAAACGTCAGCTACTCTGAGATTAAGTGCGATCAAGGCCACGACTCATTTTTGCTAGAAATAGAGCATTATGTAAACGTCATGAAGTCATATCTTGGCCGAGTAGCCAATGAGCTTTCTAACCAAAAGCTGAGTGAGCATGGGGGCACTGGATGATCAAGTCTTTGAATCAATCAACACTCACACGCTACGATCACCAAATGATATCAAATTGGGTAAGACCCAATAGCCGTGTCATCGATTTGGGCTGTGGAAACGGGGCTCTGATGTCCTATTTGCAAACTGAAAAGAGCGTCACTGGATACGGGGTTGAGTTAAACCCAGAGATGATTTCGCAATGCATTGATACCGGAATTAATGTGATTCAGTTTAACTTGGACAAAGGGTTAGGCCATTTCGACACAAACTCTTTTGACACCGTTATTTTATCTCTTACATTGCAAGCCATGCGACGGCCAAGAGAACTACTAAAAGAAATGATGCGAGTGGGCAAGGAAGGAATCGTTACCTTCCCCAATTTTGCTCATTGGCGCAATAGATGGCAAATCGCGATGACAGGCAAAATGCCTGAGAGCGAGCAGTTACCGCACAAATGGTTCGACACACCCAATATTCACCTGTGTACAATCAATGATTTTCATGTACTGTGTCACGAACTGGGTTTTCAAATTGAATCATCCATTGCCGTTAGAATGGATGGCAGACAAACCCTTGGCCTACGCGCACTCCCTAACCTCTTCGGTGAGATTGCTCTGTGCCGATTCAGTAAACCATAACCTAGTCTTTTTTAAACGCCAAAACCATGAACAATAACGACATTCTCCGCCGACTCAGATACGCCTTTGATTTTACAGATGTCGATGCGGTTAGCTTCTTCAGCCTAGATCCGAGCTCGAACGCACCAATGGATAAGCCTGGGTATTTGGCAAGACTCATTAAAGATGAAGACCCTAGTTTTGTCTTGTGTACTGATGGAGAGCTATGTGCATTTCTCGATGGCTTTGTTGTGCATCAAAGAGGCCTGCGCGAACCGGCCCCAGCTCCACAGCCTTCAAAGCCAGATGACTTTCGATTAAGCAAGAACGACGTATTAAAGAAACTACGCATTGCCCTTACGTTTCGCGAAGAAGACATGCTAGAGACTCTTGAGATCGGAGGTTCAACCTTATCTCGAGGGGAACTCGGCGCGCTGTTTAGAAAACCCGGACATAAACACTATAGGGCCTGCGGAAACCAAGTATTGCGTAACTTTATCAAGGGGTTGACAGAACAAATCAGAGGCGAATGAGGCTAACAATATTAACTAACAAGGATGCCGCTTCCGCGCTGGCATTACACTGGCTACAACCTGTATTTGATAGTCATGATGTATCGGTTTTTTACACCTCAAAAGCATCTCGATTTCACCTCAGCAAGCGAGCATCTAAAACCAATTTGACGAACAATTTAGCCAGCTTGGCTCAGTTCGAACAGTCGCTTAGAGAAACTGACTCAATTCTTTCAGCAAGAGGAGGCACGCGGCTAAACGATGTAAATAGCGCCGAAGGAATCGCGCGCATAGGCGCCAGCTCACCAGAGCTGGTGATCAGCATCCGTCACATGACCATCCTCAAACCTCATGTTATTAGTCTCCCAACGCTCGGTACGCTTAACCTCCACTCAGGCCTACTGCCGAATTATAAAGGCGTCATGGCGACATTTTGGTCTATGCTCAATGGCGAAAAATCCATAGGCACGACATTACATTTCATCGAGGATGAATCAATTGATACAGGCGCCATTCTCAAAACGTCCAAGACGCCCGTAGACTATCAAAAATCATACTTCTGGAACACTCTCAATCTTTATAAATGCGGCTGCGAAAACATCGTTTCAACGGTAAAAGCGCTTAATCATGGGCAAGTACTAAGCTCCGTAAGACAAACGGGCAACGGAAATTACTTTAGTTTTCCTAAAGAAGAGCAAGTGCGTAAGGCAGACTTTACACTTTTTAGACCGACCGATAAGCTGGCTGACTTCTTAAATGAGGGCTAAACGACTGGCTATAATAGTATTCGCTCTGACGACGTTAAGCCTAGGGCTTTACACTCTTAACCCGAGTGGCACGGCCTCTCTCGACTTCAGGGGAAGAGTGTTCGGAATAGTTCCGTTTCACATACCATCAACGTCGATGGAGCCCACCATAAATCCAGGTGACTATATTTTGGTATCCACTTACGCCTATAAAAATCATCCCATCGAAACTAAGGATGTCATTGTTTTCCAGTACCCCAAAGACCCATCACGAGAGTACGTTAAGCGAGTTATTGGCTTGGCAGGCGATACCGTGTTAATACTTAACGATATCGTTCATATCAATGGAAACCCCATTGAAGAACCGTACATTCAAAACAAAGATCAAACGAAAACCAAACCTTCAACCAGAAAGCTTGAATGGAGAGTTCCAGACGGTCATGTTTTTGTACTCGGCGATAATCGCCACAATAGCTCTGACAGTCGCAACTGGGGAGCGGTATCCCAAGGCGCGATCGTAGGACAAGTGGCCTATATCATCAACGCACGAACACGTACCATTCGGTCAGACGAATAACACACCACATGCGTCGTGGACCACAGAGAATCTAATTAGCACTTTCTGGCACTTGAGCCAACAAGCAACCAATCAGCATAAGCCCAGCGCCCAGCAACGCGGCAAGTGTAAAGCTCTCCGAAAATACCCAATAGCCAGCAATCGCACCAAACACCGCTTCGAGAGAAAAAATGATTGAAGCTTGAAATGGCTCAGCTTTATCCATTACCACCACTTGAAGTGTGTATGCAAATCCAACCACAATCACACCATTAACCGCTGGCCACAGAAAGCCCAAAGGCTCAGATGGAAAGAGTATTGGCTCCGTTATCAGTGCGAAGACCAAACTAAGCACGGCACAGAAAACAAACTGCAACGCTGCGAGAGGTACCTGAGGATGGTCGCCCGCTTTCCTAGCAAGCAACATAATGTGCAGCGCCCACATGATTGCCCCCATCAACGCAATAATATCGCCCTTAAGCGAAGTATCAGTACTCCCTCCGGTCATTAAGTACAAACCCACAATTGCTATGATTCCACCGGACCACACTATTAGGGCGTATCTCAGACCGATAAAAAAGCCGATCATGGGCACTATAATCACGTACAACCCGGTAATAAACGCTACGTTCGCAACTGACGTATAAAGAAGCGCCTTCTGTTGCAAAAGAGCTCCAAAAAAGAGCAACACTCCAAGACCTAGCCCCAGCCTTAACGTTTCTGTACCAATTGGCCGAGGGCTTTCTCGCTGCCAGAATAAAATGACAGGCAATAGCGTCAGCGCCCCCAAAGAAAACCTCAATGCGTTGAAGGCCGCAGGCCCAACATAATCCATTCCCAATTTTTGAGGAACGAATCCAAAGCCCCAAATTACAGCCACGAGTAAAAGAGCTGCATTAACGGCCAACCTAGACGAAAACACTGTTGGTCTTAGACTGCTTGAGAAGTTTGATTTGAATTGCTGCTTGACGCTTGCTCAGGCTTCGGAGAACGCTTAATTTTAATCATAAACCATGCAAAAAGAAGGGTCATGAACGGGCTCAACAAATTGAAAAAACAATAGGGAAGGTAGGTCAACGTCCCAATCCCCAACACACTGGCGTGATATGCCCCGCAAGTATTCCACGGTATCAACACCGAGGTCACGGTGCCAGTATCTTCTAATGTCCTACTGAGGTTCTCTTGAGCAAAGCCCTTTTCACGATACAAATCACTGTACATCTTGCCTGGTATTGCTACTGAAATATACTGATCAGATGTGCTCAGATTAGTCACAATGCAAGTGCCTGTCGTACAGGCAACTAAACTGAAAAAGCCACGAGCCAAACCCTTAACTGACTCCATGATGCGAGTAAGGTTTCCGCACGCATCCATCACTCCGCCGAATGACATTGCCGCTAAAATCAACCAAACTGTACCTAACATACCCTCCATTCCACCGGCACTAAAGAGTTCAGACAGCATCTCGATGGGCGTCGTGATCGAAATCCCTTTAAACAAAGTGTCCATCACCAATATGTACCCTGCGCTCGGCGCGAAACTGCTCGTTCCATCGCCGATAATTGGGGTGGCACTGACGGTGCCTGTCAACGACTGCAATAATGGTTGCTGAAAAATCACGGCGCAGACGATTCCAACCACAATACCGACAAACAGCGATGGAATTGCAGGTACTTTTTTCATAATAAGCGTCAACACAACCGCGGGCGGGATGAGTAACCAAACTGTGATATTAAAGGTTTCTCGAATGGCAGCCAACTCAACAGAGACATCCACAGCAGAACCCGTTGTTTCTAAACTTAGGCCAATAATCGTAAAGAGAATCAACGAAATAACCATCGATGGCCCAGTAGTCAATATCAGGTATCGAATATGATCAAACACCGGAGTGTCCGTTACCGCCGCAGCCAAATTAGTGGTATCTGATAACGGAGAAATTTTGTCACCAAAGTAAGAGCCCGAAATTATCGCCCCGCCAATCAGTCCATCTGGTATTTCCAATGCTCTACCAACCGCCACCATTGCAACACCGATTGTCGCCGCGGTTGACCAAGAGCTGCCACTCATGACCGAGGTCAACGCACATGCAATACAACATGCAACGAGGAATATCGTGGGATTCAATAGCTTCAAACCAAAGTACACCATGGTGGGTACGGTGCCGCTCAACAACCAAATACTCGCCAATGCGCCGACAAGCAACAATATCAGTATTGATGGCATTGCATTACCGATGGTCGCCACAATTCGTTCCTGAATATACGACCAAGCAACTCCACGCACCATACCAATAACAGCGGTCAGCCCAGCAACCAAAATGATCACCATTTGGCTGGAACCAGACAGTGCATTATCACCATAGACAAACAAAACATTCCATGTGAGGGCAGCGATCAGTATCAGAACCGGAAAAAGAGCTAACCACAGCGGCATTTCTTGTGTGGCGCGATTTGGGGGCAATTCCATAAAAACCTTCTTTCTAATTATTTTTTTAAACCAATGGAGGATTTTTTGCAGACAATTCTCTTAGCATCTAATGTCTTGTTATAAAAGGCATTTTTCTAATAGACGGCCTACTTGAACATCATAAACGAGTTAGAAATTCGAACGAGAGAAAATTATTCGGTAATCAGCATATCAAACCGACAAAAATCGTGTCTTTTTTTCAATTAATTGACATATATCCACTAATTTGCGGGCTAGACATCTTGTTGCAAAAAAAAAACCAGCGTAGGATTGAGCAAAGCTTGTATTCAGATGTGAGGATACAAGCTTGACTTGAAGTCATACAAAAAATCCATCGACACTTATATTAGCAAATCTTAGATATTTGCAGGAGAGTAAGTATATGAAGTTATTTCACCCTAGGGCTACCGCAATTGCGATCGTAGTCGCTTCAATGACCGGCGTTTCGGCGCCCAGTTTTGCCCAGTCTGAAGACACCACCATTGAAGAAATTGTAACCGTTGGTACTCGTGGCAAACCACGTTCAGCCACAGCATCTGTTGCGCCTGTTGATGTTATCTCGGCATCAGACTTTGTGTCGCAAGGCGGCGTAGACACTTCAAATTTGCTGCGTAACGTAGTCCCGTCATTTAACGTAAACGATCAACCTATTTCCGACGCAGCCACCTTGGTGCGCCCTGCAAATCTACGTGGCCTGGCCCCTGACCACACATTGGTTCTAGTAAATGGTAAACGCCGCCACCGTGCCGCCGTAATCACTTGGCTTGGCGCAGGATTGGCTGATGGATCACAAGGCCCTGATATTGCCGCAATTCCATCACTGGCATTACAAAGTGTGGAAGTACTGCGCGATGGTGCAGCGGCACAATACGGTTCTGACGCGATTGCTGGCGTAATCAACTTCAACCTGAAAAACTCTAACTCTGAAGGCTCGGCCGAAATTAAGTACGGCCAATACACAGAAGGCGAAAACCAATACACGCTTGCTGTGAATCAAGGCTTTGCTCTTGGCGACAACGGCTTTTTGAATTTAACCGCTGAATACACGGAAGCCGAGGCCACCGATCGATCGGTGCAGCGCGCTGACGCGGCTGGCCTTATTGCTGCCGGAGTGCAAAACGTGGGAACGCCAGCGCAAGTTTGGGGCACGCCTGAAATCGACGGTGACGTAAAGCTCTGGGCGAATTTCGGCGCTGAATTTGGTAATGGTATCGAATTATTTGGTAACGCCAACTACAATAATAAAGAAGCAACAGGCGGTTTCTATTATCGTAACCCATCTAATCGAGGCGGCGTTAACGCGTCCGACGGCAATCTATTGTTTGCTGACCTAACGGCGGATGGAAGCGGCAACTGCCCAACTGACATTCCGGCAACGGCCGCTGGCTTAACCAGCGCTGCTTTCGCTGCCGCTGCGGCTCGTCCAGAATGCTTTAACTTTGCTGAGCTCATTTCTGGAGGGTTCACGCCAAACTTTGGTGGTGAAGTCACGGACACGTCATTTTTGCTAGGCCTAAGAGGTGAAACCGATGGCGGTTTGAGTTGGTCGGTTAGCACTTATTACGGTAACAACGAAGCTGATTTTTTCATTAACAATACAGTAAACGCAAGCTTGGGCCCGAACACCCCAAGAAATTTCAACCCAGGTGCTTACGAGCAACAAGACATCAGCTTAAACGCCGATTTCAGCATGCCTCTTTCAGACAACGTAACGCTGGCCTTTGGTGCGGAATATCGTGAAGAAGAGTTTTCAATCATTGCGGGACAACTCGAGTCTTACATTGACGGCGGCCTAGGATCTCAAGGCTTTTCTACGTCGACCAATGGTTTTCCAGGCTTCTCACCACAGATTGCCGGGTCATTTGACCGCGCAAACACGTCAGCTTACGCTGACTTAGAGTGGCAAGCGAGTGACAACCTTTTGGTTGCAGCGGCTGTTCGATTTGAAGATTTTGACGGCTTTGGCAGCACAACCAACTATAAGTTAGGTGGTAACTACTCGTTTGGCAGTTCAGCCGGTATGCGTGCGACGATTAGCTCAGGGTTCAAAGCACCGACACCAGGCCAATCAAATGCATCTAATATTTCGACGCAATTGGTCAATGGCGTGTTAACAAACCAAGGTGTAATTCCTTCGACTAGCCCTGCTGCCCTATTACGTGGCGGTACAGAATTAGGCCCAGAGGAATCCAACAACATCACCTTAGGTGGTTACTTTGCAGTTGGCGGATTGGACGTTACGGTGGATTTATTTAAGATCGATGTTGATGATCGTCTGAATATTTCTAATACGTTCTCTCTTTCTGCCGCTGATCTAGCGACGCTGGCAGGTCAAGGTATCGATGCGTCTGACATTGCGACGTTCTCGTTTTTCACTAACCAGTTCGACACAGAAACAGAAGGTGTCGATATCGTAGCAACTTGGAATACAGACTGGGCTGGCGGAAACACCACATGGAACATTGCATTCAATAAAACCGACACAACCGTGACTCGTCGCAACGCGAGCTTACTGAGTGACAACCGTGTACGTCAAATTGAAGACGGTGTGCCAGACACTCGCTGGAACTTTACTGCCTCACATCAAATGGACAAGCTTCGCTTAATGGCACGCTTGAGCCACTACGGTGATTATTACGACAATGAAGCTGGCGGTGTTTTTGGGTCAAACAACTTACTTGACCTAGAAATTGGCTACACGCTCTCAGATCGTATTGATCTTTCTTTTGGTGCGCGTAACGTGACGGACGAACAAGGCGATCGTGCAGCCGACGTTGGAAGTTTCGACTTCGGTGCCGTACTTGGATTGGAATACAGCCAGTTCACTCCATTCGGTTTTAACGGTACATTCCTTTATGGTAAGGCTAGCTACGCGTTCTAAACAAACGCCTAGCCACCCTCACAATGCTAATCATGCTGTTCAAGTGTGATTAGCATAAATACAAAAATAACCGCGGCCTGCCCGCGGTTATTTTTTTCACTAGCACTCCGCTCGCGACAAGGCCATCAACGTTATTCTCAACCCTAGCATTTCGCCCAAGTCATTCGACGACTCAAAACAAATAGATGTACTAGCCATTTCAATTCATCAACCAAAGAATCGGCTGGAAAATATGCTAAAGTGCTTCGCAAGCTCGTAATCATACGACTGCAAAATAATAATTTCTAAACGCTCCCATAATCCGAAGGAGCAAATTCTGGAGAAAAACTGTGAGCGATATTTCCAAAACACCTATCTGGTATTGGATCATCTGTCTAACGGCCATCACCTGGAATGGTGTCGGAGTATTGGCCTATTTAGGTGAGGCCTATATGACAGCCGAGCAATTTTCAAAGTTGCCTTCTAATTTACAAGAAGCATACAACAACCGCCCTTCCTGGGTTACTGCTGCCTTCGCAATCGCCGTGTTTGCTGGGTTGTTAGGGTCAGTATTGTTACTGCTGAAAAAGAAAGCCGCGACGCCTGTTTTAATTATTTCGCTGCTCGCCGTGATCACTCAGCATACCTACTCGTTCTTAATCGCGAAACTGCATAACATTGTTGGCACGTTTAACATCGCAATGGCTGGCGTGGTCCTGATTATTGCGATCGCTCTGGTGCTATTTGCTCGTTCGCGCAATCAACTCGGCTGGTTAAGTTAATCAAACAACAAATAAAAGAAAACAAGATATTATGGAATCGATTGTAAATGCCATTAACGGTGTAATTTGGAGCCCAGCGCTAATTTATCTATGCCTGGCCGCTGGCCTGTTCTACACAATAATGACCAGGTTTATGCAAGTCCGCCTGTTCAAAGAAATGATACACCTGCTTAGGTCCGGAGAAAGCTCTGAAAAGGGTATCTCTCCATTTCAAGCACTCGCTGTTTCGCTTTCAGGTCGCGTTGGAACAGGCAACATTGCTGGAGTAGCAGCCGCGATTGGTTTTGGTGGCCCCGGAGCGGTTTTTTGGATGTGGATAGTCGCTATTTTTGGCGCAGCCACCGCCTATATTGAAGCGACGCTAGCGCAAATTTACAAAGAAGTTGATGAGGGTGAGTATCGAGGCGGGCCAGCCTACTACATCGAAAAAGCCATGGGGCAAACTTGGTACGCTTGGGTATTTGCCATTGCGACCATCATTGCCTGTGGTTTTCTACTGCCGACTGTCCAATCAAATGCAATCGGCAATGCGGTAACGCAGACACTCGGTGAAGGGAGCATTATCAGCTCAGCCCTCGGTGATATGAGTTCAGTGAAAATCATCACAGGCACCATAATCTGCATTATTCTTGGGTTTATTATTTTCGGTGGTGTAAAACGGATAGCGAGTTTCGCTCAAATCGTCGTCCCGTTTATGGCACTAGCTTACGTCATCACCGCATGCATCATCATCGCCATCAACGTTACTGAAGTACCTGCCATATTGGCGATGATTGTAAAAGACGCCTTTAACCCAATGGCTGGGTTTGGTGCAGCTATCGGCTGGGGCGTGAAGCGTGGAGTCTATTCAAACGAAGCAGGTCAAGGAACCGCCCCCCATGCGGCGGCGGCGGCGGAAGTTCAGCACCCTGCTCAACAAGGTTTAGTTCAATCGTTTTCGATCTACATTGACACACTATTTGTGTGTACTGCCACTGCCTTAATGATCTTAATCACTGGCATGTTCAATGTTGGACCTGACTCGACGTCTTTGATCATCCAAAATGTTGCCGCTGATACAGCGGCCAATAGCCCTGCATTTACCCAAATGGCCATTGAGAGTGTGATGCCAGGAATAGGTAACCCATTTGTCGCAGTGGCTCTGTTCTTCTTTTCATTCACGACGCTAATGGCTTATTACTACATTGCTGAAAGTAACGTAGTCTACATTCGCCGATTTATTAAAATACCTGGCGCTGTTAACATTCTAAAAATTGGACTCATAGCGGCCGTGTTTTTTGGGACTGTTAAAGAAGCTAACCTTGCTTGGGCACTAGGAGACATCGGTGTGGGTTTAATGGCTTGGGTAAACATCATCGGCATACTGATCATTTTCTTTATGGGAAAACCTGCGATTAAAGCACTCAAAGACTACGAAGCCCAGAAAAAAGCGGGTGTGAAAAACTACACATTCGACCCCAAAAAACTTGGAATCAAAAACGCTGAGTATTGGGAGAACAAAGAATAGGCACGCTTTCTTGGCAATCCGAATCGTATGCTGCGATTCGGATTGCTAAAACAATCGTTGCCTAGCTCGATACACCACACCAGACACCCGCTCTCATTTAATCGTCAGCGTTAAAACGAGCCCCAAGAATTAATTTGTCTTTCAACGGCTTTCAAGGCCATGCCCATCCAATCTAGTTTTTCATTCGCCATCGCATGATGACTGATACTCACGTAACCATGCATAACAGCCCAGATATCTAAGGCACCGGTTAATCGATCGACATTCAGCGACATACTTTTAACGTAAGCGTCTGTGTTGGAAACAAGCTTTTTAAACGCCCTTGTAGCGGCTTCTCGAGCCTGTGCTGAGGGCTCGTACCCCATATCACTCTCGCCAAATATCAACCGATAATGAGCTTCATTCTCAAAAGCCACTTTCAGGTAAGATTGGCAAGACATCAACACATGCTGTATCCCTAGATCATCATTTAGCTCAACATTCATTGCTTCATAAACCATATTAAAGCCGTCGATATACAAAGCATCCAAAACCCCTTGCTTCCCATTAAAATGGCTGTAAATACCTATTGTAGAGAGGCCGGCGCGCTTTGATATTGCTCTCACACTTAAGGCGGCCACGCCTCCTTCTAGAAATAATTCCGAAGCAGCCAACAAGATCTTATTCCGAGTTGCTGAGCCTTTCTCATTGACATTCTTTTCAGGAGTTTTGTATTGATCTTGCATGCGATGACTATTTGAAATGGCTTTTAGAAGATTAGTTTACCAAACGGAGTTTGCGCTAAGCATTAATGCAATACCAGTTGTTTACACACTCTGTTTCGGCGTCGAGATTACGGTTGACAACAATAACATCGTTATATTAGCATATAACACTGTTATATTTTGTTCGAATAATGAAATTTGCACTCATTATTCAACCGTCTGTTATCGACCCAAAAATGACGATGACAATATCAAACCTTGGCGATGCTATTAAACACTAGGAAACCACTATGACGAACTCTTTACCCAAGACGCAGCTGGAAACGGACTACCTTATCATTGGGGCTGGCGCAGTAGGAATGGCTGTTGCAGATGTATTACTTACTGAAACTGACGCTAATATTATTATCGTCGACAAGCATCATAAACCCGGCGGCCACTGGAATGACGCCTACTCGTTTGTCTCTCTTCACCAGCCATCTAAATTCTACGGTGTAAGTTCAACGGAACTGAGCTCTGGTAAGCGTGATGAGGTTGGCCTTAATAAAGGACTGCATGAATTGGCATCTGGAGCGGAAGTAATGGCTTACTATGACCAGATCATGAAACATGTATTTCTTCCGTCAGGCAGAGTTCAATATCACCCCATGTGTGAATACCATGGGGATGGCGAGTTTAGCTCGTTAATCTCTGACCAAAGTTTCAAAGTCAATGTGCGTAATAAAGTGATTGACGGCACTTATTTTAAAACATCGGTTCCGTCGACCCACACACCTAACTTTAAAATTTCATCGGAAGTGGATTTTGCCCCCCTCAATGATTTACCTCAGCTATCCTGTCCGAGAGATGCCTACGTTGTGGTGGGCGGAGGCAAGACCGGCATCGACGCGTGCTTGTGGTTACTAGACAATCAAATAGACCCAGATAAAATTTCTTGGATCATGCCGCGAGACGCCTGGTGGATCGATCGACAGAATACTCAGCCAAGCAAAGATTTCTTTTTCGATTCGATCGGGGCTCAAGTAACACAACTTGAAGCTTTGGGGGCTGCCGAATCAATTCGGGATCTATTTGAGCGCTTGGAAAAAGGAGGCGTGCTAATGCGTCTGGACAAAAATGTTACGCCCACCATGTTTCATGGAGCCACCGTCAGTCAGGGTGAGGCATCGCAACTGCGTAAAATTAAGAATGTAATTCGACACGGCCGAGTGGAGGAAATCCGCCCCGGAGAACTCCGATTTAAAGACAAAACAGTCTCTATCCCTCGGAACGCGATATTTGTTGACTGCTCAGCCAGAGCGGTACCTGTGAGCGAAAGCTTTCCTGTGTTTGACGGAAAAACCATCTGCGTACAAACAGTTCGATCTTATCAACCCGTATTCAGTGCAGCATTTATTGCCCATATTGAAGCAAATTATGATGATGAAGACACAAAGAACGACATTTGCGGCATCGTCCCTCTGCCAAATCACGATACGGATTGGCTGATGGGGATCGCAGCGCAAATGAAAAACCAATACCGCTGGTCGCAAGAACCGGGGCTTAGAGATTGGCTAATTGAAAATCGACTCGATGGGTTTACTGCATTAACGGTTCCCGACGAGACAACGACTCCGGATGAAATGGAACTTCTTGGTAGAATGAAAGCAGCGGTACCAGCCGCCATTGAGGGTGTAAAAAGACTGATGCCAGAAGCGATGAAAATAAGAGCGCAAGCGGGAAACTGAACAATGCAGGTATTACAAAGCAAAAAAGAAAATTTCAACGAGTTCCGCGTCATCGACGTGCCGACGCAGGAAGTGAATCTTGGCGAAATACGAGTTAATGTGGAACGGTTTTCGTTCACCGCGAACAATGTTACCTACGCCGTATTAGGAGACTACCTAAAATACTGGTCGTTTTTCCCAGCGAAAAATGCCGATGGGACCGATGCTTCGACCGAATGGGGACAAATACCAGTATGGGGCTTTGGCGTGGTCACCGAGTCACGTTGCGAGCATGTCAATGTTGGGGAACGTTTCTTTGGCTACTTTCCGCCGGCACAAGAGTGCGTAATGAAACCAAGCAACGTGGAACGAGGCAGTTACATCGACGGTAGCGAGCATCGTGCTCACCTTCCAGCTGGATACAATATATACCGTTCGGCTCCTGCTGTTGATCATCAAGCTGACAACGAACGCAGTTTGTTGTTTCCGTTGTTTGTAACCGCTTACAGCATTCACGATCTATTGTCTGACAAAGATTGGTTCAATGCTGATCAAATCTTAATAATTAGCGCGTCAAGCAAGACCAGTGTGGGGGTCGCGTATGCGCTACAAAACGATGAGGGTTCACCGAAAAGCATTGGCTTGACCTCTAAACGCAATCGGTCCTCTGTGGAAAACCTCAACCTATACGATCAGGTTCTTAGCTACGAAGAAATCGAGAATATAGACGCGACTAAGTCTACGATTATTGTCGATATGTCAGGCAACAAATCACTGCTAAGCGCCCTACATCAACATTTGAGCGATAATATGAAACACACGCTTAACGTTGGAATTACGCACTGGAACGATCTGTCGGAAGTCAGCGGCATCAACACTGACCGCTGCGAACAATTTTTTGCGCCAGGGCATATTCAAGAAATGATAAAACGTATGGGGCCAAAAGAGTTTCAGGTCAACTCAGGAACGTTCGTTGTCGAGTCAGCGCTAAAAACGAGAAGCTGGCTAGAGTGCGTCGAGTTAAACGGACTTTTACAACTTAGCGAGCGATACATCGATGTCTGTGAGGGAAACATAGACTCTAACACTGGGCTTATGGTAATCAATACCTAGCAACGGCTTTCTGTGTAAAGCACTCCGATCATTTCGCCATACGTAGCGATCCAACGGTAGCCTCAAGTTGGACCGCTGCGTGAATAGACTTTACGTTGAAGCACGTTAAACTTCCATTCTAGAATATGATGGAAACTTAATTCTTTTAAAAGCGCAATATTTGCAACGTTTTCTTTTTAAAATTCATCTATTATTCCTATCATCAAAAACGCGACGCGTTGATGAAAAGAAAATAAAAAGCCACGAATTTTAGGAGCATGACCATGCGTAAACCGTTAAGTATTGCGTTGATAGCCGCTGCCGTTCTAGCAGCATGCGATCAAGCCCCAGAGCAAACCACATCAAAACAAGAAACAGCCCCGATTGTAAGTGAATCCCCAGCAGTTGATTCTAAGAACTTAGTCGCCATCGAATCTAAAAAAGCCAACGAGTTCTACGAAAGAATTTTCGAGGAAGGACTGTCTCGAAGCCCAGAATTTTTGACCTATCTAGGGAGAAAGGAACGCATGGGCGAGTGGAACGATCTTAGTGACGAAAATGCGGCTAAGGAACTGGAGTTCAGTAAACAAAACTTAAAAGAGCTACAAACTTTCGATCGCTCTAAGTTAGACCAAGCCACCGCTTTGAGTTATGACCTGCTAACTCAGTCTTTAGAAAACGAAATTGAGGATTATCAGTGGCGCTTGTATAACTACCCTGTTAATCAAATGTTCGGGCGCCATTCTGGCGTTGTGTCACTGTTAATCAATCAACACCGTATTTCCAGCGTTGCAGACGCCGAAGCGTATGTATCTCGGTTAAATGGCGTGAGCACGCTCTTTGATCAACTGGTTGCCGGGATCGAAGCACGAACTGCCGCCAATATCGTACCGCCTAAGTTTGTATTCCCACACGTCATCCGTGACAGCAAAAACATCATTAAAGGAGCGCCCTTCGATGACGGTGAACCCAGCACTTTACTCGCCGACTTTTCAAGTAAACTTGAAAAATTAGCTGACAAAGAAGGGAGTGATCTAACACCAGAGAAAAGTGCGGAGCTATTGAAAGATGCTAAGTCTGCTCTGCTAACATCGGTAAAACCGGCGTATGAGAAATTAGTTTCTCATTTAACTGAATTGGAAACTAAAGCCAACACCGACGACGGAGTCTGGAAATGGCGAAATGGCAATGCGTTCTTCAATGTCGCGTTAAAGCGCACAACCACGACAGACTTGACAGCCGATGAAATTCACAACATTGGCCTTAAAGAAGTTGACCGCATACATAACGAAATGAGTGCGATCAAAGAGAAAGTCGGCTTTGAGGGCGATCTAAAAGCATTCATGGAGTTCATGCGTGACGATGATCAGTTCTATTACGCCAATGATAAGGAAGGAAAAGATCGCTACCTAAGCGAAGCGACGCAACTAATTGATGTAATGAAAGGCCGCTTAGATGAATTATTCATCACAAAACCAAAAGCCGATCTGCAAGTTAAGGCCGTTGAAGCCTTTCGCGAGCAGTCTGCCGGCAAAGCTTTTTATCAACGTCCGTCCGAAGATGGGTCGAGACCCGGTCTGTACTATGCAAACCTGTACGACATGAAGGCCATGCCGACATATCAAATGGAAGCGCTTGCTTACCATGAAGGCATTCCCGGGCACCACATGCAACTGGCAATACAACAAGAACTAAAAGAGGTACCAAAATTTCGTAAGTTTGGTGGTTACACTGCGTACATTGAAGGCTGGGGCTTATATTCTGAATTCCTACCTAAGGAAATAGGCATGTACTCCGATCCGTATTCTGACTTTGGGCGCCTTGCTATGGAGTTATGGCGCGCTTGCCGACTTGTGGTTGATACCGGCATTCATGCTAAGAAATGGACGCGCGAGGAAGGGATTAAATACTATACGGACAACACCCCTAACGCTGTGTCGGATGCCGTCAAGATGGTCGAGCGCCATATTGTCATGCCGTCACAAGCAACAGCCTATAAAATTGGCATGCTGAAAATCCTAGAACTTCGCGAGTCAGCTAAGGCATCCCTTGGCGACAAATTTGACATCCGTGGGTTCCACGATGAAATTTTGAAATACGGCCCGCTACCTCTGAACGTAGTAGAAGCTAAAATTGATGCATGGGTTGCCGAGCAAAAATAGCTCTCGAGTTACCGCAACAAAAAAGGCAGGGTAACCTGCCTTTTTTTATGGGTAACGAATTCTGAACAATCACTCAAATACCACCCAAAAAACTTAATGGACTTTTGAATTGTAATGAGTGAGTGTAACTCCTACACTTTGGGACGCGAACCGCCCCACTATGATTTACGAATGGACTCTATTTAAGAATGAAGATCTCCGCAACAGCCATCATCACCCTATTTTATGTGATCTTTAGCGATGCTACGATGGTGATGGCAAAGTCATCTCCAGACACGTGTTTCAAAAAGGATTGGCTTACGGCTGGCTTTGATAGTGCCAAAAACGGAGTCACATACAAAGAAGGCTGGGAGAAGAGTGATAAGAAGTGCGAAAAACACAATGTCTGGTCTGATCAAGAGGAGTTTTCTCGCGGCTACAAAATGGGAAAGGCCGCTTTCTGTTTGCCGGCGAACGGCTTCGAATTCGGACAGCGAAATCTTGATTACCAACCAATATGCCAGGGCCAACCTCAGCGTGACTTCGACACTGCATTTAAAGATGGAGCCCAGCTGTACCTGGCCATCAAGCAATTGGAGAGGGCAGCATCAAGTCTAGCTAAAGCTCAGAAATCTATTAAGCAAACCACTCGTAAACGCAAGGAATTGGCTCGCAGCATAGACTCAGGGGAGCTAGAGGAAAATGCGGAGAAGAAGGCAGTAAAAGAACGCTATGCCCTTAAAACAACACGAAATCAGCTGCGTGAGGAAGTCAGGCAATTAAACGCTGAGAAACAAGAAGCTGATAACGAAAAAAACATTTTACGGCGGGCGTTACTTGATAAGTATTATCCCGCAGACCAAGACTCCCAATCCGCCTATTCGAAAGATAAAACCCTATTCAGTGAATCCATCATGGTCTCCGAACCAGCAATACTACTCTATGAACCCAGAAGGAGTACGCGAAATAAGTCCGCCTACAGTAAGCAGATAAAAGCGATAGGCAAGCACATCACAAAACAATACCCTCGGAAGCTTCGATACCAAATAATTCAAGATGTTAACGTAACCTTTAACATACCCGGCAGCCCAAACGTCGAACTAAATACCGCATCAGAGTTCGGTGATCAGCCGCACTTGTTAGTATGGTGGAACCAAACCCTTGAACGACTCGCATTGAATCCTAAGTCACCATTGAAGAAGAATACTCTTAACTCTGCCGCTGAAAAAATATTATCCCAACTAGCTAATCATCCTGACCAAATCAACGCACGGAACGATTGAGTTTCAAGCATGGGCTAGTGTTCATCTTTTTATACTATTAATCCAAACCAGTTAAGACGACCTCTCGACTGGAGCCTATCCGCATTCGACTCATCTGCCATCCAAACAGTATCCATTTGCATGCATAGAAAACAACCTCTACACTTTTAACTCTAGATTAACTGGATTGTGATTTACTAATTAGTGCGAATAACAATGAAACCTCTGTTGAAGGCCAGTGCCATATTGATTCTCATCTTACTTAGCGGATGTGCCACCATGATCGAGCGATCAGCACATAAAAGTTGCTTTACCACGGATTGGTTAGCCGCGGGATTCGACAGCGCAAAAAGTGGAAAGACATACCCATCTGCTTGGGAGAAAAGCGACCGAAAATGCCTCAAATATAATGTCTGGTCAGACAAAGAAGAGTTTACTAAAGGATATACATTAGGATTAGAGGCGTTTTGTAGAGAGGAAAATGGGTTCGAATTTGGGTGGCGGAATTTAGCCTACGCTCCAATTTGTGATGAAGACCAACAGTACTATTTCGATGAGGCCTACAAGGATGGTCATATTTTGTTTAAAGCTCGTAACTTCGTAGACCAAATTGAATCAGATATTTACCAAGCACAGGAGTACATAGAATTCGCTACCCATCGCCGCCGCGAACTGGCGTATCAAATTGACTCCGGTAATTTAGACGAAAAAGCTGAAAAAAGAGCAGTAAAAGAACGCTACCGCCTCAAATCCAGGCGTGCTTCTGCTCGCCAAGAGTTGGTGGCACTAAGGTCTAACATCCGAGAGGCTGAGCACCGTAGAGCCGCTCTTAATCGAGACCTATTTGACCAATACTACCCAGAGGGAAACGCCTCTGACAGCGCTTACTCAAAGGACCAATCTATCGTCAGCGAAAACACCCTTGTGACGCAACCCGCGTTAATCTTATATCGCCCAAAAACCTTTGCCAAAGGAACAGGCTCTAAGTACAAGTCACACATCAACGCTCTCACTAAATATATTACCGATAACTACAGCCGCACACTTAGGTATCAGGTAGTGCAAGATGTGGTCCTTACATTCGTCAGCGACAATCTAAATACCGAGGAGGTCAAACCAGCGATTGAATTCACCAGTCAACCACACCTGCTTGTTTGGCTAGATGGCAACCTAGAACGCTGGCCTCTGTCCCTAGAAGCATCGGTCGACTATCAATCAATCGATATTGCAGCAAAAAGAATACTTGCTAGTAAACTCAAGACGCGCAAAGACACTAACTAAAAAAGGCGCTATCTACGATGGGCGTAAAATAGGCCAAGTGGCCAACTACCTAGGGTCGGCCAAGAATGGGGAGCCCCAAATTCAGTTGCACTATTGACACTACGTACAGAAGGAAAAAGCCCGCTAGCAGTATTATCGTTGCGCTACGAACGTTTATGTCTACCTGGCTCTTAGCACCGACTATGTGCTCAATGTATATGATTCTTGCTGCCGACAGCATGACGGCACCTGACGTGATAGCGATCACTCCCCAAAGGTCACTTAAATTTCTAAACCCATACCATACGATATTCCATACCCCTAACAGAACTAATAAGCCAATAGCGAGTTTCACCGCCGTCGAGCCGAGCTTTGGATCGACACCACGACTGCGCCATGGTGTCGGCCTCAATACGGTTAAGCCAAAAAGCATGGCAATAGAAACCACAATACCCATGAATTATCTCTCTCTTAATAATGTTTAAGACGTGCTTAACCTTGATAAAACATCAAAGCATCCAAAATGCCATCAAGCAACAGTCAAAGAATCCTTACGATGCCTTTGTAGGCGCCCCAGCAAGAGCAACCCAACCAAAGTAAGGCTCACAACCATTGCAAACCACATACCTTTTGCGCCTTCTAAACCGGGCCAAAGATCATAAAAACTCAAGCCAACTCCGACGGGCAGCCCTACTCCCCAAAAGGCCAGCAACTGATATTTGGGAGGACTGCTGGTGTCGTGGTAAGCGCGTAAAGCGTGAATAACAGCAACCTGTAAACAATCAGCTAATTGAAATGCAGCGCCAAAATACAACAGAATTACAGCGAGCTTTACCACCTCGTCATCATGGCTAAATAAGCGTATCAATGGCTCGGTAAATACAACGAAAGCAATGCAAATAATCAAGGCTATAAACATATTAAAGCTTGACCCCACTTTAATGGTATACCATGCGGAGCCTGGATCACCCGCGCCCAAAAACTGCGAGGCTCTTATCGTTACACCTTGAGCAAGCCCCATGTACAACATGAAGCTCATTGAGGCTACGGTGATAGCCACGGCATGAGCACCCGCTTCTACCGCGCCAAAAGCGGCGATCATCATGCCAGCGCCGGAAAACATACTGAGTTCCACGACAAAAGAGACCCCAATTGGTACCCCAAGAATCAATGTGCGTTTAATTGACTCGATATTGGGCCTTTCAAAATTCGCAAGCAATCTCTGGCGTCTGAGTTTTCTATGCCACTTTAACACGGCAACAGTAGTACCAAAACTTAACCATGTAAGTACAACAGTAGCCCAAGCACACCCCACACCACCAAATCGTGGAAATCCAAAAAGCCCATTCACCAAAATATAATCAAGTGGAATATTAAGTAGAAATGCTGTGAAATTTACTAGGAATACCACGCGAGTTAAACTCATTCCTTCAAGCGTACCTCTGACCGCGGGTGTCATGCAAAAAGGAATTGCACACAGACTGATAACCAATAGAAACTCTCTGGCAATCGATAAAATACTGGGGTCAATCGCCAAAAAACCCATACCCCAAACACCCCCCCAAACCACCAAGGTGGCAATCAGCCCTAGCATTAAACACATCCACGTCGATTGATTAAACTGATGCTTCACGCCTTGATCTCTGCCGGCGCCAAAATGCTTAGCTACCAAAGGCTGGGTGGAAAGGCCTATCCCCATGAAAAATAATATAATCATGTGCCAGGTATTCACGCCCAAGTTCATGCCTGCCAACTCCAACGTGCCTGCGTTTCCAGCGATCAATACATCGGTTGCCGACATACCCACCATTGACAATTGCGCTAAAGACACAGGCATAGCAAGCTTGACTAGGGAATTTACCTCGGTAATGACATTGCGATAACGATGCATGATGTAAGCTTAGGTTGGGTAGGTAAAGGTAACAGGATTCGTGGTTTACTGAAGACAGTCAGTCGAACCAAAGAATAAACAGGCCACATGAGCAATAAAGCTATGAGTAACCCAGTGATGGTAACCCTACGTTCTCAACAATCCAAGAATGTAATAGAGTGTTTCAACAAGACTCCGTTAAATAAATGAGCGATATACTGCTGTCGTTACACAACTTTAGCTTTCAGATACTTTAGAGTCCCTTTGTCTAAGAATAGCTCAATAAAGAAAGGAGCGGTGGTCGATGCCGTCTACGATCTAGCAATTAACCCCGACCGTTTTGATCAGTTTATCGAGACTTGGGAGCGCTATTTGATAGAGCAGGATGTATTAAATCACAATGACCCTCAGATAAATCAGGCACTGGCCCAACATTTTCAGCGAGCATTCACAGCAATGCAACAGGCGGAGCAGTCCAGCAAAACGGCAAAGGCTTCGCTCCCTCAACGCTCTGTTGCCTCAATGTGCGTGTCTCTCAATGGCGATATTAGTTCTTGTAACGAACTGGCACAGCCGATCGTTGACTCCAAAGCAACCGTCACGGAACTGTTTAATCATGACTCCGCCGCTGACTTGCTTGAAGCTCTAGTAACCGTTGATGTATCGCACAAGGCAAAGCCACTATTGGCAACACTTGAATCAGGAGTGCCATGTCTACTGTTAATTCAGCCGATTCAAGGAAGCGATGAACTGGTTATCGACATCAGCCAAATGAGCTGGAATGAATCTCATCGAAGTCAGCTTTCTTCACTCTACGGCTTAACTCCAAGAGAATGTGACATCGCAGGCCTGTTGTTTCAAGGCTTAAGCATCAAGGAGATAGCATCCCAACAGCATCGATCAACTGAGACTGTTCGTAAACAATCCAAGTCCCTTCTGAACAAAACAGACACCCATTCTCAGGCTCAACTAATGAGGTTACTGGCAAGTATCAACCTTAGCGCCGCGCCTGCGCCGCAGAGTCTTTGGCAACACTCCTATTTAGATAATAAGTCCCTGACGTTGTCTGATGGGCGCACACTGTCTTATTATCGATCAGGTCAACCCATAAAGGGCACCATCATCGTTATTCATGGAATTCTGCATGACCATGAATTGCCGCAAGAGATACACAAGCCTTTAGTAAACTCAGGCTATCAAATTATTGGCGTAGCAAGAGCATGGTTTGGTGATTCGTCACCACCTCCAGACAAAGAACACTTGTTATCAACCGCCGCTAATGATTTAAAAGAGTTACTCGACGCCTTAGACATAGAGCAGGCAACGCTTTTGAGTATCATGGCGGGGAGTATCCATGCGTTTAAATTTTGCTCGCTGTTTCCTGAAAAAGTACACTCCATGATTAATGTCTCTGGAGTTGTACCCATTGTGGATTTAGCGCAACTGCAGCACTTACCGCGAGGAATTCGCGCAATTGCGAAATCAGCCCGCTATTTCCCAAAAACACTTCCGGCATTAGTATTAGCAGCCGTTTCATTGCTCAATAGAGGAAACATTCAAAGATTGTTTCAAATCGGCTATCGAAACTCCCCTTCGGATTTAGCAGCGACATCTGACCAAAACATCATGAGAAGACTGCTCAAAGGATATCGGTTTGCGTCACAACACGGATACGCTGCCTATACCTACGAAGGCATTGAAATCATGCGAAACATGGCTTTCGAGCTCAAAGATATTGACCGCCCAGTGTATTACATCAATGGTGAGCTAGATGGACTCACGTCGATCGATTCGGTTTATCGTTTTTGCAAACAACGGAAGAACACACACTGCAAAATGGTACCAGGAGCAGGCAATTTACTAATATACGTAGCCCCTGAAATCGTCACCAAAGAGGTGCTAAAAATTCTTAAAGACACTTAACTTAAAGACACTTAAAAGGACCAAGGATTTCCATCATGACCTCCCTTCTAAGTGGCACTCTGATCGACCTGGAATTTCTCAAGCGATAATTCGATTAGCTTCCAAATATTGGCATTAAACCCCATGCCTAAATGAGCTGCATCGATTTGTATGTGAGCGACATTGGGACTGACTTTATCAAGTGCGGCGCGCCAGTCCACAACGGCATCTGTTTTGCTAAAAATGGCGGTAATAGGTTGCGTGATTGGCTTTCGGTTTCGCTTTTCAACCTCACTCTCAATCCATTCCATGTCAAATCCTTTTTTCTTAAAAAACGAAGCCGCTCGCGTATATTTTGGCCCTCCTATCACAGGAGCGCCTAGCGTAATGACTTTGGCCACATGGGCTGGCAACTCCCGCGCAACTTCTCTAGCCACATACCCGCCTAAACTCCACCCAATTAAAACGACAGGCTCACCAATCTCCTTCGATCTTGCAAGAATTTGATCTGTGGCACGATCACACAAGTATGGTACGCCCCCTTCCCCTCTATACGTTTCAGGTGTGTAACCATCGTAATACTCAACGTCCCATGACGGTGCCAACTGTTCTAATGTATGGGGCAAGTTAGTTCCCGCCATATTAAAGCCGAGCCCCCAACCCTCCGCGGTATACCCTAAACTCCGCAAATGGAATTGAAGTGGCTTTAAATACCGTTCATCAGAGGCAAAACCGGGTAATAGAATAATGGGGGGCTTCTTTACGTTAACGATTTTCTTTGACTTAAAGGCTATGCCTTTTAATAAATTGTAAGGCACTCCGCCCAAATCAATCATAGCTCTGAGTTCTTTCACAAACATTGAAGAACTAGGTGCTGAATTTGGGTCAGGAAAGTCTGCTATATCGGTGAAACTTAGGTTCGCTTTCAAAGGAAGAATACTCTCATTAAAAATATAACGTCGTTATATTTACTATAATACAAGCATTTTCATTATTATGTGAAGAGAATTGTATAGATATTGAGACTACTGATAGTTTGAATTGTCATATTTATGTACAATTTATTCCACTAATAAACTGTTTGATGCATAAGCCTCTTATAAAGCTTGTTGCATACAACCAGACTCGTTCACCTTAAGATGGCCTCACACTTATGAATAATTCGAACACTAGAGGTATGAACCTCACTCAACAAGTTGCCGACACATTAGGAAATGCCATTATCAAGGGTGTTTACGGTGATCATAATCCAGTCCCCAGTGAAGCAACCTTGTGCGAGCAACTGCAAGTCAGCAGGAGCGCTGCTCGTGAGGCTGTTAAATCCTTGGCCGCAAAAGGGCTGATCACTTCGCGCGCTCGACAAGGAATTAGAGTCCTACCGGAAACGGAGTGGAATCTGTTTGATGCCGATGTACTGCGCTGGATTCGAGACTCCAACCCCACGTTAGAATTACTACGAGAATTCACAGAACTGCGAGTGGCAATGGAGCCCGAAGCAGCAATGCTGGCCGCTCAACGCCAAAATGTCGATAAGATCGCTCAGATTAAGCTCTCATTGGATCGCATGGCCAAAGCTGAGAGCGGGTTAGATGACCCCTTAGAGTCAGATATCGCCTTTCACCTGAGCATACTGGATGCCAGTGAAAACCGCTTCTTCATGCAACTGGGTCGAATCATCGATACAACACTTCGCGTCAGTATACGCTTTACCAACATGAGGACGGGCGTGAAAACTGGCAATTACGCTGACCACAAAAAGGTCTATGACGCGATTGTTAGCAATCAACCACAACTTGCCGCTGAAAATGCTGCGAGCTTGATGCATGGCGCGCTAAGCACTATCGTATCAGCGCTCGAAGAAGGCGAAACTGAGTCTTAATCTGGCTGTCTTAGCGTGGGGCCCAAGAGGGCTCCACAAAAAAGTGCCTCAACCAGGAGGCTAATCGTATTAGCGGTGATAAAGAGCCGCTATTCGAATACAATATTTCCCTTGGCTAACTTCATAACAGGCTAATGAGCCCTGGCAACGGCGTTCAATATAGCAGCCAAGCTCGCGCCTAGAATATCTCGGCTTTTTCCTGCGCCGCACACCCGTTTAGCGTCAATGCTAAGCTGAACGTACGTCATTGCCTCCGAACCGTCACTATGTCCTAGGGTATGTTCGTTATACTCTATGATCACCAAGTTTTTACCGAGAAGGTCACTTAAAGAACTGATAAAAGCCTCCAGCACACCGCGCCCTTCACCGCTCAATTGATGCTCTACTCCATTGTGCGTAAAACCGGCTTCAAAACGTTCAACCCCATCAGAACGATTCACTTGATAACCATTTAACACCATCGACTTGTTAGCTTCTAAATACGTGGCATTAAATAATTCGGCGATCTGATCCGGGCTGACCTCAGCCTCTGTGTTTTCTGCCTCGGCCTGCACAATGGGACTAAAATCCACCTGTAGCCAACGCGGCATTTTTATTCCATGCTCTTGTTCTAAAACATAAGCTACGCCACCCTTACCTGATTGTGAGTTAATTCGTATGACCTCTTGGTAATCGCGACCAAGGTCACGAGGGTCAATGGGCAGGTAAGCAACTTCCCAAGTACTGTCTTGCTCATAGATCGACAGGCACTTGTTGATAGCGTCTTGGTGGCTACCAGAAAACGCAGCAAACACCAATTCACCCGCATAGGGGTGTCTAGGGTGCACCTTCAATTGGGTGCATTTCTCAACTACATGGATAATCCGATCCATTATTGAAAAGTCCAAATTAGGATCGACACCCGCACTATATAAGTTCATCGCCATGGTTACGATATCCATATTTCCGGTTCGCTCGCCATTCCCCAGAAGAGTACCTTCAACCCTATCAGCCCCGGCAAGAACACCCAACTCCGACGCCGCTACTCCACAACCTCGGTCATTGTGAGTATGCAAACTCACAATCACTGACTCCCTATTGTTGATGTGATCACAAAACCACTCTATTTGATCCGCGTACACATTTGGCGTCGCTACCTCAACAGTCGCGGGCAAGTTAAGTATTGCTTTGTTCGCTTTAGTTGGCTTCCATACATCAAGAACAGCGTTACAAACCTCTACCGAATAGTCAATTTCTGTACCGGTAAAGCTTTCAGGGGAATACTGAAACTGCCAGTTGGTTTCCGGCTGATTTTCCGCACCTTGTTTGACCCATTTGGCGCCATTAATCGCTATCTGCTTAATTTCATCTTTGGTGAGCTTAAAGACATGTTCGCGCTGTACCGTAGAAGTAGAGTTATAAACATGAACAATCGCGTTCGCCGCTCCTTTTAATGACTCATACGTTCTTTCGATTAGCTCCTTTCGTGCTTGAGTCAATACTTGAATCGTGACGTCTTCAGGGACTCGATTTTCCACTATTAGTTTGCGAACAAAATCAAAATCCGTTTGCGATGCAGCAGGGAATCCAACTTCAATATGTTTAAACCCAACCGCCACAAGCATCTCAAACATGTCCAATTTTTGAGATGGCGTCATCGGATCAATTAACGCTTGATTGCCATCTCGCAGATCAACACTGCACCATAAAGGAGATACGTCTATCGTGCGGTTAGGCCACCGACGGTCTTGTTTATCAATAGTGGCAATTTTAGTGTACTTGCGATGGTTATATTGAGACATGGTATTTCTGGCGTGGAAATCAAAGTTCCCTTGACGTTTCGTATTACATATAAGTATAACTGCTAGGCGCGAGCAAGTTTGAGCAATATACGAACACAAAAGACAACACTTTAGATATAATCACTAAAAATACGGACATAATTAGATATAAAAGTTGAATATTGATAAAACCGATAGACTAATACTCCAGCATCTACAGAAAAATGCCCGAATCACTAATCTAGAATTAGCCGACTTGGTCAATTTGTCACCCACCCCGTGCGCAAGACGTGTTAAACAATTGGAGTCGTCTGGAATAATAACGCGCCATATCACCATGCTAGACCACGAAAAACTTGGCCTAAAGCTAATGGCCATGATCAGCGTAACGATGGATCGACATACGGCCGATAGATTTGAAAAATTCGAAGCGTCGGCCTCGGCGCTACCGGAAGTGATGGAGTGTTATGTCGTCACAGGGCAAGATTCCGACTTTCTTATCAAAGTGTTAATCAAAGATATGCGACACTACGAGGAGTTTTTACTCCGCCGCCTTACAAAACTAGAGGGCGTGAGGGGTGTACACACCAGCTTTGTATTGCGCCAGCCAATACATAAAACAGAATTACCGTTATAACTTACATTCACCTAGAGGGTATTGTTTTGAAAATAGTTAGATCACTGATCATTGGCCTAATGTCTATTTGTCTAGTTGCTGTCGTTGGGCTCCTTATTAGCGGTAACGGGTTCATATTAACCAGTATCAAGCGCACCTACCTTGCCGGGCATATCACAGCGAATATCAACGATCATCAAGTGTTTAACGTGAGATCCATTCCTACGGCAGCCGCCAAAACACCCCTGCTCAAGCATGAAAAATTTAATAAAACGCCACTTCCAACCGAGTTTTTAAACGAGTTAAAAGTCGGAGGCTCTGCTGCATTTTTAGTAATCAAAGACGGAAAAGTCATCTCAGAAAATTACTTTAACGGCTATGACGACCGCAGTAAGACAAACTCATTCTCCATGGCGAAAACCGTCACCACCTTACTGCTCGGAATCGCAATCCAAGAAGGACACGTAACAGGCCTAGACCAACCGATAACAGATTTCATACCCGAATTCAGTTCTGACCCATTAGCCAAAAGCGCCACCATAGCAAACTTCTCCTTAATGAATTCAGGCTATGAATGGGACGAAAATTATTACACTCCTTTTAGTCCAACAGTAGAACTATACTATGGTGGAAACATTGAGGAATTTTTACTCAGTGGTGAGTTCTCAATGGAACCGGGCACTTTCTGGGAGTACTCCAGTGCATCAACTCAGATCATGGGAATCTTTTTACTACGTGCCCTACAAAAAGCCGGCGCTGCAGACACCCTTAGCGAATATCTTAGTAAAAAGATTTGGCAGCCAATGCAGATGAACGACGACGCGGCATGGCATTTAGACAATAGCGGCATGGAATTGGTTTATTGCTGCCTAAATACCAATGCTCGTAACTTCGCAAAGCTGGGCTTGCTAATGATTAATGGCGGGAACTGGAACGGTCAACAACTCGTTCCTCAAGAGTTCGTCAAACAGATGATACAACCGGTAGGCCAGCCCTTTTATGGGCTATCCACCTGGCTAGCATTAGACAGAAACCCTGCATATTACTGGTACAGTGGTCACCTAGGACAATACATAATCAACGTTCCTGAACACAATACGGTAATTGTACGTCTGGGTGAGCGAATGAACCCTGATGAGGATTTTCGTTCGATCACGCTCCCACGATATGTAGAAATGGCGACCTCCATTCTTTAAAGTTGTAACAAAGCTGTCATATGATTTGGTTGCAAATCGCTATAATTCACTTTCTTAGAGATAGGTCTAAATACGATGACGATTAAGATTGGATTAAATGGCTTTGGGCGAATCGGAAGATTGAGCCTGCGTGCACTGTACTCTTGGGCGAACGAACATGAGCTGGAATTCGTACAGATCAATGACCCGGCCGGTAACGTTGAAACGATGGCTCACTTGCTGAATTTCGATTCAGTTCATGGTCGCTTTAATCATAGTGCAGACACTCTTGACGGCAGTCTTGTGATTGGCAACCATCAAATTCGCTATACCAACAACCGCACCATCGAAGCAACAGATTGGTCGAACTGCGATATCGTGCTAGAAGCTTCTGGCAAGTTCAAGACACTCTCGGCTCTTCAGCCTTACCTTGATCAAGGGGTTAAGCGCGTAGTCGTTAGCGCGCCGGTAAAGGAACAAGGCGCGCTCAACATTGTCATGGGCGTTAATGAGTCTAATTATGACCCGAAAAAACACGCTATTGTGACAGCCGCGTCATGCACCACCAATTGCTTGGCCCCCGCGGTGAAAATCATCCATGAACATCTAGGCATCAAACATGGCTCTATCACCACCATTCATGATATCACCAACACACAAACAATCATCGACGCCCCGCACAAAGATTTACGGAGAGCACGCTCATGCGGGACCAGCTTAGTACCGACCACAACCGGCTCAGCAACAGCTATTACTGAAATTTTCCCCGAGCTTAAAGGCAAATTAAACGGACACGCAGTTCGCGTGCCTTTAACCAATGCATCGCTAACTGATTGTGTATTCGAACTTGAGCAGTCAACCACTGTCGAGGAAGTCAACGCACTGTTTAAGCAAGCTTCGGAGGGCGAATTGAATGGCATTCTTGGCTATGAAGAGCGGCCGCTCGTGTCAGTTGATTACAAAACAGACCCTCGCTCATGCATTGTCGACGCGTTGTCGACCATGGTGATCAACGGATCCCAACTAAAATTGTACCTTTGGTACGATAACGAATGGGGCTACTCAAACCGCACAATGGAATTAATTCGAGATGTTGTCGCTAAAAGCCTTTAATTTGGTTTAGCACGCTTTAGCTTGATCAAACATGTTACTCACCGACCTTTCTCATAATGTTCGTCAATACCTGTTAATTACCGCGAACTATTGGGCTTTTACGCTCACCGACGGCGCCCTAAGAATGATGGTGATTCTCTTTTTTCATCAACAAGGATATAGCCCACTTGAAATAGCGTCTCTTTTTGTCTTTTACGAGTTTTTTGGCGTTGTCACCAACCTTCTAGGTGGCTGGCTGGGCGCCAAATTCGGTTTGAACCGCACCATGAACGTAGGTTTGTTCCTGCAATTAGTGGCCCTTCTCATGCTTGCTCTGCCCACTCCAGCTCTTACTGTCATATGGGTTATGGCGGCTCAAGCACTTTCAGGCGTAGCTAAAGACTTAAACAAAATGAGCGCGAAGAGCGCGATTAAACTGCTGGTTCCAGAGGAGCAACAAGACGCGTTATATCGCTGGATTGCTACCTTAACAGGCTCAAAAAACACACTCAAGGGAGCCGGATTTTTCCTTGGTGGCGCGCTATTGTTCCAATTTGGATTCCAAGCCTCAATCTTAATAATGACGTTTTCTTTAATGTTCGTATGGCTAGTCAGTCTGTTTTATTTAAAACGAGACCTAGGCAAAGCTTCGAAAAAAGTAAAATTCAAACAGTTGTTCTCAAAGTCCAAAGCAATTAACCGCTTAGCACTGGCAAGGCTATTCCTATTCGCATCTCGCGATGTTTGGTTCGTGATAGCGCTTCCCGTTTTCTTGGCGAGACAACTAGACTGGTCACACTCGCAAGTGGGTAGCTTATTGGCTTGCTGGATTATTTTTTACGGCATTGTGCAAACTCAAGCGCCAAAATTTACTCGCATTAAAAGCAAGTCCTATCGAACTGTCGCAACGGGATGGGCTTTAGCATTGTCAGCAATTCCGGCAGCAATTGCTTTCACCCAGTTCAGTAACTTTCACCCAATTAACTTATTGATTCTAGGATTGTTTGTTTTTGGATTTGTGTTTGCGGTTAATTCGGCCTTACACAGCTTTCTGATTGTGAACTTTTCAGATGCTGACGCGGTCTCCACTGATGTCGGTTTTTATTACATGGCGAACGCAGCCGGACGCCTTCTGGGAACGTTACTCTCCGGATGGGTTTTCCAAGAACACGGCCTAACGGCTTGCTTACTTGTCTCAAGCGCCTTCCTCTCTGTAGCAACTCTAATTTCGGCCACCCTGCCAGGGGCTCAGTGCAGCAATCTATCACCTCGATCAAATTCTCAGCGCTAGGATAAACCACTCATTTAACGGATAAGTCTTACTGCCCCTCAATCACACCCAAATATCATTCTGGGCTGTCCGCTCTCCTTGCTCTGCGTCCCCCGTATTTATCACGTTCTTAGGCTCAACAATCATTACCTTCACCTCCGCTTCAGCGACTGGTTTGTGTTCAACACCCTTTTGTACGACGTACATTTCTCCTTCAGATAATTCAATACATCCATCACGCAACTCGATTTTCAATTGCCCTTCCAACACAATAAAGGCCTCATCTGTATGGTCATGTTTATGCCACACGAACTCCCCTTCAAGTTTCGCCAGCTTGAATTGATAATCATTGAGCTCGGCGATAACGCGCGGAGCCCATTGCTCTGAGAACAGAGAAAACTTATTCTGAAAATTGATCCTTTTATTACTCATATTTGATTTTATTACTCCGCTTGGACATGATCACAATAGATATACCGCCTAATACGGCAACGCTGGATAGCAATAAGCGAATGGTTATTGCCTCTCCGACAAACATGATTGCCAATATCGCAGCAATCACCGGCACAGCCAACTGACTCACGGCGGCAACCGTTGTACTCAATGAACGCAAAGCTGAATACCACACAGCGTACCCAATACCGGAAGTAAGGGCTCCAGAAGCAGTAGCCAGCAGCACACCACGCCAGGACAACGTCACCTCGCCTAAAAGACCGAACGCCATCAAGATAAAAAGCAACAAAGAAAATGGTAGCGCTCGCGTAAAATTATACGCTGAGTCATTCAATGGAGATTTTGAACCTTGACCTTGCACGGTATACACCGCCCAAGCGCAGCCTGAAACCACCATCAATGCTAACCCTACTGAGCTAGGCTTAGTAAGTTCAGGTAGCAACAAATACGCAAACCCAGCGCATGAAACAAGAAAACCAAGCCCCTCGATGAGAGACAATTTCTCTCCCTTTGCCATGCCATACACTATTAGTGAAATCTGAACACTGCCAAACAAAATTAGCGCGCCCGTTGCCGTATCCAGACTCACGTAGGCGTAAGAAAAAAACGCCGCGTATACAAATAATGAGAAACCTCCGAGCCAGCCTCCAGAATCACTGTATTTAATCGATCGACCTCTATCTTGACGACTCTCTCTAAACAGTCGAGTTAAGAATATTAGCGCAACGGCACCTGAGATAAGTCGAAGCAGTGTAAAGCTCCCGGCGTCTATCGACATCGTCTTAAGAGCCAGGCGACAAAGCATCGAGTTGCCGGCGAAGGCGACAAGCGCAACCATGGTTAGAATAAAAGTCTTAACCGTTACCGAATTCATCCAAAAACCCCAAGAAAAATCAATACTCCTAGAAACGTCAGGCCCACGCCGCACAATCGTCTTTTACTTAAAGGCTCTTTCAAGAAAACGGCCGCCATTATGACTATGAAGATATTTGCAGTCTCATTGAGCACAGATGCCACGGATGCGTCGGCGTATTTAAACCCACCCAACCAAAAAAGCAGTGCAAAATACGAGCCAAAACAACTGGCAATAATGATGGCGCCCCATCGATGCTCACCGTAAAACACCGAGTTAAATGTGGGCACCACACGTTGGCGTAAAACCAAATACACTAACATGCCAATGACTCCAGCCAGCATCCTTAGGGTCACGATCCAAAAGAACCCATCATTCACAAGTATTGGCTTCATGGCCACCACTCCCGCCGCCGTCAAAAACACCGAAGCAGCCGCTAACAAAGAGCCCTTTAGGGCCTTAGTAGAATCCAGATCATCATTGTGTCTTTGGTACACAACGATCAATATTCCGGCTAATACAAATAGAAAACCAAACCACTGCCATAGAAATAACGTTTCGGCCAAAAACATCATCGATAAAAGCACTACAAACGGACTGTATAAGCTAGCCACAATTGCCGTTCGGCCCGCTCCGATGACTCTTAGTGCTTGAAGATACAATGTATCAGCAACCGCGATTCCCAAGTAACCACTGGCTATAATGACGCCCCAATCAACCCACTCAAGAGAGGGTAATTTAAGGCCCTCGACTAAAAATGCTGTGGGCGCTAACAAACTCAATCCAATCACATTTTTAACAAGATTCAGTGTATTGGAGCTTAGACTGTCACCAACGTGCTTATATAAAACGACCGCGCTGGCCCACATCAAAGCGCATGCTAACGCGTAGAATTCTCCGACGCCCATTTATCGAGTGAATCTCATCGCAATACCCTATAGCAGTGCAATGCTTTTGATTTGCAAAGAGACAACCATTCCAGGCTCTAGTTTTAATAGCTCGGAAGACAGCTTGGTTATTCTCGCTAATATGAGCTCGCCGTGAGCCACCACCTTCACCAACGTCTGCGCCTTGCCGTGATCTTTAAGCTCAAGTATTGAACCCTCTATTGAATTCAATATGCTTGTATCATGGTTAACCGAAAGAGAAATACTGATGTCTCGCGCACTTAACTTAACCCTTACGCTCTGGCCTATGCTTACAGCGTTAGCGTTTGTCAGGGCCAACTCGCCAGCCTTAGTTGCTAAGTAAGTAATTCCGTAATCCGCATCGTGACGCACCACTTCGCCCTGTATTATGCTGGCGGCTTCCGGTTGATTCGCGAGAGGCAAATCCAACCTAGAAAGCATGTTCCGAGTACTTCCTTGCGCCAGTACGCCGCCTGCATCAAGTAACACCAAACTATCAGACAATCTGGCAATTTCATCGATTGAATGACTGACGTAAAGAATTGGAATTTTGGTAGCACTACAAACCGACTCTAACCAAGGTAAGATGTCTGATTTAGCGGCTGAGTCCAACGCCGATAGAGGTTCATCCATCAACAACAACTTAGGCTGTGAACACAACGCCCGAGCAATCGCCACCCTTTGACGCTCACCACCAGACAAACCATGGCACTCTCTAGCGACCAAGGGGGCAATGCCTAATAATTCGATGGCATCCTTCTTAGCGATGATCTGACGCCCACGATGACGGGCTCTTGTAAGTGCGAAATCTAGGTTTTGTTCAACTGACAGGTGATTAAACAAGGAGGCTTCTTGAAAAACGAACGCGAGTTCTCTTTTGTGAGTTGGCAGGAAATGCTTGTCTGTCTGCCACGGTTCTCCGTCAAACCAAACATGTGCGTTTGGCTGTTTATCAAATCCAGCAACGGCCCTCAATAAACTGGTCTTGCCTGAGCCAGAAGGACCAAAAACGCCGGTCACTTGCCGCGCCAGTGCCGTCATGCGTATCCACTTATCGAAGCCTTGATTAGCCAGATTAATTTCGAGCTTTAGGCTCATGAGTGAAACACTCCGACCCGTCGATTGTTGGCGTAAACCAAGATTAGCAAAGCCATAGACAATCCCAACAGCAACAACGATAAGGCATGCGCGTTGCCGTATTCTAACGTTTCTACGTGTTCGTAAATAGCGATTGAAGCCACCCTTGTTTCTCCAGGAATATTGCCGCCGATCATCAGTACTATTCCAAACTCTCCAACAGTGTGAGCAAACCCTAATACAGTTGCGGTCAGAATTCCGGGCTTTGCCATCGGAAGTACGACACTTCGAAAGGCATCAAACGGCGATGCACCAAGGCTAGCGGCGACTTCCAATGGCCGCCGGCCAATCGCAGCAAAGGAATTTTGCAATGGCTGAACAACGAATGGCAACGAATAGATAACCGACCCAACAACCAACCCAGTGAAACTGAACGCCAAGCCTTCGCCAGTCAGCGATTTAATGAAAGCTCCAAGGTAGCCATTAGGGCTAAATAACACTAATAAGTAAAAACCCAATACCGTGGGAGGTAAAACCAAAGGGAGCGCAATAATGGACTCTACTAGATACTTAAATCGCCAACGAGTGGTTGCAAGCCACCATGAAAATGGGAGACAGACAAGAACAAGAATGGCGGTACTGAGACTAGCCAGTTTCAACGTCGTGCCAAGCGCAACAAGATCAGACGGGGAAATCATCAACGTGTTTCGTAACCATTGTTTCTAATGATGGTTTTACCTAACTCACTCAAAACAAATTCATAGAATCCGCGTACGTCCTGAGATTCTCGAAGAATGAGCATCTGCTGCTCAATAGGCTCATGGTGATTAGATGGAACCAGAACCAGCTGATCGTCAGGAATGCCCTCGACCTGTGAAAATGCAATAAAACCTGCTTCAACGTTACCCGTATTCAAAAACTGGAAAGTTTGTCCGATGTTTTCTCCCATCAGTCGCTCCGGTTCCCTCTTTGTTGTCGCCTCACCCTGGGCCATCACGTACTCAATTGATTGTTCTGAAGCTAATCCATAGGGCGCCAATTTAGGGTTTGCTAGCGCAATTTTCTTATGCTGAGAAAGTAATACACTGAGTGTGCTATTAGGTTTTTTGGAACCGCCTGGCACCCAAAATGCCAGCCGACCAATCGCGTAGGTAATTCTTGAATTGTCAACTGCTAGGCCGATGCTCTCTATGTATTGAGGGCGTTGTTGATCGGCTGCCATGAATAAATCCACGGGCAGCCCCCTAGCGATTTGCGCTGCATGCTTCCCCGTTGAACCAATGAGTAAAATAGGTTCTACATTACCTTGCTCGGAAAACGCATGAGACAGCTCTTGAGCAGTTTTAGCAAAGTTACTGGCTACAGCAACTCGAATTTGCGCCTGAGATAAGTTAACAACGCAACTAACTGTCAATAAGAATACTAAGAGCGAAAAGCTGCTTTTAACGTTTTTCATCCTCTTTGTCCGCATTGGCATTACCTCAGACCATAAAAAAAGAGGTGCAGAGCACCTCTTTTTTACAAATCAAAACTCAACTCTTAATTTTCGTCTTCTCTTAACAATTCGAGAATCGGCGCAATGGAAACTTTGCTTTCTGATGGCTCAGGAGTTGTTGGCGTTGGCTCTCCAAAACCCAGTTCGCTTGGATCTACTTCTCCTTGGCCAACTTTATAAAAAACAATGTTAGTTCGTTCACGAACATTGTTAAATTGCAGTCCGTTTCTAGTGATACCAGCAACCATTAAGCCAATTACGTCTCCTTCTCGAACGGTATAGTTCGACAAAGGCGCAAACTTCAAATGCGATGAACCACGAAGCGCAGAACGCTGCTTAACAGTTTGACCGTTACGTAGGAACTCCCAGGTTCCGCCGTACCAGGTATCACCCACCTTAATAAATGCCCATGCATTAGCAACGCAGCAATTCAGGTTCGTCGTACCAATTGAACCTCGCCCCTTCGGCCATGAATCCTTTTTATCGTAATTCATCGTTACCGTACTGCCACTTATGCTCGCTTCCAAGTTAGACGTCTGAGCAAAACTCCTGACTAAATCGGCCGTTCCAGGCACCGCGCCATCCTCAATAAACACCACCCCAGAATCAAGGTCGTCGGGAAAAGCCGCTAACGCATTACCGGCAGCTATCGAAGCAGCTAAAGCTGCGGCGAGAGCGAAAATTCTTCTACTAATTATATTTTTCAATGATATTTCCTCTATTGGGAGTCTTGTAACAAACCTAGGTCGCGACATTATAAAAAATTGAGTCAGAAATTGATAATAAAATGAAAGAATTTGTTAAAAAATAAACGGCAACGACATTAGGGTACGTTTACCCCTGAAGAAGCCACCCAAATTCGGTACCACTGCTCCTGGTTCAACTGTAGATGAGAGGAATCAAGGGACGATTTTACGCGATCGATATTTCCACTGCCCAATATGGCCACAGGCCTAGATGGCAATTTGCGAATCCACGCAAAAACCACCTGCTCCAAGGAATATTCACCATGCTCAGCAGCAACTTCGAGCAAACAAGTACGGAGCCGGCTCATCCTATCAGAGTCTTCGTTAAAAATTCTGCCTCCAGCCAAACAAGACCAGGCCATGGGTCTAACTCTGTATTGTTGTAATTGATCCAGAGTGCCATCATCCACAACCTTAAAATTTACCGGATTAATCTCAACTTGATTTGTGACCAGACGCTGATCAATTCGAGACTGAAGCAAATCAAATTGACTTGACGTGAAATTAGAGACTCCAAAATGAGAAACTTTTCCACTTTTAGTTAGGTTTTTAAAACACTCACCAATCGCGTCAACGTCCATTAACCAATCAGGTCGATGAACCAACAAAACATCGAGCTGGTCGACCCCAAGTCGAGATAATGAGAGATCCACTGAATTTTCAATCGCTCGGGGAGTACTATCGTAATGATTAACTTGAACGCTGTCTTCGTCAACCAGTTCGATACCACACTTTGAAACGATCTGAATGTTTGCTCTCATACCCGGGTCCAACTTTAAAACCCGTCCAAAGAGCTCTTCGCAACTCGGAGCCTGACCGTAAACATGCGCATGATCAACCGTTGTAATGCCAAGAGCCACATGTTGCTTAAGAAACGTTAAGTGCTCTTGGACCGTTCGACGCCAATCATTCATCCGCCAGTAACCCTGCACAAACTCTGAAAAATGCGGCCCGTTTGGAGCCATTTCCACGGAATTGACTAACGCCATTTTGTCCATCCTATTAAAATTCTATTCATTAAAAATACCCAAGCTTCGATAGCTAGGCGATACTCAGCTCAGAAACATCTCGGTAATTGCCCAGCTTGCCTTTAACAAAGGAGTTAAAAGCGATGGAAAACCTCGGTTGAGGTGAAGTATTACTCTCCACGAAGTGCTGTAGCCTTGACGAAAAAAGTACGACTTCACCAGTTCGCGGTTCAACGACATTTATTTGCGTGTTGTATAGGTTTCGCTTGTCAGCCTCCGGCAATAGTTGGAGTTGCTGATAAGTTGAATGCCTCTCAAACACCATTTTTGCAGGCGGTTCCGGCATATTGCAAAAATACAGTGAACCAGAGACGATAGAGTTTGAATGAGAGTGACTGTGCATACCAACGCCAGGCTCGTTGATTAGCGACCAAGACTGTGTAATTTCCAACGCTTGCTTAATCCCCATTACCTCATGCGCATAGTGATCCAAGGCTCCTTGAACAGCGGCTTTCACACTCGCCAACTCAGGGGCGTCAAACAGATACAAGTTTTCGGAAATCAAGTTCGTTTGATTTCGGTTCATCTTTAGTTTTTTAATGAACTCTATCTGTTCAGGACTAATGGAATTCGATATATCAGCTCTAAATATTGGTTCGGCGAACAACGCCTGAAGGTCGGTGTTTTGCATAATTGAATTGTTTCCCAGTGATTTATAATTATTAGTAGATACAAGCGACCTACATGAATTTAAAACCAGCCAAGCAACAAAGAATGCAACCGAAAAACGATTCCCTAAGACAACACAACTCCGAACAATCGCTTTATCAATAAACTAAACTATGAGTAGGCCATCTTCAAAAACTGAAGGCGCTGCACACTGAGCATAGACCAAGAAACAAGGATGTGAAAGAGGAATGCGATGACGAAGCAAGATCCGCTCATCGCACCGTCAAAACCACACTAGACGTTAAAGCGAAAATGGACGACATCGCCATCCTGCATTACGTAGTCTTTGCCCTCCAAACGGAACTTTCCAGCTTCCTTTGCCCCCTGCTCACCTTGGTATTGATCGTAATCAGCAAAGGCCGTGGTCTCAGCTCGGATAAACCCACGCTCAAAATCTGTATGGATGACGCCGGCGGCTTTTGGTGCTGTATCGCCTTTTCGTATCGTCCAAGCGCGAACTTCAGTTTTGCCCGCTGTAAAATAGGTTTGTAATCCAAGCAGTTCATAACCTGCTCGAATCACGCGGTCTAACCCAGGTTCTTCCTGACCTATTTCAGCTAAGAACTCTACTTTCTCGCCATCATCCAATTCGGCAATCTCAGACTCTATTGAAGCACAAATCACAACAACACCCGCGCCCTCACTCTCTGCTATTGCATTAACGGTGTCTAAATGCGGATTGTTTTCAAACCCAGCTTCATCCACGTTAGCTATGTACATGGTTGGCTTTGCCGTCATCAAACACAGGTGTTTGATTTTGTCGTAATCGTCTTCATCTAGCCCCAAAGAGCGAACGGGTTCGCCTTCATTTAGATGAGCAGATACTCTCTCTAACACCGCTTTCAGTGCGATTTGCTCCTTGTCACCAGACTTAGAACGCTTCGCTGCACGCTCGATGGCTTTATCCACCGTATCAAGGTCTGCCAAACCCAATTCTGTGTGAATCACTTCGATGTCAGAAGCAGGATCAACTTTTCCAGATACGTGAATAACATTGTCATCATTGAAGCAACGCACCACATGAGCTATCGCGTCAACTTCTCTGATGTTTGCTAAAAATTGATTTCCTAGGCCCTCACCCTTCGACGCGCCTTCTACTAACCCGGCTATATCAACAAATTCCATCGTCGCAGGAATGGTTTTATTAGGATCGGCTAATTCGGTCAAACGATGCAACCGCGGATCGGGAACTTCAACCATTCCCACGTTTGGTTCGATAGTGCAAAAAGGGTAGTTTTCCGCCTGAATTCCCGAATTGGTCAAAGCGTTAAATAGCGTAGACTTACCAACGTTTGGTAGCCCAACAATGCCGCATTTAAATCCCATATTATCCTCTTCTTTCAGGCAGTCGTTCTGCCTAACCTATTTACTTAAATTTGTATGTAATTCGTTCATTGCGCGAGGGAATTCTCCCTTAACAACCAGATCAATGACACGTAGACTCTCAGCAATAGCGTCGTCGATTCGCAACTGATCTGATTTGTTCGCAGGCTTCAGCACGTACCCAGACACATCGCGCCCAACGCCAGGGTGTCCGATGCCTAAGCGAAGGCGTGCAAAATCTTTACTAGCGCCTTTCTGCACAATATCTCTGAGTCCATTATTACCACCATGCCCGCCTCCGAGCTTTAACCGGGCGACACCAGGGTCAAGATCTAACTCGTCATGGGCGACTAAAATCTCACCCAACCCTATTTTGTAATAATGACAAGCAGCAATAACCGCCTTGCCACTTAAATTCATGAATGTGTCAGGGGCAAGCAATCTGACTTCTTGCTCAGCAATAAAGGTTTTCACCGATCTGCCAAAACAATGCTTATCGGCTTTAAGAGAGCCACCTGTTTGCTCGAGCAATCGGTCTAAAAACAAAAACCCGGCGTTATGCCGGGTCTTCGTATACTTGTCGCCTGGATTGCCGAGACCGACAATCATTTTTATAGGCATAGACTGCATATAGCTTACTCTTGAGACGCGCCTTCTTCAGCAGCTGCATCGCCTTCTTCAGAATCATCTTCTGACGAGGCGCTTGGGCCCTTCGGAATCAACACAGAAGCCACTGGCAATTCAAGATCTTGTTCTTGGTACGAAGCCGACAGCTCAACGCCTTCAGGTAATTTAACCTGACCTAGATGAACAGACTCACTTTTACCTAACTCAGAACAATCAACCTCGATGTATTCCGGCAGATCGCTACCCAAACATGAAACGTCTACAGAAACCATGTTGTGACTCATGATTCCGCCTTCAGTTTTAACACCAGGCGCGTCATCTTCACCGACAAAGTGGAAAGGAACCGTCATGGTAATTGTGTCTTTACGACTTACACGTTGAAAGTCTAAGTGCATTACCTGTGACTTAAAGGGATGCATTTGCACATCACGCAAAATTGCGCGCTGCAAATCTCCATCTACTTTTAATTGTACTAATGCGGAATGGAAAGCTTCAACGTCTAATTGGTGTGAGATCTTATTGTGATCAACCAAAAGATATTGCTCATCTTCTCCACCGCCATAGACCACAACTGGGACTTGACCATTGCGTCGCGCGCGACGTGAGGCAGCCGTACCAGAACCGGTTCTTACTTCAGCTTCTACTATAAAATTAGCCATACTATTTCTCTAAATTAAATCCGCCGAAAGTATTGACGACGGACGTTTCCAAACTCGCATCAGAACTTGATGCTAACTACGTTACTCGATATCTAATCGATATCCGAGAACAATGAACTCACCGAATCACTTACTGTGATTCGACGAATAGATTCACCTAACAAGTGAGCAACCGACAACTGTCGAATTTTTTCACTTGCGGCCGCGGCATCCGACAGAGGAATGGTGTTGGTGACAACCACTTCGTCCATCGTTGACGCATTAATTCGATTAACAGCCTCTCCAGACAATACTGGATGAGTACAATAAGCACGGACGGCTGTCGCACCATGCTCTTTAAGCGCATCGGCCGCCTTACACAACGTATTTGCCGTATCAACCATGTCGTCGATAAGTACGCAACTGCGCCCTTCAACTTCACCAATGATGTTCATAACTTTAGCTACGTTCGCCTTTGGTCGCCGCTTATCAATAATAGCTAAGTCAACGCCCAGTCGTTTGGCTAACGCTCGCGCTCGTACGACCCCACCTACATCAGGTGAGACAACAACTAGATTATCTTCATTCAAATTACGAATATCGTCTAACAATATAGGCGAACCGTAAATATTGTCAGTTGGGATATCAAAGAAACCCTGAATCTGGTCAGCGTGAAGGTCCATGGTCAATACACGATCGGCACCTGCAGTGCTCATCATCGAAGCAATCAGTTTGGCACTGATTGGGACTCTGGAGTTTCTCGGCCGGCGATCTTGTCGCGCATACCCGTAATACGGCATGACTGCCGTGATACGGTGCGCCGATGATCGATTGCAAGCGTCAATCATCAATAATAATTCAATTAAATTTTTGTGACTCGGTGCGCAAGTAGGCTGAATGATAAACACATCACGACCGCGCACATTCTCTTGGATTTCTACAGTGATTTCGCCATCACTGAATTGCTCAACGCGGGCCTTGCCGAGCGGAACCTTCAAATAGTCAACCACTTGAGCGGTAAGCTCAGGGTTAGCGTTACCAGAAAAAATAAGTAAGTTTTCGAGTGCCACTGTCTAACCTCTTGGGTAAAACCTCAGTTTCGCTGACCAGCCATAAAACTGACAACGTATGTTTTGGTCAAAGCCGAATCGGCTGACATGTGCGCGAATTATATGACTAATTCACGAGTTTTTCAGCGAAGTAGACTAAAAGATAAAACAATTTATCCATCACCTACTTGGTTTGTAGTCACACAGCCAAGCGGATAGAGCAAGCCTAAATAAAAGAGAGGAAAGTGAGAAAGAAAGAAAGAATGGCTGGGGTGGAAGGATTCGAACCTTCGAATGCCGGAATCAAAATCCGGTGCGTTAGGCCACTTCGCCACACCCCAGTACACTTTCTTGATATCTTGAATAAGTTAGACCTACTCAAAAATATCCATAACCCGTCTTCATTCGGCTTCCTTACCAATTCATCGTAACAACGAGCGGAGCGTATTCTACTCTATTTCTTTGTACAATGGGTGAAAATTTTCACCTTTGGCAACAAAACCTGCTGAATTCAATGGTCGCTTGTGCAAAATTTCCAATCCCGCTTGCTCACTCCCAACCGGAAGGAACACAGAACCGCCAGAGCCGCTCATGCGAGGTTGACCAAATTGCGACAACCACTCAAGAAGTTCGTTAACTTCTGGGTATTCAGCTCTGACAATTTCTTCAAGCTGATTTTCCCCAAAAGTCGAGTCTATGACATACCCGTTCGCTTCGTTTTCACTCTGCGGCGAGTTGGTGCCTTTCTCGAGAGCGCGTATTTTCTTCATCTCGGGTCTCGGTGTCAAACGTTTATTTGAAAAAATTTCCACTGTTGACACTTCAACGCCCGGATTAAGCACTAAATACCATGATTCAACGGGGTTTATGGGTGTTAAAATTTCTCCAATGCCTTCAGCCCAAGCGGCTTGCCCTCCAATAAATACCGGCACGTCAGCACCAAGACCCAAACCGATTTGACTCAATGTGTCTCGACTGAGCTTAAGACCCCACAATTTATTAAGCGCAATAAGTACCGTCGCGGCGTCTGAACTCCCGCCACCGAGCCCGCCGCCCATCGGCAAGTTCTTCTTCATGCCGATAACCACGCCGCACCGGCTATCGGAAAACCTCTTCAATTGCTGCGCAGCGCGCATGCATAGGTCACTCTCTTCACTAAACCCGAAATCGTAATCACGCTCTATGCGTCCAGAATCGTTAATAGAGAAAACCAATTCATCACCATAATTGAGAAATTGAAATGCGGTTTGCAGCAAATGATAGCCATCGCTTCTCTTCCCAACGACGTGCAAAAAAAGATTGATTTTCGCCGGCGCAGGCCAGCTATGATCGTCAGATTCAGTCAACATGAAATCGGTCACGTCCTTATCCTTAACGTGTTCTGGTCCAAGACTTTGCAACAAGCCTCACTCTCACAAGACTTTCTTCTCCATTGATGAGCAGCGTTCGCTTGGCCGTAATCTTCTTTGGCAGCGTTATATCATCCAAGAAGAGTGGTTTATAGGTCTCGTAGTTGATTAACCAACCTCCTTGGTCAAGCAGACTCACCCTACCATCAAACACTTGATATTGGTAAGACTGAGACTCATTTGGAACCCCAAACACCCAGTAAGCTAAAGAATCTATAGGCATCGGCCATCCAACCACTCGCATCAACAGCTCTTGTGGACTAACACCAACGTGTTCGACGCCTTTATTATCTTTCAACACCGCGCGATCGCCATTAAAGCTCAATCGCACCGCACCGACGCCTAAAGGGCCATAAAGACGTATTTCGTTCTCCGTTCCCCTTACAGTCCAAATGAGGTTTGCAGACTCATTATCGCTTACCGTTTTTATACCGACTTTCGCCGTCAACTTCCAACCTTGAAGTTGCGTTAATCGATCTCGCTGAGTTGCAAACACAGAAGGGCTATTTAACCACCCATCGGCCAACGGTTCGGGTTCAGATTTGATTGCGGTTTGACACGCCCCAAGCAATCCCAGACACAGGATGAGACTTAGACGTCCATAACTAAACTTGCCAACCATCATTTAAGAATCGAGTTGCGTCTCTAGCAATCCGGCCGACGCTTCATCGGCAACACCATACCGCTCAATGGTTTCGTTCAACAAGCGGTTATCCTGCTCCTTTGCCAACCAAGCAAACCAAATAGTTTTAGCGCGTTCTTGATCGCCACTTTCCCACAACACTTCGGCCAAATGAGTTGCTATTTCAACTTCCTCACTTTTAGCGTACGCTTTTTCCAAAAAATCAATTGCGGTTTCAAAATCACCTTGGCGATACGCAACCCACCCCATGCTGTCGAGGATATGCGCATCATTAGGCCTAAGTTCTAATGCCTTTTCGATTAGAACTCTGGCTTCTTCATACCTCATGGATTGATCGGCCAAGGTGTAGCCCAGGGCATTAAGAGCATTGGCGTGATCGGGTTTCGCCGCAATTATCTTTCGAAAGTCAGGCTCTGCTATATCAACTCGCTTCAACTCCGCGGCCACGAGAGCTCGAGCATAAACAAGCTCCAAATTATCAGGAATGTAATACAGCACTTCGTTAATTGCACCTAAGGCTTCTTCGTATTGGTATTCCGACATCAACAAATAGTGCCTTGTTAACGCCAAACTAACGTATTGGGCTTCGGTGTTTGGATCCAAGCTCGCCAAGGTGCTGATGGCGGAATCGAGCCCAAATAACTCGTACCGTGCGTTCGCTACTTGTATCTGCGCATCAAACAACAGCCCAGGATCACGTATATCATTAAAGTAGCGCTCAGCGGTTTTGTAATTTTTATCAATGTAGGAACGACGAGCTAAAGACCAACGAATGTCGTCGTCGCCTGGATTGATATTCAGCGCTCTCAGATAGTATTTGCTTGCTTGTTCAAATTGTTTTTGATCTTCAGCTAGGGCCGCGGTGTACTTCAGCGCACTGGTATTTCTGGGCGCATCGAGGAGAACCTGCAGCATATAGTCGTAGGCTTGTTCTACCCCTTCGCTGCGAATCAATTCAGCGGCATAATTTATCCTCATCACAATTGAACTAGGGTGAGTTTTTACGTACTCAGCGATAAATTCACCGCGCTCTTCGAGCTTTTGCTGTGAAAGTAAAACTTTAGCTTGCATCTGTGCCGCCAATTCCCACCCAGGCTTAAGCTCTAACGCCTTTTCAACCCAGATTTCAGACTGCTCGTAGTCCTCGAAGTTTTCAGCGACAAACGACGCACTAAGCGCCGCCTGTGCCGAATTCGGGTACTGAGTGACCAAAAATGCAGCGACCTCTAATCCTGCGTCGCGATTTTTCTGGCGGATCAAAAGGGCGGCTACTTGCTTGATATGCGAATCAAGTTCTTTTCCTTCTTCGTGTGCCAGAACGCTTTTTTTAGCACCCTCTGCGTCTCCAGCACCTAGCTGTGTAATTAACAACATATTAAGAGGATCAGGATCTTGCGCATCCAGTTCATACCACAATTGGGCGCTTGACAATCCTTGTTGATAATCATTATCTCTGAGCGCCAGCAAGGTAGCCAAACGTGCTAATCGAAAATCCTTAGTGGAACTTGCTACTGATTGGGCTTTCTTTGCAGCTAAGCCCCAAGCACCCTGGTAGCTTGCAATGTTCATTACCAACAAACTTTCCAAGGTCTCGGCATCCAATTCGATCCGAGGCAATCTTGGGTCCTGTGCTAACTCCGCGTCAGATTCGATCGACTCTTGATCCGGGTTAACCTCAATGACGGCATCTGCCTGCCCCAGAGGTTCAGAGGATATTCCATTGTTATGTGTCACACAGCCGCTGAGGGCCATCACAAAAAAAGCCAAACAAAAACGATCAACCAACCTCTTCGAAACTGGCTCGGCTTTATTACTGGTAACTTCTACGATATTACTCATACAATTTTGTTCTCACATGGCGAAATTGCTCGCCCTACACGGTCATTATAAACATAAGAACGTTATTGGACCCATCACCTAACAAAGGTTTTACTCCGATGGAGCGCAACTACCACAAAAATTGACAGACTTTTCTTAACTTTATCCACTCTAGTCTCTACAATTGCAGTCTACAACCCACACGAGTTATCAGGCCCAATTGAGGCTCAGGAATGATGTTTCTATGCAAAATAGCCTAATTGTGTTTCTCGCCTTCGTTGGATTTTTGGCATTTGGCTATGTAAGCCTGTTGCGAATTTTAGCCAAACAACATCTCTCACCCTCGGAAGGCGAAGGTTTATTTTCCAAAACAGGGTTTCTATTTTTACTGCGCAACCTAGGTAGTAGTGCTTTTTTTGTAAGCCTTCCCGCTACCGCCCTACTACTATTTTGGGGCTGGGGGCCGGCGCTAATTTGGCTTATATTTTTCCACCTTTTTCTAGAATCAGTGTTTCATTTGCAGTTTGGAGCAAACGAAGGCGATTCCACGGTCGCCGACTTTCTGTTAAGAACCGATAGTGGGCCCACGGCTTTTTTAGAGCAGGGATTAATTCAGGCCTTTTTTCTTTTATCAATGGCTGTCGTCGTTGCCTTAGTCGCGACGTTATTAGATCGCCAACCAGGCGTGCTATTTGCCTTGCTTTTCCTGCTGCCTGCAAGAAATTTGCTCAGTCATTCCAACGAAGCCATCCCTAAAGCGCTACGAGCTCTCGGCGCGATAGGCTTGCTTGCACTCGGTTTGGCCTTCAGCGATCAGTTAGGCTTTTCTGTTTACGGCGACTGGGCACCACTGGGCCAATTTGTTCCTTGGCTGGTGTTCAACATGCCGACCTTACTCGCGGCGATCATTGTGGTTTCTGTTTTCAAATTAGAGACCAACACAGGCTTTAAAAATGACCTTTCGACCTTTGCTGGCCTCATTATCGCTGCGCTAACGTTGATATTGGCCTTCAAATTAATATGGCTTCAACCGATTCTAGACGCGCCCATGAATGCCACTCAAGTTCAGAGTGAGCAGCTCCCGAATTTCATCTTTGTGTCTCTTTTTATCTTTACAGGCTTCGCAGCGTTCCTAGTGAGGCTTTTGAACGAAGAAGGCAATGACAGTGCTCATTCCAAGGGTCGATTTCACAGACTGCAGACGGATGGTCTCGTTCATACAATTTATATGGCCATCTTGGTGATCAGTTTGGCCGCCGCTCTTGGAATAGGCGCTTGGAAAACGCACTTTATTGACTGGTCGTTGTCGCTAAACATCTTGGACTACCTGAACCTATCAATTTCCAGCACGTTAAATTTGGTCTACGAGTACGCCGACTCAGGTGCAAAACTTCACACTGCCCTCTTGGCGGCCCTCTGCTTCACTGGCTTTAGTTTTCTTTTGATGTGTGCCAACCAACTCACGCTAGAGGAGTCCGAAACTGAATCTCTTTGGACGGTCATTGTCGAAGCCAAACTGCTGCAGGCATTTGGCGTTTTTATACTAAGTGCTTATTTCATCGGAAATGGCATCAGCGTTAACGCTTGGCTGCTTATTGGGGTGTTAGCTTGGGCCATATTCACCCACCTGGTGATCGGTATGTGCCTAGCCAAAAACAATAACATTCTGTTTACCATCATGACCCTCGCAACCATGGCGGTAGGTTCAATGCAGATCCTCGCGCTCTCGTTGTACTGGTTTGGTCAAAGCAACTATCTCTTAATTTGCTTAAACCTAATCATTCTCCTAACCGCCACCCTTCTTTGGAGGAAAGACGTGGTGCCGCTAATAAAAAATTTATCACGGAGTGAGCAATCGAGTTTTCTATAAACAAATTATAGTCTTGATCAATAAATAAGAAGTTCAAGAACGATAGGTAAGCTACCAAAAACAAGGTAAAATGCCGAATTCTGACGTTTAGCTCCGAATAAGCACCCAAAAAAGACAATGCAAGTTCTATCCATAGGTTTAAATCACACCACTGCTCCCGTGGAGGTTCGCGAGCGCGCGGCCGTCGCCGCCGAGCATTTGGATGATGCGCTTAAGGATATTTCTAAACTCGACAGCATTGAGGAAGCCACAATACTATCCACATGCAATCGAACGGAAGTGTATTGCCATGTACCTAACGCCAATATTGACGTTGTTCACAATTGGCTTTGCGATTTCCACGATCTACATAAAGATGAAGTGGCCCCTTATCTTTACACCCTTCCGGACCAAGATGCGGTCAAACATGCGTTTCGCGTGGCATCAGGGCTTGATTCGCTGGTTATCGGTGAGCCTCAGATACTGGGGCAGATGAAGACTGCGTTTGCAACGGCTCATAAAAACGGCAATACCGGTAAAATTTTGAATCGTTTGTTTCAAAACACCTTTTCGGTAGCAAAAGAAATCAGAACCAGCACAGCCATTGGCAGCAGTGCTGTATCGGTGGCTTATGCGGCGGTTACACTCTCAAAGAGTATTTTTTCAGACATATCACAACAAACAGTGCTGCTTGTTGGTGCGGGTGAAACCATCGAACTCACCTGCCGACACCTTTATCGACAAGGCGTCAGAAAAATGATTATTGCCAACCGAACAATGTCCCGAGCCGATGGGCTGGCTGATGAGTTTGGCGCAGAAGTTATCTCATTACATGAACTGTCTACCCGTCTACCTGAAGCGGACATGGTATTTAGCTCCACCGCCAGCACGCTTCCAATTTTAGGAAAAGGCAGTTTTGAAAGCGCGCTTAAACAACGTAAAAATCGCCCAATGTTTGTCGTCGATTTGGCCATCCCTCGTGACGTAGAACCTGAGGTCAACGACTTAAAGAATGTTTTCTTGTACACGGTGGATGATTTACAAGCGGTGGTAACGGAAAATTTAGAGTCTCGAAAACAAGCCGCATTAGAGGCAGAGAAAATTGTCGGTGAGCGTACCAGAGAGTTTATGCTTTGGTATCAAACGCTGGCTTCTGTGCCCACATTGCGCCAATTACGAGATCGTACCCAGCTAATAAAAGAAAATGAATTAATCAACGCCCGCAGACGGTTAGTGGCTGGGGACGACCCCGCTGAAGTGCTCGAACTGTTTGCTCATGCACTCTCGCAAAAATTTATGCACCACCCAACCGAATCATTACGACAAAAGCACGATGAAGACTTGCTCTTTGCTGCTCGTGAATTGTTTGGCTTGGACGAAAAGTAATTATAAATAGAAAACACAATGAAAGATTCCATTCGTTTCAAACTAGAGGGCTTAGTTGATAGACAAGAAGAGCTCAACGCCCTGCTTTCCCAACCAGAAACCCAATCTGACCAAAACCATTTCCGCAAACTGAGTATCGAGCTCGCGGAAATCGGCCCGATTATCGAGAATTTTGTTGAATACCGAGAACTCGAAGATGACGCCGAAGCCGCGCACATGATGCTTGAGGAAGACGACAAAGAAATGCGCAAAATGGCCCACGATGAACTGACCGAAATCAAGGAGAGGCAGGAGGGCTTGTTAGGCAGTCTGCAAAAGTTGTTGCTGCCTAAAGACCCCAATGACGATAACAATATTTTCCTAGAGATTAGAGCGGGAACCGGCGGCGATGAAGCCGCAATTTTTTCAGGCGACCTGTTCAAAATGTATTCTCTATACGCTGAATCACAAAAGTGGCGTGTGGAGGTTCTAAGCTCGAATGCAGGAGAACATGGCGGATATAAGGAAATCATCTCGCGCATTGAAGGCCATGGTGCATACTCTAAGTTAAAATTCGAATCCGGCGCGCACCGCGTTCAACGTGTTCCTGAAACGGAAACGCAAGGCCGCGTTCACACATCGGCCTGTACGGTCGCCATACTTCCTGAAGCAGAAGGCATTGACGATGATATGGAAATCAACGCAAACGATTTACGAATAGACACCTACCGCGCTTCTGGATCAGGCGGCCAACATGTAAATAAAACCGATTCAGCGGTTCGACTAACTCATCTTCCAACAGGAACGGTGGTCGAATGTCAGGATGAGCGTTCACAACATAAGAATAAGGCAAGAGCAATGTCCATGCTTAAAGCTCGAATATTGGATGCTGAGCGACAAGCTCAAGCCGACGAACAAGCCGAGACAAGAAAGAGCTTAGTTGGAAGCGGGGATCGTTCTGAACGGATCAGAACGTACAACTACCCTCAGGGCCGCGTAACTGATCATCGGATAAACCTCACGTTGTACAAACTCGACGGCGTGATGACAGGAGGACTTGCGGAAGTGATAGACCCCTTAACCACCGAACATCAAGCTAATTTGTTAGCCGAATTAGGCGAGTCTTAACAGGCTTATGCAGACGTATCGAGAACTGCTCGAAGACGCCACGACCACGATTTACGATGTCAGCGATACCCCCAGAATAGACGCTGAGTATTTGCTGCAACACGCAATTGGGCGCTCCATGGCGTGGTTAATCAGTTACGGAGATACCACCGCCACGACTGAAGATACGACGGCATTCTTCAAATTAATCGCTCACCGGGCAAAAGGAAAGCCCGTTGCCTATATATTGGGTTACCGGGACTTTTGGACGTTACGTTTAAACGTTAACGAGAACGTGTTGATCCCTCGCGGAGATACTGAAGTGTTGGTCGAACAAGCCTTGAAGAGAATAGACTCCTCGAAAGAGCTCCGACTGGCGGACCTAGGAACAGGCAGCGGTGCCATCGCACTGAGTTTGGCCAAAGAGCGACCAAACTGCAATGTACTCGCCGTGGATAGGTACTCAGCGGCGCTAAACGTCGCGAGAGAAAACGCCAAGCTTAACTGTGTAAACAACGTAGAGTTTATCGAGAGTAATTGGTTTGACGGCTTAGCAGGTGAGGATTTCAGTTTGATCGCCAGCAATCCTCCTTACATAGAATCGAAGGATCCTCATTTAACAAAAGGGGATTTAAGGTTTGAGCCAGACAGCGCGCTGGTTTCGCCACGTCACGGTTTGGGAGACCTAACAACCCTCATCGATGGCGCTCCAAATTTTCTCATCCCTGAGGGCTGGCTCCTATTGGAACATGGTTTTGAGCAAGCGAATGATGTTGAGAGGCTCTTAGTTGCCAGAGGTTTTACAAACATAGCATTGTATTCTGATCTCAATCACCTCCCTCGCTGTACGGCTGCTCAATGGCTTAAGTGATGATTTACGACCGTATAGAGGAGGCTATTTTATGCAATGATGCTTCTTTGAAGTGCCAATTAACGCATGAATTACTGTCCGACATCGAACATCAGGAATTTACTCAACCTCACGCACCAATCCAAATACCGTTGCCAGGCTACCCGCCTGAACTGACTCTAGTGTCACCCAAGAAGCTAAGACGCCGCGGAATACAGTCTCAAACCGGCCGGAATATTTTGTTGCATGCAGTCGCTCACATTGAGTTCAACGCCATTAATTTAGCGCTTGATGCGGCTTATCGATTCCGAAACCAGCCCAAAGAGTTCTATCTGGATTGGCTTAGGGTCGCTGATGATGAAGCTCGACACTTCACAATGATCAGAAATTATCTGGAGGACAATGATTGTTCATACGGAGAGTATCCGGCCCACAACGGACTGTGGGATATGGCAACTAGAACGCAACACGACGTTGTCGCTCGCATGGCCTTGGTTCCTAGAGTTCTCGAGGCGAGAGGACTGGATGTAACTCCTGGCATGATAAATCGTCTTAAAAACGTGGGCGATGCAAAGGCCATTGATATATTAGAGATTATTTACGAAGATGAAATTGGGCATGTTGACGTAGGTTCGCGTTGGTTTTTTTACCAATGCAATCAACAAAACCTAGAACCCAAAGCCACTTTTATAAAGATGATAGAAACCCATATGCACGGTGAGTTGCGTGGACCCTTTAATATTAGCGCAAGGCTAAAAGCAGGCTTTGACGAAATGGAGATGAACCTACTCAACACTCGTTACTGTTAATTCTTGAATGATCTAAAGAGGCTATTGGTCATCACTAAAGCGTGAGTTTACACACGCTCAGACATAACCAAAAAACCCGCGACAACTAGGGTGTTGGTAATGAAGGGTCACCCAATAAGGCCCAGTTATGTAGCGTTTCATTCCGAGAAGACATACGACGTTTGGCTTGTTGAATTGCCGTACCAAGGCTGCTAGCTGATACTGATGCCTTCAAGACACGCTCAGCAAATACGCCATTTTCACGATACTGACCTAATGACGTAGCACCGTGCACCGCGGCAGCACCGTGGTTTCCCGAAAACAGCCATTGATGAGCCAAGGTATTGGTCGTCAAGCTTTGATAATCCGTTGTATAGCACGCTAAGGGCATGACGATTGTGGGAGAGTCATCGTTCTCCAACTGGCTTATTAACGCGGTGTTCACAATACCTTGAAACCCCCAGCCTGCCGTTGACGCATGACCGGCAAAACTCACTAATCGAGTTCCATCATTAATGGCATTGGTAATGGTCTCGCGCGCTTGAGCGATTGGCGATGTCACCCCAAGAGAATTGAGTTGCCCGAGATACACACGTTCTATATCTAATGACTCAGATTCTATGGCTATATTCGGTGCCACATGACCTTCAAGGGAGTCATCGAAATCCAAATTCCGCCCGTCGTTTGACTGCGCTATAAGCAAAGCGTTTTCAGGGACTCTTCCGTTGATATTCATTTCTTGCCAATCAATACTTTTGGCAACTATTGCTCTTAGATCCGCAACGGTTCTCACTGGCCACCGTCCGATAGCGATCTCTGGCAGGTTATCGCCATCTAAGTCCGCGAAGACATTATCCGATTGAGTGTATTCGAAAATACTGACTCTTCGGTAATGAGCCGGAATAAAACTGATCGCATTTTGCCCTAGTAAATTTCGGTAATCGTAGGTATGGCCTCCAACCAACAGAAGGTGACTAGGTTGTAAGGTTGCATCCAAGGTAGCGAGATAGTTATCCAAACTTTGTGGCGTATTGTTACCAAAACCATACGTGGCAACCAAATCTAACCAGTTAAGTAGTTGTACCTCCAATCCAAGGTCGCGCTTGTATTTAATGTAGCTATCTAAGTCTTCGCCTATAAAGTTGGGGTGCGCAACAATCATTAGGTCTGCTGAAGCCAGCGGATTTGCTGACGCTGCATTAACATCCGCGTTCACAAGTTCTAAAGACACGGCGGATTCCAGCTCTTGGGTTGTCGCAACGGTATACCTCAATTGGGTATCGTTTAGCTGGCTATTTAAAAATGGCAGCGCCGCAAACGATAAACTGTTGCTATCCTTATGCGCATTAATCGTGCTAAACCCACCTTTTGAAGAATAGGCAAACACTCTTTTATCCAATGAGGCATCTATCTCTTTGACCAGGTACCCGCCAACACTTGGGTCGGCAAGAAAGTCATAAGCGGTTGTTTCCTTAAGATCGGTCGGGACAAGCAGACTTATTTCATCTATCAAAACAATGTCACCCGCAAGCCCTGTATCACCCATCACCGTAACGGCTATTTCGTTGTCCCCCGGGTTTACTAGCCCAGGCAAAAGCTCTAGCTCGGTCTTAAATTGAGTTAGGCCATCAAACCATTGATCTAGCACCATGTGCCCATTGACGGAAACTTGCACGTGATGGTCTGGTTGATCACCCGGTAGGTCGATACTTCCAAACAAATCTATACGTAAGTTGGCTGGCCGAGTCTCATCGATTCTCTGATCAATGACGGCAGTGTACGCTGTCTTTACCGGACCAGATGTTGTAAATAGCTGAGCGTCATACCATGGGCTCCCGGAGGTAATGGCGGCTAAATACTTGATGTCTTGGGTAAGTATTTTTTCGGCAAATACCGTAGAGCTATATTGCGCAGTGTCGACGTCAAGCTCCTCATAATGTTGAGGTTTACGAACACGGTGACGATCGCGAGTTAACCGGTAGTTGTACTCACTGAGATACAAGTTATCGTTTCCTTGAGGTGCAACCGCATTAACAATAACGATGTCTTCATCGCTTAGCCTCGCATCATCACTCAGCACCAGGCGCTCTACCCCTTGACCATTGAGGGTCACAGCCAAGTTATCCAGATCCAAGCCTTTCCACTGAGGTTGAATTTTAATTAACTCAGCCCCTGATATTTTTCGCATTCCCGCTCCACTGAATCGCACGTCCACTGCACTTGCATTGATCCTTTGTTGCCGTTTTTCAAGCCGCTTTGCTCTTCGTTCGGTTAGCTTTTTCCAACGCCCGTTAACCTCAATATAGCCTTTCGCCTGCATGCTCTGGGTAAACTGGCGCCGAGTTTCAGTCCAGTCGATGCGTTCACTCGTGTCGCTTTCTCCGTAAGTCTGATCAAGCTCAAACGGCCCGTAAAACTCCTCAAAGCCCGCCGCATCAACGCTTGAAATCCCAAACTTTATAATATCACTGTGTTCGCGCCGATTTAGACGGATTGTTTTTTTGTATTCTTTAAGTTGATCTGTATTCGCACCGAACCCCGGAATTAAAGCCTTGTTTAGCTGAACCCAACCATCACTGGTTTCACCCCAAAGGTGAAACCCCAAGTGGAACGATTCCGCCGACGTTTGCCAATCAAAGCGGACCTTTTTTCCGTGACTTTTAATCCGCACATAACTTAACGTCACGGGCGTAGTGAACACCCCTGAAAAAGCCAAAACCGATGTTGGTTCTGTAATGTGACTTCGTTCATTGTTGCTCACTCGATCTTCATCAATAATGAGCGTAATATCGTCTTCATTCAAATCCGCACGGCGGATAAATCCACCATCACCGCCGTCTCGACGCCTCATGCTTGCAATGGCCACGGGGGTTGACGTAAAACAATCTGTTTCAAACGATGCGCCGACAACGGGTGCGTTATCGTGTCCGCGTGTTACGTCTCCACCTATGACCGCCTGAAAATTGATGGTCGTCAATGAGCTATTAATACTGCTTAAGTCCAGCGTTTTACAACTTCCGGCTTCAACGGCTAGGTAACAGATTGTCTCGTCTTCCGAAATAGACCCATTGCCAGCTTCCATTCTGGCGATTGCCACGTCAAATCCAGAAGCGGTAATTGCATTGGTTGACACGTCCACAAATTCAGGTTCGCCAGTAGGATGCGTTGGCGGCACGTCCGTGCTCGCTATCAACGTATTATTGATCGATGAAATCTGCGTAATTAGTGCGGGCGCAGATGAAAATAGCGCGCCGCCGCCAGATGCGGCAGGAAATGACACGGTTTGAAAACTATTGGTTTGTCCAGGCAATAGCGTGCAATCAGAACAATTTCCACCAAACCTCTGATGGTCTACCACTTCACATTGCGATGAAAACGTGACTGACTCACCTGGCGTGGTGGTCGGTATGTCTGTTTGACCATCCTTGATGGCTATGTAGTCAAACGTTACCGATGAACTGTTTCTATTCTCATTGCGCGGCTCCAAGCACGCCGCTTTAAAGCCGACGTTAGTCACACTGTGAATTCGAATAGTACACGGATCGTCTCCCGTACCACCACTGGCATTACTGCCGAATTCGGGCGTCATGGCGAAGACATTCGGCGTGGTTCCAGACGGAAACGGTGACGCAAACGTGATATCTTGGAAGGGAGTCAAGGTGGTGGCGGTGGCCGTTGAGTAGGCCGTCAATGTTGCTTGACCGACCTTGATCGATTGCTGTTGCGCTAGCGCTTGATCAATCGATAAAACCGACCAACCAATCAGCATAAATCTAATAAAATTTCCAAACACAGCTCACCCTCCCCGAGTCCTATTTCAATCCGATCACCCAGCCTAATTAACTTATATAGACCTAAGCGACTTCTGATTTTTTATCTTACATAAGACCAGAAACGAGACTAATAAAAAATGTTAAAGACTACCGTGCACAGAGGTGTTTTTATGAATTTTAACGTTCTGAATAGATTTCTATCGAAATCGCGTGAGTGGGCGCATACTATTGATTGAGCAGTCGCAAAAAGAAAAAAGATCTTAAGCCCCGGTAGTTGCCTAGGATCTAACAACTCATGAGTCTGTCGGTGATGGACGCCAGCCCTAAAGCTCTGACACCATCTCTACGAGGTTGGCGGTAAAGCCCGCTTTTGCATAAGCTTTGACCGCGGCTGTATTGCCCTGATACACATCCAGTTTTAGAAAACGCACGCCTTTTGATTTAGACCATTCTTTAAGGGCTTTAAGAACAAGCCCGTTGACACCTTTTCCTCGATACCCCTGAGTGACAAACATGAAACCCAGATAGGCAAAAAAGTCGCCTTTGAAATGCGGCTTATTTACCTCTATACGTGCGTAGCCCGAGCCCACCAAGCCGTCAATGGATTCGACCACCAGCAATAAACAGTCATCACTGGAAATTAGAGATTCTATGTCATAGTAACGGATTGGGCCGTCTGCCAAGTCCTGAGCGAATGGTCGCTCAGCACGAATTACTTCTTGCTCAAACGACCTAAGCTCGACCACATCATCAATGGTAGCGGGTCTAATCGTTAAATTAGAATTACTCAACGATCGTAAACTCTAGACCGGCTTTATTAGACAGCCGACCAAGCAGCTGATTTCCCATTGCAGACGCTGGAGTCCAGAAACCACCCTCAACTTGAAGCTTATCCAAAGCAAGGCAAACTCCCGCTTCAGCAAGCATTTTGGAAGTCGAGCCATAACCAGGATCGCCATCACCAGCGACCGTCGCCACTATTTTTTCATCTGAGTCGGTTTCACCGTGGAAATGGATAAGGTAGAAGCCAGGGTCTTCAGGGTCAACCTTTGGCCCGCTACCCTGCGCTGGTATAAAGACGCCCAACACAGATCGACCTAGGGCAGTAATGCTCATAAAGGCAATGGATTTGATAGCGGTGGATATGGCTTTAGCGGTCAAATAACCCGAAGCACCGGGGCCAGTGGGCATTGTTTCTGTGTAACTAAAGTCTTGTCCATACGCAAAATCCATCAACGCGTTTGATCGTCGAACAATGCGTGTGTTGATGCCCGCCATTAAAAAAGGCGCGGTCCATTTTCCTAATTCCTTGGAGTATTCTACTCTTTGCTGGTCTGGTTTATCTGGCCCCTTGAAACTCGGGGATGGATTAAGCGAGTATGGATTAAACAATATCTTTCTGACCCGTTTATCCTTCACGGCCTGCTTAACAATATTGATCATACTGGCAAACGTGCCACCACTGATTCCGCCCTTAGCTTTGGTAAGCGAAAATCTGACGTTTTTGAGAGTTTTACCAAACCGCTTCTTTGCTTCTTGTTGTACAAAAAACGTCCCCATGTCTGACGGGATCGAATCAAAGCCACAGCTGTGAACTATCTTGGCGCCGCTTTTCTCGGCCGAAATATGATGAGCATCTATCATATCTCGCATCCAAGGCACCTCACCGGTAAGATCAACGTAGTGAGTACCTAGCTCTGCGCACACCTTAACCAATAAAGAACCGTAATAGGCATAAGGTCCTACCGTGGTAATAACCACCTTAGTTTGAGCAACCATTTCTCTCAGAGAAGCTTCGTCGCCACTGTCGGCAATAATGAACGGAACGGCCTGCTCTTCATCCCCAACAAATTCCCTGACTTTTTTCAGCTTTTCTTCATTACGCCCGGCTAAAGCCCACTTCAAATCAGCGCTGTCGTAGTTATCAAACAGGTGCTTGGCAACCCATTTTCCCGTAAAACCAGTGGCCCCGAGTACCAACACATCAAATTCTCTATCGCTCATATATATTCGTAGGTTTAAATAAACGCTAAGTTAAAGTGAATTGTCCTTAATAAATTGAACAATGACGCCTGCAAGTTCCTCACCTTTATCTTCTTGAAGAAAATGCCCACCATTTTTTGTAACAACATGCTGTTGGCCCTTACATCCAGGAACCATTTTTTGAAAAAACGTATCCCCACCCGCCGTAACGGGATCTTTATCACTGAACGCGGTGAGAAATGGCTTATCAAAGACACTGAGAGCCTTCCAAGCGTCTCTATTATCCTGAGAAGCTGGGTCGTCCGATGTGATTGGAACCAATAAAGGGAACTGTCTAGCACCCGCTTTATAAGTCTCATCTGGGTACGGTGCATCGTAGCCGTCAACGACACTGGAACTTAATTCTGAAACCGTTGAGCTCTGGATGATTTGACCAACGGGGAAGACAGGAACAGATTGAGAAAATTCTCTCCAGTTTAGAAAAGCGTCACTTGGCTCACTGTCTCCAGTAGGTAGGCCAGTATTGGCTACCACCACGCCGGAAAAGCGTTCGGGCTCCGCAGCGACCAACCTCAAACCAAGTAATCCACCCCAGTCTTGACAAAACAACACCGTGTTTCGAAGGTCCATTTGACGTAACCAATCACCTATCCACATAAGGTGACTATCATAAGTATAATCTGAGCGCTCAGTAGGCTTGTCCGAACGTCCAAAGCCAATTAAATCTGGAGCGATCACTCGCCTTCCCGAATCAACAATACCTTTGACCATTTTTCGGTATAAAAAACTCCATGAGGGTTCGCCATGCATGAGCAACACCGGCTCACCATTCTTGGGGCCTTCGTCAATATAGTGCAGCCTAAGGACACCACCCTCACCATCATTTACAGTGAGGTAGTTTGGCGCGAAATCATACTCCGGTAAGTTTGAAAAGCAGCTGTCAGGTGTTCTTAAATATTTCATTCGGTACCATCTTAAAACATATTTTCTATGATAGTAGCAAAGCGTGAACAGTTTGTACTGAATCTTATTAATTACCCAGAGGTACCAAGATTCAACAGCGTTACCCTTTTTAGGTCTGACCCTTTGTTTGTTTTAGAGCTCCCAGACGAACTACGGCGGTCATACGAAGAAGCGATGTAAAAACGTATCTGGTTTTTCAATCCATAATTAGAACTCAAAATGCGCACCAATTCACGTCCTCGGCGAATGGTCAACTCCTTGTCTTTTGCGCTTTCAGCAGGCATTTCTATATCAATGCTCACCTCTGAGTCCAAATATCGAATCGCATCAGCAATGACACCGAGTGTTTGTTTGCCATCGGCCGTCAACACGTAAGTATTATGTGAAAATGACATGGTGAAATTTACCGCGGCACCAACTCCTGAGTCCAAGGCCGCTAACACATCGATGATGTTTTCTGAACGCGGGGTCAATGAACCGTCCGACTCAACTTTAACCCTTTCTGCGTCAAGAGAATGAGCGGTATTTTTATGCCCTTTCGCTAATGCGGCCGCGTATTCAACACCGGGCAAGGATGCGCCCTGAGCCGGCGTCATTGACTCTGGCGCGAGGTTTCGTTGCGGTCCACCATCTGCCATCGCGCACACAGAAATGGACAACCATAAAAGGCTGATCTTTAAAAAAGGCATAGAGTTGGGTAACGGATAGAGCCTTAAAATCTCTACTGGTAGGGGGAGATCAAAGACTTAGCTAACGAATATGTATAGATCATAAACTAAACGATTGGTCTAGTTAAGCGCTTAATTCGTCTGACTAGGAAAAAGTTAATTTTTAGATAAACCGCCGTATAAACAAAAAAAACAACAGTAAAGAGACATTTGCTTACCATTTCTTACATCCTAGCATCAGAAACTAAGCACGAAAGAGGCGGCCATAGGTTTATCCCCAATTAAAGCTCTATCGCATTCAATGCACAAAAAAGCCCGGTGTCGCAAAACGACACCGGGCTACATCACTGTTTATTGCGTTTTTATACTATTCTGACGCTTCAGCCACGGGAGTTTCTTCCACAGCTTGATCTTCAGGAGTATCCTCATAAGCATCAAACGCTGCCGCAGCATCTGCCGTTTCCTGACTCATCAACGCTTCCAGCTCAGCTTTTTTAGCTTCGGAGTCTTTACGACGTCGAACGCGCTCTTCGTGATAAGCAAGACCAGTACCAGCTGGAATCAAACGCCCAACTACCACGTTCTCTTTCAAGCCACGAAGACTGTCGACTTTGCCAGCAATAGACGCCTCAGTAAGTACCCGTGTTGTCTCTTGGAAAGACGCAGCGGAAATAAACGATTCAGTCGTTAACGACGCCTTCGTAATACCTAGGAGTACAGGCTCAGACTTCGCTGGAATAATGTCTTCCGCAACCGCCTTCTCATTTTCCTCTAAAAAGCGAGTGCGTTCGATTTGCTCACCAGGTAACAGCTTAGTTTGACCAGGATCGGTAATCTTAACCTTACGCAGCATTTGACGTACGATCACTTCAATATGCTTATCGTTAATTGTTACGCCTTGCAACCTGTATACCTCTTGAACCTCGTCCACGATGTAGTCGGTAAGAGCCTCTTTGCCTTTCAAAGCGAGAATGTCTTCGGCCACTGGAGCTCCATCAACAACAACCTCACCAATCTCAACAGACTCACCTTCAAATACATTGATGGTGCGACCTTTTAAGATCAAGGTTTCTACTGACTCGCCATTTTGATCGGTAATAACCAATCGCTGCTTGCCTTTAGTTTCTTTACCAAAGCTCACAACACCGGATGCCGTTGCCATAATCGCAGCGTCTTTAGGTTTACGAGCCTCAAAAAGCTCCGCAACTCGTGGTAAACCACCCGTAATATCGCGGTTTTTAGAAGATTCTTGAGGAATGCTCGCAAGAACATCACCAACACCAACTTTTTGCCCATCATCAACCGTCACGATGGCGCCCGCATTCAATGAATAGCGAGCCGGCACATCGGTGCCTGCTAACGTTAGCGGCTTGCCTTTACCATCCACCAACTCGATAGCAGGCTTCAAGTCTCGAGCAGAACCACGTCGTTCTGCCGGATCAATCACGACGTAAGATGTCACGCCAGTTAACTCGTCCGTTTGCTTGTTAACGGTTAGGCCTTCTGACATCTCTGAGAACTTAACCTTACCCTGTACCTCAGTGATAATTGGGTGAGTATGTGGATCCCAGTTCGCAACAATTTGTCCAGCGCTTACTTCGTCGCCGTCATTAACCTGCAGTACAGCACCGTAAGGCAACTTATATCGCTCTCGGTCTGATCCATTTTGATCTTGCACCAATAGCTCACCAGAACGTGCAACGACAACTTGTTTCTTATCCGAGTTAATAACTGAACGAAGGTTCTCTAACTTAACTGAACCGTTGTTCTTAACTTCAATGTTCGATACTGATGCACCGGCTGTCGCCGCACCACCAATATGGAAAGTACGCATCGTTAACTGTGTGCCTGGCTCACCAATTGATTGCGCAGCAATAACTCCGACTGCCTCACCTCGGTTTACCATATGACCACGTGCCAAATCGCGACCATAACAAGTAGTACAGATACCGTATCGCGTATCACACGTTACTGGCGATCGAACCAAAACTTCATCGATATTATTTGCTTCAATTGCATCAAAGTATTTCTCATCAATCATCGCGCCTTCTGGAACAACCACTGAATCATCAATGTTTGAATGAACGTCTTTAACTACCGTTCGACCCAAAACGCGATCTCTTAGCGGAATTACAACGTCGCCGCCTTGTACGAAAGCTTTTCGTAAAACACCTTGATTGGTTCCGCAATCTTGATCGGTTACCACCAAATCTTGACACACATCAACTAAACGACGAGTCAAATAGCCCGAGTTCGCAGTCTTCAATGCCGTATCAGCCAAACCTTTACGTGCACCGTGAGTCGAAATAAAGTAGTGAGATACGTTTAGTCCTTCACGGAAGTTAGCCGTAATCGGTGTTTCGATAATCGAACCATCCGGTTTTGCCATCAAACCACGCATACCTGACAACTGACGAATCTGAGCGTGCGAACCACGAGCCCCAGAGTCGGCCATCATGTAAATAGAGTTAAACGATTCTTGGTCGACTTCGTTACCTTCAGCATCAGTTACTTTATCTGAGCCTAGATTTTCCATCATTTTATTAGCGATGTTCTCAGAAGTACGAGTCCAAATATCCACCACTTTGTTGTAACGCTCGCCGTCTGTCAGTAAACCACCAGAGAATTGTTCTTGGATGTGCTTAACTTCAGCTTCGGCTTCGTCGACGATGTCATGTTTGTCCGCAGGAACAACCATGTCGTCCACACCGATAGAAATACCGGCCAAAGCCGCATTACGGAAACCCGTGTACATCAATTGATCAGCAAAGATTACCGTCTCTTTCATTCCCACATTGCGATAACAGAGGTTGATGGTTTCAGAAATTGTCTTCTTCTTCATCTTCTGGTTAATCGCCGCGAAAGGCATGCCTTCAGGCAAAATTTCGGACAACAGAGCTCGGCCAGTGGTCGTTTCATACTTATTGTTTGTATGAGTACGTTCACGAGTATCTTCGTCAATATGAACTTCAGGAATTCGCACACTGATCTTCGCGTGTAATGAGATTTGATCTGCGTCAAACGCACGTCTAACTTCGTCAACGTTAGCGAATTGCTTACCTTCGCCCTTCACATTAATCATTTCTCGAGTCATGTAGTACAGACCCAAAACAATATCTTGCGAAGGCACAATAATCGGCTCACCATTAGCTGGCGATAAAATATTGTTGGTAGACATCATCAATGTCCGCGCTTCCAATTGCGCTTCGATTGACAATGGTACGTGCACAGCCATTTGGTCACCATCAAAGTCCGCATTGTATGGAGTACATACAAGTGGGTGCAGTTGGATGGCTTTACCTTCTACTAAGACCGGCTCAAATGCTTGGATACCTAAACGGTGAAGCGTTGGCGCTCGGTTCAACATAATTGGATGTTCTCGAATAACTTCTTCCAAGATATCCCAAACCTCAGGTGTCTCAGCTTCAACCAATTTCTTAGCTTGCTTGATTGTTGTTGCCAAGCCTCGCAGTTCTAGCTTGTTGAAAATGAATGGCTTAAATAACTCTAGCCCCATTTTCTTAGGCAATCCGCACTGATGAAGTTTTAGGGTTGGTCCAACAACGATCACAGAACGGCCAGAATAGTCGACACGCTTACCAAGTAAATTCTGACGAAAACGCCCTTGCTTACCTTTGATCATGTCGGCAAGTGATTTCAACTGACGTTTATTCGCGCCAGTGATCGCTTTCCCTCGACGACCATTATCTAGCAAAGCGTCAACAGACTCTTGCAACATTCGTTTTTCGTTACGAACGATAATGTCAGGCGCATTCAAATCAAGAAGACGACGCAAGCGATTATTACGATTGATCACTCGACGATACAAGTCATTAAGATCAGACGTCGCAAAACGTCCACCATCCAATGCCACCAAAGGACGCAAATCAGGCGGAAGAACCGGCAGAACTTCCATAATCATCCACTTAGGATCATTACCTGAGCTTTGGAATGCTTCTAACACTTTCAGTCGTTTCGTGATGTTTTTGATCTTGGTTTCGGATGACGTGGCACCAAGTTCTTCACGTAAACGCGTTACTTCCTTGTTAATGTTTACATCAACAAGCAGCTCTTTTATCGCTTCTGCACCCATTCCCGCTTTGAACTCATCACCATGAGACTCAACGGCATCAAGGTAAGCTTCTTCGGTCATGAGCGTTTTAGCTTCTAACGGCGTCATACCTGGATCAATTACGATATAGGCTTCAAAATACAAAACGCGTTCGATCTCACGAACGGTCATGTCTAACATCAACCCCAAACGCGATGGCAGTGACTTAAGAAACCAGATGTGTGCAACAGGACACGCTAGATCAATGTGACCCATACGTTCACGTCGAACTTTGGCTAGTGTCACTTCGACACCACACTTCTCGCAAATAACTCCGCGATGCTTTAGGCGCTTATATTTTCCGCACAAACACTCGTAATCAGAAATCGGTCCAAATAACTTGGCACAGAATAAACCGTCGCGCTCAGGCTTAAAGGTTCTGTAGTTAATGGTTTCTGGCTTTTTAACTTCGCCAAAAGACCAAGAGCGGATCTTTTCTGGTGAAGCGATACTAACTCTGATTGAGTCAAAATCGTCGTTTACCACACCAGGCTGTTTAAGTAGATTTAATAAATCTTGCATTGTTTTTTCCTCGTATTTTCAGGTAACGATAACTATCTATTCAACTTCATCTTCTTGTAACTCGATATTCAGACCCAAAGATCGAATCTCTTTCACAAGTACGTTGAATGACTCAGGCATGTTTGCTTCAACCTGATAGTTACCCTTAACAATGTTTTCGTACATTTTAGTACGACCGCTCACGTCATCGGACTTAACCGTTAACATTTCTTGCAAGGTGTATGCAGCACCGTAGGCTTCTAAGGCCCACACCTCCATCTCACCAAATCGCTGACCACCAAACTGCGCTTTACCGCCTAATGGCTGCTGGGTAATCAAACTGTAAGGTCCTGTCGAACGTGCGTGCATTTTGTCATCGATCAAGTGATTCAATTTCAAGATATACATATAGCCAACGGTTACAGGGCGATCAAACTGCTCGCCGGTGCGGCCATCAAATAAGGTTGTTTGACCTGAAGCGGGTAGGCCCGCCAGTTCCAACATGCCTTTAATTTCTGACTCAGCGGCACCGTCAAATACTGGAGTGGCCATCGGCACGCCTTTACGCAAGTTGCCGGCCATTTCGATAACTTCATCATCACTGAAATCTTCAAGACTCTCAGACTTACCGCTGGTGTTGTATACCTTACCCAGAAACTCACGAACATCTTCAGTCGAACGTTGTTTTCTCAGCATTTCGTCAATCTTCTTGCCGAGTCCTGCTGCAGCCCAACCGAGGTGGGTTTCTAATACTTGCCCAACATTCATACGAGACGGTACACCCAATGGGTTCAACACGATATCAACCGTTGTTCCATCTTCCATGAATGGCATATCTTCGACAGGCACAATCTTAGAAATCACACCTTTGTTACCGTGACGACCAGCCATCTTGTCACCAGGCTGTAGACGGCGCTTAATGGCAACAAAAACTTTTACCATTTTTAGCACGCCTGGTGCTAAATCATCACCAGCTTCCAGCTTGCCGCGTTTTTCATCAAACAATTCATCAAAGAAGGTCCGCTGTTGAGCAAGGCTATCTTGAAGCTGCTCGAGCTTGTCCGCCGCATCGGCATTAGTTAGACTGATTTCAAACCATCGAGTTCTATCAAGTTCTTCCAGATAAGCTGGCGTCACCTTTTGACCCTTGCTAAGGCCTGGCGCTTTTACGACTTCTTTATTCTTAAGCAGATTCTCAATACGCGAATAGGTGTCTTCTTCAACGATACGGAATTGCTCATTTAAGTCCTTACGAATACGAGTCAATTCTGACTCTTCGTTCGCCAAGGCTCGAGTATCTTTTTCCACACCGTCGCGAGTAAATACTTGCACGTCGATTACCGTACCTTTCATTGAAGAAGGAACGCGTAACGAAGTATCCTTAACGTCAGATGCTTTCTCACCAAAGATCGCACGCAACAACTTCTCTTCAGGTGTAAGCTGAGTTTCACCTTTTGGAGTTACTTTACCAACTAGAATGTCTCCGCCCTTAACTTCAGCACCGACATAAACAATACCCGCTTCATCTAAACGACCGAGGGCGTGCTCACCCACATTGGGAATGTCTCGTGTTACCTCTTCAGAACCCAGCTTAGTGTCTCTGGCAACACAGGTAAGTTCTTCAATATGAATCGTTGTGTATACGTCTTCTTTTACCAGATTCTCAGAAATTAGAATCGAATCCTCAAAGTTGTATCCGTTCCAAGGCATGAAAGCCATTAGAACATTACGACCAAGAGCAAGCTCACCCATATCCGTAGACGGGCCATCAGCCAACACATCGCCACGCTCTATCGTATCACCGCCCTTAACTAACGGACGCTGATTGATATTGGTGTTTTGGTTTGAGCGAGTGTATTTGGTTAGATTGTAGATATCCACACCAGAGTTACCATCCGCAGCCTCATCTTCATGCACGCGAACCACAATTCTGGCGGCATCAACGGATTCAACTCTACCACCACGCTTAGCAGTCAATGCGACGCCGGAATCCACCGCTACGGTGCGTTCCATACCAGTACCAACCAACGGCTTTTCACTACGAATAGTCGGCACGGCTTGGCGTTGCATGTTTGAGCCCATCAATGCCCTGTTCGCATCATCGTGCTCGAGGAATGGAATCAAAGAAGCGGCGACAGATACAATCTGAGACGGAGCAACGTCGATAAATTCAACTTGTTGAGGTGTCGCCAGAGAAAATTCATTCTGATGTCGACAGTTAACCAATTCGTCGGTCAAACTGCCCGCAGAATCAACCTCTGCATTCGCTTGCGCTATCACAAACTTTCGCTCTTCAATCGCGGAAAGGTAAGCAACTTCTTCCGTCATCTTGCCGTCAACCACCTTCAAATACGGCGTTTCTAAAAAGCCATAATCATTGGTTCGAGCAAACACCGCCAAGGAGTTAATCAGTCCAATATTCGGACCCTCAGGCGTCTCAATCGGGCAAACACGACCGTAGTGAGTTGGGTGTACATCACGTACTTCAAATCCGGCACGCTCACGAGTTAGACCGCCAGGGCCTAACGCAGATACACGGCGCTTATGAGTAACCTCAGACAAGGGATTAGTTTGGTCCATGAACTGTGAAAGCTGTGAAGAACCAAAGAACTCTTTTACAACCGCGGAAACCGGCTTGGCATTGATTAAATCCTGTGGAGTCAAGCCTTCAGCTTCGGCCAGAGTCAAACGCTCACGAACAGCGCGTTCAACGCGGACTAAACCCACACGAAATTGATTTTCAACCAACTCACCAACTGATCTAACTCGGCGATTGCCTAAGTTATCGATGTCATCAATGTCGCCTTTTCCGTTTTTAAGGTCGATCAAAGTCTTCATCACATCAATGATGTCATCTTTGCTCAACACCCCTTCGCCAGTATCAGACTCGCGATTTAAGCGGCGGTTAAACTTCATTCGGCCAACCGTAGACAGGTCGTAGCGATCAGCATTAAAAAACATGTTCGCAAACAACCCTTGCGCTGCTTCTTTTGTTGGTGGCTCACCAGGGCGCATCATGCGATAGATTTCGACTTGCGCTTCTAGCTCACTGTTGGTCGGATCTATACGGAGAGTCTCAGAAACATAAGGCCCTTCATCCAAGTCATTGGTGTAAATGACTTCAACGGATTTAATTTTCTTTTCAATGAAAGCTTCAATAAGCTCTTCAGTGACCACTTGGTTTGCTTCAGCCAACAACTCACCAGTCTCGGTATCGGCAATGTCCTTAGCTAAAGTACGACCAATGAAATACTCATTCGGCACCGTAATTGAACTGAGCTTCGCTTCTTCCATTTGGCGAATATGGCGAGCGGTAATTCTTCGACCAGCTTCTACAATAAGATCAGCCTTCTTTTTACCTGTATTGATATCGAACGCCAGCTGCTCGCCACGAAGACGTGACGGCACAAGGTCAAGAGAAACCTCTTTCTCGCTGATATTAAACGTATCATTCTGGAAGAACATCTCAAGAATTTCTTGAGTCGTATAACCCAGTGCACGCAGCAAGATAGTTGCCGCAAGTTTACGGCGTCTGTCGATTCGAATGAACAACAAATCTTTCGGGTCAAATTCAAAATCCAACCAAGAACCACGGTAAGGAATGATTCGTGATGAGAAGAGCAATTTGCCAGATGAGTGCGTTTTACCACGATCGTGGTCAAAGAAAACACCCGGTGAACGATGGAGCTGAGCAACGACAACACGCTCGGTACCATTGATAACGAATGTGCCGTTATCGGTCATCAGCGGCATATCGCCAAGATACACTTCTTGCTCTTTAACTTCTTTTACAACTTTGGCGCCGGTGGATTTACCTTCTTCTTTGTTGTAAATAACCAATCGCATTTTCACACGCAAAGGCGCTGAAAAGATCAATCCGCGTTGTTGGCACTCACGTACGTCAAACGCAGGCACGCCCAAACGGTAACTAACGAACTCAAGGGCCGCACTACCGTTAAAGCTTTCAATAGGGAACACTGACTTAAATGCAGCTTGCAAACCTAATTCTGACCGCGTATCTGGATCAGCATCAGCTTGTAAAAATTTACGATATGACTCTAGTTGAGTCTCTAATAAGTAAGGAATTGGTAAAACGCCTTCAGGACGCTTAGAAAAACTCTTACGTAAACGCTTCTTTTGGGTAAAAGAGTAGCCCATGGATAACCTCGTTTTTTACAAGCTTAAGAGCCATCGTTCGGATCAATTTCCGCAACGACAGTCTCTGGAATTCACTATGGTAAGTAGACTGAATGGTAAAAAAAAATCCAACCACTCAGAAGCGGACTAAGGCCGACCGACTATTAGCCGACCAGCCTTGGTACTTTTCCGCCTAAGCCTCAGCTATGCTGAGGCTAACTGAGTCAACGTCTCGCTCTATAAGAGCGACTATTGACTCAGCAGCAAGAGATAGCAATCCCTTACTTCAACTCTACAGAAGCACCAGCTTCTTCAAGAGTTTTCTTAAGCTCTTCAGCTTCGCCTTTTGCAACAGCTTCTTTCAACGTTGCTGGAGCGCTTTCTACCATTTCTTTAGCTTCTTTCAAGCCAAGACCAGTTGCGCCACGAACAGCTTTAATTACAGCAACTTTGTTGTCGCCGAAACCAGCAAGAACAACGTCAAACTCGTCTTTCTCTTCAGCAGCAGCAGCTTCACCACCACCAGCAGCAGGAGCTACAACCGCGGCAGCCGCAGCAGATACGCCGAATTTTTCTTCCATTTCTGTAATTAGTTCAGAAAGCTCAAGTACTGACATTGATGCAATTGCATCTAGGATATCTTGTTTACTCATTTGTAAAACCTCACGGGCCTATTTGCCCAAAAAAATAAAATGTAAAAACTGGTTGAAACGAACCGTTTAAACGTAGCTTACGCTGCGTCTTTTGCGTCTCTTACTGCTGCCAAACCACGTGCAAACTTGGTAGGAACTTCGTTAAGTGTTTGAACGAACTTAGCAACAGGCGCTTGCATAGTGCCCATTAGTTTCGCCAACAACTCATCTCGGCTCGGAAGTTGTGCTAATGCTTTGATTTCGCCTTCGTTAAGCAAAGAGCCGTTCATAGAACCGCCTTTGATTTCGAGAGCGTCATACTCTTTCGCGTATTTGTTCAACACTTTAGCAACAGCCACTGGGTCTTCCGACGCAGCGAATGCCAAAGGTCCAACCAAATGCTCGTCCAAGCAAGCGTGATCGGTTTCTTGTACTGCGCGACGAAGAAGCGTGTTCTTAATCACTCGTACATACACATTGTTATCGTAAGCTTCGCGGCGTAGAGTTTTCATTTGCTCTACAGTTAAACCACGATACTCAGCAATCACAGTAGCTTGTGCATTACCAACTACGGCAGAGACGTCATCAACGACCTGTTTCTTTTGTTCAAGATTTAGGCTCATATCAGAGCTACCTCCAGTTTTGGCACCCTAAATCAGTTTTACAAACCCAGCTATAATGCTTAAAAAACAACTAGCTAAAAATACAAAACTTGTCTGGGGACACCATCTACGTAGGAAAATTAAGATAAAAGCAATCGGAGACTTTACTCAAAGAGTGTTAATGCCACCAATAGCCAATACCACCTACGGTCTTTGACACGCTCACCAGATCCTTTAAGAGACCCAGCGAGCACCCAAGTGATCATCCAACTTTACTTCAATTAAAACTGAGGTAATGTTTGACGATCTACACGAATACCTGTACCCATAGTTGTGGATACTGACACTCGCTTAAAATATTGACCCTTGGCTGATGCAGGCTTAGCCTTATGCAACGCAGCCAAAAGAGCCATAAAATTCTCATGCAAATCTTCAGCCGAAAAAGAAGCCTTACCAATGGTGGAATGAATGATTCCAGCCTTGTCAATACGATATTGAACTTGCCCAGCCTTTGCATTGCGAACAGCGGTTGCCACATCGGCAGACACTGTTCCAGTTTTAGGGTTAGGCATTAAGCCGCGCGGGCCTAAAATTTGCCCTAACTGACCTACCACTCTCATTGCATCGGGGCTTGCTATAACGATATCAAAGTCCATCTCGCCTGCTTTAACCTTAGCAGCCAAGTCGTCCATACCAACAACGTCAGCACCCGCTTCTTCAGCCTTAGCGACATTATCACCATCGGTGAATACAGCAACTCTAACTGTCTTACCCGTACCTTTAGGTAACACAGTCGCGCCGCGAACCGCTTGATCAGATTTACGAGCATCTATGCCAAGATTAATCGCCACATCAACACTTTCATCAAATTTAGCTGATGCAGTGTCTTTTGCGAGAGCGAAAACTTCGTCTAGAGAATAAAATTTATCAGCGTCTACTTTTTCAGTAACCGCTTGCATACGCTTGTTCATTTTTGCCATGACTAATTACCTCTGCCTATTCAGTTTCAATGCCCATGCTACGAGCAGAACCAGCAATAATCTTTACTGCGGCATCTATATCGTAGGCATTAAGGTCTGCCATTTTTGTTTGCGCAATCTCTTCTAATTGAGCACGCGTAACCTTACCAACCTTATCGGTATGCGGCACACCAGAACCTTTCTGAATACCTGCGGCTTTTTTCAAAAGAACAGATGCAGGAGGAGTCTTCATGATGTAAGTGAAGCTCTTATCAGAGTACACTGTGATCACGACAGGAACAGGCAAGCCTTTTTCCATTTCTTGCGTAGCTGCGTTAAACGCCTTACAGAATTCCATGATATTTACACCGTGCTGACCTAACGCAGGACCAACAGGAGGACTTGGATTCGCGCCACCAGCGGGCACTTGAAGCTTAATTAAAGCATCGACTTTTTTAGCCATTTCATATACTCCAGAACCTTCGCTCAGGAAGATTCTTGTTTGGGTTCAAACGTCGCTAGACTCCCCGGTTACATTATTACAATGCTCTCTATAGACAACTAAGCAATCGGCTCAATTTGTCTAACTCTTGCACCGCTAAGAGAAATTTTTTCTGACTTGCCAAACTGCGAGAACCTCGGCAAATCAATCAAACACAATACAAGAGCTTACCCTTTTTCAACCTGATCAAAATCCAGCTCAACAGGAGTCGAACGTCCGAAAATTGATACCGCAACACGCAGTTTAGATTTTTCGTAGTTAACGTCTTCAACAGTGCCGTTGAAATCAGCAAATGGACCTTCATTAACGCGGACAACTTCACCAGGCTCAAATGAGAATTTATGCCTAGGTTGATCCGACCCGTCTTGAACTTGCTGCAATATCGCGCTAGCTTCTTTATCCGTCAAAGGCGTCGGATCTGATGCTTTGCCGCCAATAAACCCAGACACACGCGGCGTACTCTTAACCAAGTGCCAAGTATCATCATTCATGACCATTTGAACTAACACGTATCCCGGAAAAAACTTCCGTTCACTGGTTCGTTTTTGCCCAGCGCGCATTTCTACGACTTCCTCGGTAGGCACCAAGATCTCACCGAAAAGGTCTTGCATCCCATGGCGCTCAATACTTTCCTGCAAAGTAAGCTGAACACGCTTCTCATAATTCGAGAAAGCTTGCACAACAAACCACTGCATATTTTTCTCTGGCGCAGCTTCGGCTTCCTCAACCATCTGATCTATCGTAGGATTGTCTGACATCACTTAACCTTTCAAAGATTCACTTGTTAATAGGGACCATTATTTCTAGCCAAAAGAATTAGCTATCAACACCAAGCAATAAATCGTAAATCACTTCGAAAACAGCTATATCGATCAACCACAAAAACAACGCCACAAGAACAACCATCACCATGACGATCATAGTCGTTTGCATCGTTTCTTGTCTTGTAGGCCAGACCATTTTACGCAACTCTATTTGAGAGCCCTTAGAGAACTCAATCAGAGCCCGGCCTGACTCAGACGTTGCGACTATTCCCAAAGAGGCCACTATGGACACCAACAACAATGCCACGGTCGCTAACGGGGAAACTTCACCACCCATCAGATCAGGCAAAGTGTAATAGCCGTAGATTCCCGCCGCCAAAACTGCGAGTGCCAAAATAATTTTAATTTTATTCATGCTATTGCTTTATGTAATGGGGCTTAAGCCGTCACCGATTAATTAATTCTAAATAAAAACAACAACCCAAACCTACGCCAAACAACGACAGAAGTGAGCTGCAACGAGATTGAATAGAACTAACAATAAGTTCAAATCGCCAAATCTCAATAACAAAAAATCAGTTTAGTGGCAGGCCAGGAGGGAATCGAACCCCCAACCTACGGTTTTGGAGACCGTCGCTCTGCCAATTGAGCTACTGGCCTAAACTAAATTTTCTTAAACTCCCCTATACGGCCAAACATTTATTAAAAATATCAACAACTTACGAAAACATTCGCAAGCTTTAAAGCCATATACGCAAAAAGGTGGGCTAATATACATTAACCCACCAAGTTTATCTAGCCCTAAATCAGGGCTTTAACAAATAAACTTTGACACCACTCCGCACCCACAAAGACGCAAAATAGCCACTCATTTAAAACCCATCAACACCAACCAGAGACCACCAATTTAATGCGTTCTGATTAGCGTTGATTCAAAAACGAGATTTACTAA
>NZ_BAABWF010000014.1:0-79842 GCF_040366405.1 Arenicella sp. 4NH20-0111
TATGCGGAATCAGACTCATGGAACACGGTAAAGACTTTGTTTATTTAGAAGAGCATGAAGAGGAAATTAATAACCTACAGCTAATGTATGAGGGTCTAGAAGAAGACTATCATCTGCATGTAAGTGGCTTAGCTGGCCTTGCAACATACTTCGCATTTGATAAATGGTATTACGCTGTTCCACTGGCAATAGTCCTTTATATATTCCTTAGAAAATTTCATTCGAAACAGGTTTTTGACAAAGACATAAGGCATGACAGGAAAGACCAAGATATTTAACAAGTTGCCCAACTTCACTCCGCCCGTAAACGGGCTCCGCGGGACGCGCCTGTCGGCGCGCCCCTTGGCAAGGCGTTATGTGTGTTTTTAGTTAAGGGCAGGTTATTTCTTTTAATCGAGATCAAGTTAGTTTGCTGTAGGTGTTGCGCGTAAAAGTCAGGCGCAACTGGTTAGCGACAATAAGGTACAGGCTCAATCCACATGAATATTTCTACTACGTAAATATTCAAAGAAAAATGTGTAATCGGTAAGGCGCTCGTAGTTTGGCAAATTCTGCCAAATCAGTTTATGCTATGAAAAACGGTTTAGTTCTTTTCGCTCCGTTCAACATCATCTAGAAACAGAGAAATGGAAATTCTAAAAGATCACCACATAACAAGAACATAAACTACCCCTCCCGTTGGTCGCGCGGCGCGCGTAATGGGCATGTACTTTCTGTCTTCATCTGATCTAGAGGTAATATATGAGCATTGGAAAAATATCGACTAAAGCCTTACTTTTGGGAATTTTCACGCTGACTTTAGTAGGTGAAGTTAATGCGAAAGAAAGCACAGGAACTGCTTTAGAGAAATCTAATCTAAAGAAGGCTCTGTATTGTATGGATATTCTCGAGAATCGACCTGACCTTGAGCCTTCGCTCCGAATAAGTATTTTACGTAATGAGTGTTACAGCGAAGACTTTATTGAGCATGCCCCGAACATTGAGGGTGGTAGAGAAGGATTATTAAGCTTGTTTGCAAGCCGGTATAAGAAGTACCCAAAACTGTCAATGTCCATTAAACGAACCGCTTCCGACGGAGACCTTGTTTGGCTCCATCTGCACGTCAAACACACGCCTGAGTCTCTTGGTGCTGCTGGAATTCATATATTTCGAATGAAAGAGGGAAAAATTGTTGAGCATTGGGGTGTGAATCAGCCGGTCCCAGAAAAATCAAAAAATGACAATACAATGTTTTGAACTAGTTTCTGGGCTTTCCAAGTAACACACTGTCGCAGTTCACTCCAGTACAAACGGAACCTCCCTTGGCAAATAGACAACGTTAATAACGATGAATTCGCAATTTACTCGAAATCAAATAGTTCTTTACCTAATAAAGCTTTTATCCGCATTGTTCTTTATTTTATGCGCGGTTTACGTTTTATATGAACTGAAACCGTCTTTGAAAATAATCGCCATTGCAGCTGGCGTTGTGGGAACATTATTTCTAATTCATATAACTATTAGATTATTGGAGAACTTGATCCAAGAAAAAAAGAAAGTTATGTCTAGTCGTGTACTAGCAACATGTGAATTGCTTAGTGAACTCTTCGAGGCTACCCGCTATGTTCTTTTTGGAGTTTGGTTGGGCGTTTCATATTATAGAGATGATCAGTCATCGTATATTGCGGCCGCGGTTGTTTTTTTATTCTATTTAAGAGAAACCTACGCAAAAAAAGTTAATCGGATTAAACACGAAAAAGCCAACAACGTTCGCACACGACCGGTTTGAGAGGCGTTCTGAATACTGTGATCCTTAGCTAAACCTTAAGTTTGAAATGGAATCTGTGTAAATGGCATTCGCAGCATTTTTAGCTTACGCTTCTGGAATACTATTTTTTGTATTCTGGATTTACCTAAATACAAAAATTGTATTTTCTCTGGTGCCTAAAGAACGCTATTTTTTAAGATTTCTTGCTTGGGTTTCTATAGGCCTTATATCCTCTATCATTGTATATGCTTTATTTATGGGCTTTGTAATGCTGATGGTTTTTGTTGCAAATAACGTTCTGGGGCTCACTGTATGAACCTTGTACATGTTCGAAATTAAAAGAGTCAGTAAGGCTAAGCTATGTACAAATACCCGCATATCTAAAAATCATGAAAATTCCATTTTCCGAGAATCTATCAAAGTTACCATTACCTGCCACTAAGAAATGGCCCGAGGGTGTTTGGGACACAGAGGCTCTAAAGCACGGCTCAATGTCACTGATTCTGTTTGCCCCCGAAGGAAATGACCATCAAACTCCGCACACACAAGATGAGTTGTATCTGGTCATCGAGGGCAGTGGCGTTTTGGAGGTCGAGGGTACAGAATTTTCCTTTGAACGCGGCGATGCTCTTTTTGTAAAGGCTGGCGAAAAGCACAGATTCACCCAGTTTGAGAAAGGTCTAACAATGTGGGCCGTATTTTGGGGCGATGAAGGTGGCGAAACCAATGCCTAACAAATTGTTCAGCTTTCCCCTGCCCGTCAAACAGCACTGCGCTGTGCGCTTGTAGACGATTCCCGATCATGATGAAATTTGCAACAACTAAAAATGAAATCATTGAATGCTTCAATGTACTCTCACTCCTGAGGCCGCAATTAAGTTTAGATGAGTTCCTATCAAGCGTTGAGAGGATGTCTGAGAGCACAGGGTACAAATTAGCTTATTTAGTAGAAGGTGAAATAAGAGCTGTAGCCGGTATTAGAATTTCTGAGTGGCTTCACACTGGGAAGTATTTGGAAATTGAGGAACTGATCACCAACGAAAGAGAACGGTCTAAAGGTTATGGTGGCCAGTTGTTTGATTGGATTCTTGAATACGCCAAAGAAGAAGGCTGTAACCAAGTCCGGCTGGTGTCAGGTGTGACTCGTGAAAAAGCCCATCAGTTTTATCTGAATAAAGGTATGAAGTTTGAGGCCAAGTATTTTTCCATCAATGTACCGTAACCCCTCAAAGAACAAGCGACTTGATTTTTTCGGCAAGCCGTCCACTGTTCCACAAGGGCTCCCTGAATTAAGCTGGAACCATGCAGGTCTTAATAAACCAAGTTACTGCCTTTTTTCATGACTGCAAGTTGATACCCCATACACGCACAAACCAGCTAAACTGACGATAGTTACGCAGGCAATATTTAGAGAGCTCGAAAAATGAACGAGATTGTTACCACCTATCATTTAGAAATGAACTCAGTGACTGAGTTGAACGAAAAAACTGACTCAAAAGGCTTAAGTGTCCTAGAAGCAGAACTTGATGAGTACAGATTTAATCGATACCTATATGAGTACATAGGTTCACCGTGGGAATGGACAGACAAACTGTCGCAATCTGATTCTGAATGGGCAGAGTATGTCGAAAATCCAAATTTGAGGACATGGGTAGCCTATTTAAAAGGCTCAATCGCCGGGTATTTCGAACTCCTAGCCAACGGTGATGGCACCACCGAAATCGCGTATTTTGGGTTAGCCGAATCGTTTATTGGCAAAGGTTTCGGTGGTTACTTTTTGTCTCAAGCGATAAAGAATGCTTGGTCTATTGACTCTACAAAGCGTGTTTACGTGCACACGTGTACTCTAGATCATGAGTCTGCATTAATGAACTATAAGGCCAGAGGCTTCAAGGTTTACAGAACCGAAACAACCTAAAAATAACCAGCACCGCTGAAACAACGCAACGTCAAAGGAGATATAAGATGATAATTAGTAACCCGACTTATGAGCCAGTAAGCCTGTCCATTCTTACCAACAATGGCCCCGTTGGGCCCTCGTCAATACCCGGTGGCGCGTGGCAGCAAGTGGATATGCCTGCTGGCACAAACACCATTCAGATCACCATGGGTCAAGAGTTCAATGACGATTTACGAGCTAATGACTGCGTCACCTATACTGAGAACGGTTTGTTGCTTTCTGGACCACTGTAAATGGCGCCGTAGTGTTGTTTATTTAATAAGAATGGAATGTGCAGCACGTGCGTATCACTTACCACAAGCAGCGCCACACATTCAATTGAACGCCTCTTTTACGGTGCATCACCACCGCTCATTTAAAAGGCTCTTCAACATTCAAAAGGCATCAATAGTGGATACGTTTATAACAAAGCCTTCAAGGCGTTTAGGAGTCACAGTTGGCTAGAGTAGCGATTGTTTTTCATTCAGCTAGCGGAAGCACCAAACGGCTAGCCCAGGCGGTGGCCAATGGTGCGCGTTCCTTGCCTGAAGTCGATGTATTAGAGATCGAATTAACAGGTTCCGATATTAAGGAAGGTAGGTACAAAAATCAGAGCGTACTGGACAGGTTAGATGACGTTGACGCCGTCATTTTTGGCTCGCCAACGTACATGGGAAGTGTTTCCGCTCAGTTCAAAGCATTTGCCGATGCGACGGGCGACAAATGGAGTGAGAAAAGATGGGCCGACAAAATAGCAGGAGGCTTTACCATTGGCTCTAACGTTAGTGGCGACCAGTTAATGACCATCCAGTATCTTCAAATATTCGCTAGTCAACATGGAATGATCTGGGCCAGTTTAGACATTCCAGGCGGGGGTGACCCAGAAGGTCGTAATCGTTTGGGAGCGCAATCAGGCCTGATTGCCCATAGCACCGATAGCAATCTACACGAAACGGATCTGGTGACGGCGGAGTATTTGGGCTTGCGAATTGCGAAATTAGCATTACGGAACTCAAAAAGTGACGCCTGATAATCCATTCCTCAACCGTCTACGACTCATTGCAAGGTAGTTTATGAATTCCAACAAGGTAGTTAACAACAAATCTGTAGTTAGTCTAATGATCGGATTGATCCTACTCATAGCCACAAATTCTTATGCGTTACCCGCGAACATTGAAACACGTTTAGATGTTACGTATGGCGAATCTGAAGATCAGGCATTGGACGTCTATTACCCTTCAGTGAAAACACGAAACGCGCCCGTTATATTTATGGTGCACGGTGGCGCATGGAGAGTTGGGGATAAAGCCTCTAAGTCAGTCGTTAAAAACAAAGTCGCTCACTGGGTACCAAAGGGTTTTATTTTCGTTTCGGTGAATTATCGAATGCTGCCTAACACTCGTCCTGTTAAACAAGCCGAAGACATAGAAAAGGCTCTAGAGTTTGCGCAACGAAACGCTCGTCGGTGGGGTGGAGCACCAGAGAAATTTATTCTGATGGGACACTCAGCTGGAGCCCATTTAGTGGCTCTGGTGTCCGCGCGCAATGATCCGGCGCAGACACCCTGGCTTGGTACTGTTGCGTTAGATTCCGCCGCGTATGATGTGGTGAAAATAATGAGCTCTCCGTCTCCTGCCAGATTCTATAAAAAAGCGTTTGGCAAACACATCGAGTATTGGAAGATGGCCTCCCCTATTCTTAAGCTGGAGGCGAAAACACCTCCATTTTTAGCCATTTGTTCAACCAAGCGTAAGGATGATTCATGTTCGCAGGGCGGAAACTTCGTCAAAAAAGCAAACTCTCTTGGGTCTCGCGCACAGCTTATGCGTGTGCCTCTTTCTCACCGGAAGGTCAACGTGGACCTGGGTTTGAATAATTGCTACACACAAGGGGTGGATGATTTTCTAAAGACCTTGCATCCAAGTGTAGCGTCACTTTTAAGCGGACAATCGCGCTTGCGACAAAGGCGGCGCAATTGCACAGATTACTAGAGCTACAACTGTGTGCAGTTTATGATGATATTCTCTATTGCTACTCCGACTGGCATCCTCCGCGGAACGTGCAGGTGATTTATGTACATTGGTGAAGTTTCAAAGACAACCGGAGCGTCGATAAAAGCGATTCGGTTTTATGAAGAAATTGGCTTGCTCAATGACGTACAAAGATCGGGAAAATACCGCGTCTACGATCAACACCATGTAGTGCTCATCGAGCTAATACTCAAAGCTAAATCACTTGGGTTCAGATTATCCGAGATGAAAGGGTTTTCGGATCAACAAGACAACCATTCTCCTTGGGAACGAATTCTTCACCTTATTACTCAAAGGGCGGAGCAGGTAGACGTTGAATTAGTTGAATTGAAAAAGCAGCAAGAAGCGCTCTCAAACTACAAGAACAGCATCGAGAACTGTTTGGCTGAGAACCCAAATTGCACGGTTAACCATATTGACCTTGACTCTCCCCCATAAGGGAGACCGTAGACTTAGCGCTTAGCCACTCTGGAGAAGCCATTATGTACACATTTCTAACCCGGCATTTGCTGTTATTGATTCTGACGTGTAGCGTATTTACGTTTTACGTGGGTCATTTAAATCAATGGAATCTGGAGCTTGTTGTTCTGGGTACAACGTCATTAACCCTGGCGATTGCGCTTCTGTTAGAACGCCGCATTCCATTTGACCCCAACTGGAATAAAAGCCAGGGAGATACTACGACCGACCTCACCAGTGCCTTTGTGTTGATTGCTTTAGTGGATCCGTTTCTAAAATTTCTATCGCCGATAGTCGTGGTAGCCGTCTATTCATTGCTTAACCTCGCTGGCCCCAACAGTATTATTGACCCGGCGTCGCTGCCATTGATCATACACATCATCGTTGTCACGCTGCTTGTTGAATTGGGGCGGTACTGGTCGCATCGGCTTCATCATGTGTTGGCCCCACTATGGCGCCTGCATGCTATGCACCACAGTAGCCGAAGACTCTATGCCATTAACAATCTGCGCTTTCATCCACTAAACTACGGGCTTAACTTCGGCGTCAGCGTACTTCCGGTGATGATACTTGGCTTTCCACCGGAAGCCTTGCTCGGATACTTGGCCATCAGCCAGCCGATCTTAATGCTACAACACGCAAATCTTAACCTTAACAGTGGCTGGCTAAACTACGTGTTTAGCACTAACGAATTGCACCGCTGGCATCACTCAAACTCGGCTGAGGAAGCAAATTCTAACTACGGTAATGCCATCGTGTTGTGGGACCATGTCTTTAACACGTTTCGCTACGAGGCTGATTCAATCAACAGCCCAAGGACGGTTGGTCTGTTCGCATCGGATCAAAACTACCCTGAAAAAATGGGCTACTTTAAACAACTTTGTTCATCCTTCAAGCCAGGATGCTGTGCGACATAAATTTGCTACGGTAAGTACGTCGAAATCGCAGCGAGTTAATTCAATTCTTGCAACGTTTCCCAAGTGACCTCGGCGTGGTTAGATTCATCCGTGATGTAGGCGGATTGCCCTGTGATGGTAATCGACCAGTCCACCGTCCGGCTTAACAAGCCTGCTAGATGTTCAATTTCAGCCGCGTTAAAGCGAACCACTTCTGAATTCAGAAAACCGAATTTAGATTGGCTTTGCGACCACCAACTCTCGGATTTGGTATTAAACGAATAGACCTTAACGGCTTTTGCTTTTCGTGTGGCTTTCTTGATTCTTTCAGAATCAGGCTCACCCACTTCGATCCATAACGAAGTTTGATCATCCAGGGTACGCCGCCAAATGTCAGGTTCTTCAATGTCACTTAGGCCTTTGGTGAATTGAAGGTCTTCTTGTGCGTTTAAGCAAAACGCCAAGACCCTTGCAATTAGACGCTGAGTTGTCTCTGAGGGGTGCAACGCCACCGTTAAATTTAGAGTGTCGTAGTGGTTGCGTTCTAAGTCAGAGAGTGCAATCCTCAACTTATATATCGTCGGTTTTATGGCCACGAAAGAGTTTCCAAGTGTTATTCGATTGGGGACCTGTTTATAACGTTTATTGGCGCCTAGCGCGAGGAAAATAATGACCATTGGTGTTGGTGGTAGCGATGCCCAAACTGAACTCGCTAAACTGAATGACATGACTGGGGACGTTACCCCAATCAGCAAGTCGGAATACGAACTTAGAATTAGAAAAGCGTGCGCGTTAATGCAAGAAAATGATCTTGGTGCGATCTACCTAAACGCAGGCACAAATCTTTATTACTTTACAGGCACTCGTTGGGGCGCCAGCGAGCGCATGGTTGGTGCCATACTGACCAGCGCTGGCGAATTGCACTATATTGCACCGGCGTTTGAGATCAGCACGCTAAGCGGCTACATGTTGATAGACGGAAAGGTTCACGGATGGCAAGAGCACGAAAGCCCCTATTCTCTTTTTGGTGATGTTTTAAAAAAAGCAAATATCACCAGCAAGCGCATTGGCCTAGATGAGTCTTGCTCGTTTTTTATTTCAGACGGGCTCTCTAAAGCCAACCCCGAGAACGAGTTCTCGAATGCGATGCCAGTGACGGCTGGATGCCGGATGTGCAAATCAGAAAACGAACTTGCGCTGCTCCAACAAGCAAAAGACATGACGCTCGAAGTTCATAAAGCGGCCGCAAAAATTCTGCGCCCAGGTATCAGTACTCAAGAAGTCACGTCTTTCATCCATCAAGCACACCTTAAAGCCGGTGCCGCAAAAGGATCTTACTTCTGTATCGTTTTATTCGGCGAAGACACCGCTTATCCTCACGGCGTCAGCAACCCGAAAACATTGGATGTGGACGACATGGTGTTGATAGACACTGGCTGCCAAGTTGAAGGATACAACTCCGACATCACTCGTACCTATGTATACGGCACCCCAAGTGACCGAGCGAGAGAGGTATGGAACCAAGAAAAGTCCAGCCAAGCTGAAGGGTTCGCAGCCGCCAAACTGGGCGAACACTGCGGTTCAGTTGATCGTGCAGCACGCGGCTACTTAGAGGCAGAGGGCTATGGCCCAGGGTACGCCACTCCAGGGCTTCCCCATCGAACAGGGCACGGAATTGGGCTGGATATCCACGAGTGGCCATATTTAGTCTCTTCGGATAAAACGCCGTTAGACATCGGCATGTGTTTTAGCAATGAACCAATGATTTGCATCCCCGGAGAATTTGGCATTCGTTTAGAAGACCACTTCTATATGACCGAGCAGGGTCCCAAATGGTTTACCGAACCCTCTTACTCAATTGATGACCCATTTGGGTATTCAATAAATTCATGACCACGGAATTCCACTGGCAAGTTAAATCTTTTGAACAGCTCTCGCCCGTTGAGCTGTTCGATTACTTGAAGCTGCGTCAAGCGGTGTTTATTGTTGAACAGACCTGCGCTTACCCAGACATAGATGACACGGATAAGCTGGCTCATCACTTGCTCGGCTACAAAGGTGGGCTACTGGTAGCCTGCGCGCGCTTGATTCCAGCCAACGTCACCTACGAGCATCCCTCTATTGGCCGCATAGCAACGCACGCTCAAGCGCGTGGTTCTGGCCTAGGACGCCAACTGATGACACACTGTGTTTCAACCATGCACGACTTGTATCCTGGTCAAACGATTAAAATTGGCGCTCAACAGTACCTTGAAAACTTCTACCAATCGTTTGGATTTGAAACGACTTCTGATGTCTATTTAGAAGACGGTATTCCACACATAGATATGGTGTTGGAGAGCCCTGATCAACAACCCTAAATCGCCGCGCCCGCCTTTCGCGAGACTAGGATAGCTTTCGCTGGCTAAATAAGCCTTACTCGAAACGACTTGCCTTTGATTTTCCCTTGGCTAACCTTATTGAGTGCGGATTTTGCGATGGCTCTTTCTATTGCGACGTACGCCCAATTATCCATAACTTGTATCTTGCCAATCTGATCCCCTTTAAAATCACCTCCCTTGGTAATAGCACCAACAATGTCACCTGGACGAAGCTTTTGCTTTTTACCACCCTCTATACGCAAGGTGGACATGACTGGGCGCTCGGGCTTTTGTGAAGCCAACTCCTTGGGAGGAAGCTCAGAAACCGTAATTTGCTTACCTAAATAAGACTCTAATTGGTCGATGCGAAATTGTTCGGACGCTTGAAACAGCGCATGAGCAGTGCCTTTTGCTCCGGCTCGGCCTGTACGACCAATTCTATGAGTATAGACTTCAAGCTCACGAGGCAAATGGTAATTGAAAACAACATCGAGTGAATCAATGTCCAAACCGCGCGCTGCCACGTCTGTTGCCACTAAGGTATTGATACTGTTGTTTGAAAATCGAATCAACGTTTGATCTCGGTCTTTTTGCTCCATGTCTCCATGCAGCGCCGCAGCGCTAAAGCCCCCACTTTTTAGGCCTCCAGCAACACTTTGAGCGTCAGCTCTGGTATTACAAAACACCACACTCTGCAAACTACCCTGCTGTAGAAGCAATAATTGAAGAGCGTGCATTCGCTCTTTTTCATTAACCACTTGATAGAAATGTTCATCGATCCGAACTGAATCCTGAGTAGGAGCCACCTTGGCAAGCTCTGCATTTTTGGTGATTTTTTCAGCAATCTCTTTAATCTTCGGAGGATAAGTTGCGCTGAACAATAATGTCTGCCGTTCCTTAGGAACAACGTCAATGATGGCGTCGAGCGTCTTTTGAAACCCCATATCAAGCATGCGGTCGGCTTCGTCCAGCACTAAGGTTGTGAGTTCCTCTAAGGGCAATGAACCTTTATTGAGATGATCTTCAACACGCCCAGGCGTGCCAACAACAATGTGCGCCCCTTTGGCAATAGAGTCGGCCTGAGCTTTAATTGGCGTACCACCATACAAAGTAATAATTTTAACGTTGGGGACACTTCTGGCAAGGCGCCGAAGCTCTCCAGACACTTGTTCGGCTAGCTCTCTAGTAGGGCACAACACCAAGGATTGAACTCGGAAACGTTTCACATCCAGTTTGTTTAGCAACCCCAATCCAAACGCAGCGGTCTTACCAGAGCCCGTTTGACCTTGCCCGATGACGTCTCGCCCTTTCAATATCAACGGTAGGCTCTGCGCTTGTATGGCCGTCATTGAGTTATAACCTAATGAACTCAGGTTTGTGACCAGTTCAGGAATTAATGCCAATGAGGCAAAGTCATTTGAATTCATAATAGAGAGGAAAAGGAAGCCGTATTTAATGGCTCCATTTTACCCTCTTTTCGATCTTTTAGCTCCCTGTGAATTCACAAATAGAATACGACACTATCCGCCTGTCACTGCCCCACCGACCTAAACTCAATTTCAAACCAATACGATGTCGGTATGATTTTACCGCGGGCACCTTGTTTGCGAGTTACGTTAATTTTGCTCTTCTGGCGGAATTCATTAAATCCATGTTCGCTCATATGTTCGCGTAAGGCGCACTGCATTTTTTCCGTAAATAGATCCGACGAAAATACCGGAAAACCATCGTTAGTTAGATTCATTCTAAATACACCGTCCTCAATAGCAACGGATGACTTCCTCATTACTCGACGTTTATCGTCATCACAAGACTTTGTGGCTCCCAACGTGTTCAGTTCCACCTTGGCCCACGTTTGAGGCCCTGGCACCGATTGTTGAACGTTTACATTTCGTAGGCTAAACACAGATCGCTCACCATCAAATAGGGTAGCCAGTGTCGCTCTGAGTTTTGGCTTACTGATGAGCGCCAAGTCTTTTCGTAGTGTGTCTCGAGCTTCGAGTTTTGTTAATGAGTCTATGTAGAAAGCATCAGGTTCAACATTAATGATAAGTCGTCCTAAGTAAGTAGCTTCGCCTGACTGAATATCGAAGGTCAATCCAAAATGACTGATGTCGACGTCTTGGTGAGAGGAAACAGTGTCAGTGTACCGACCTCGCTGACGAGTTCCGACTGCTTTTCGAATGGTAATTTTATTTATCCGATATCGGCCTTCAGGCACTCTATAAGCATTCACTAATTGACGACGAAACATTGTTTTGTCGCCCATGTCCACTTGTTGGGTTTTTGAATTGTTAAGCTGAATCTGAGTATTGTAAAAGCAAATTATTTTCTCACCCGTCACTAAGTTCTCACACTCGCCATAAAACTCACTGACACGCTCATCGAACGAAAACAGTTTCGCGTTCATAAACATGACCCCACTTCCTGCCTTCGACTTGAGTCGTTTGTAATTAGTGAGGATCGTTACTTTTTCATACTGAGTAACAGACGTGCTGTCACGTGACAAGCCATCAATGGGCAACGCCAGTGACAAAAGAAAGCAGACCAATGCTGAGAACTTACAATACCAATTCATTCTGATTTACTACGAATTTTGGTTTAACCACAGAATCAACGCACCGCCTATATACGATGCGTTGGAACGAACAATCACGCTAGAAGGATAACCTAAAGGGGCTTAATTTAAAGCGGCATTAATCTTTGTACAAGACTTGAATGAGATGAAACCCAAACTTAGTTTTAATCGGGCCCAAATATTTTTTATCTTCACTGCCATTAGCGAATACCGCTTTATCAAACGCCGGCACCATAGCGCCTTTGCGGAATTCGCCGAGATCACCACCCTTCTTTGCTGACGGGCAGGTTGAAAATTTCTTCGCTAACCCAGAGAAATTTTCTCCTTGGTCAAGCTTTCCAGCTATTTTTTCGCACTCATCTTTTGTTTTAACCAAAATGTGTGAGGCACACGCTAGTTTTGCCATTATTTAATCACGTTGAGAAACCGCAGCGCCTAGTATATACACCAATGGTGCATTCCAGTTAATCGCAATTTCATTTGTTGAATAACTGCATTCGATATCCGCGTAATTGGTCGCTGGAAGGTCCCCGTCATACGGACATTTATCTTGTCGACCCGTATGGGGGCCACCGGCTAAGAAGCCTGGCACGGGAATACTAAGAGTATCCGCGACTGAAGGCCGATGGTGAATGTGCATTGGGGTCAGATTGCCATACCCGGTAACAAAAGAATACCCCGTTGCATTGGTTCCAAGAACGTAGTCCAAGGTTGAGAGCGCCGCTGTCTGATATTTCTCTTCCATGGTACTTAAGTAAGCTTGATACAAAACGAGCCCATTATTAAGTGCCGACGAGTTGCTGCCCCACTGAAAATCACCGTCGTTCATGGCAACGTTGTAGGCTGAACCCTCGTGCAAGGCTAATAGTTCATCCGCCGACGACTGCAATTGCTTCTTAACTAAAGCGTAGTCGTTCTGTCCCAGTAAACCTTCTCCAAAACTCACGAGGGACACGAGAGGCAACACCGACACATTTCCCCAATTAAGGTGTGCGGACAGGTTTAGCTCCTGCTGGCGATAATCATTCCAATAGGCCTTGTCTTTAGTCAACAAAAATAGTTCAGCGGCTGCCCACGCAAATTCATCGCTAACTTCGTCGTCTGAATAAGCTCCGGTGCTCACATCCTCAGGCTGCTTATAAATCGCATCTGGATGTTTCTTTGCCCACGCGTACGCTCTTATCGCCTTCTTTCGGTAACGTTGACTGACGTTATCAAGCTCCGCATCATAAGGGCTCATCACTCGACTTGCCATTGCCATAACGGCAGCAAAGTCCAACGCGGCGGTAACAGACTTACCTATAACCCATCGTTGATTCACATCTTGATCTGGCATGGTATTCAAATTCGAAAAATTTAACGCGGTGAGCTTATGATAGACCCCGCCATCGGTGTCCTGCATGGATTCCAACCAATCCAAGTTCCATTTTATTTCATCAAGCAGATCAGGGATCGCATTGCTCGATTCAGGAATTGACAGATCCAGCGTCTTATACTCGTCTGAAAAATGTTCAAACGCTAATAACATGGTGTATGTCGATATGCCGGAGTTCACGGTGTACTTACCGTAGTCACCCGCGTCGTACCAACCTCGAGGAGCCGAAATGCTAGACCCGGTTTCTCTAAGTGGACCTGCCGCTGAGCCGTGCACCTTAACATCAGTATCTGGATGCCCAAGCTTTCGTGCGAAAATCCCGGCGTACTCTGTTTTGAGTTCGATGCTGGCTCTGTTCAAATAAAATGACTTTATGGACGCTTCATGCACGGAATCTAGCGCAGCGTCTGAAATGCTAAAGGGCGAAGAGAGCTTTTTACCAACCCTTAGCCGATATAATCCGTCGCTATCAAGTTTAGAGAAATCGGCCTGTTGTACAGACTCCTTGGAATACTCCCAAACAACGGGCTCGCTCAGTTTGCCTCTGAAAACAACCTCAGAACCTTCGGCCCCGACGACCTCAAATTCAGAAGTCGACTGCGATAGAACAATCGCCACTTTATTCGCTCTTGTCCGATAACCAACTTGGTTTAGCCTAATAACAGATGAACTGGCGTTGGGGCTTTTTAATGTAAGGTCTGCGTTTTCTGCGTGAGACGTTGCGGTAAAAAGCGATAACACTCCACACGCAAGGAGATTAACTAAGGTGAGTCGACTGCAACGCGTTTGAATGATTTTTGGAAACATAAGGCAACACTCTTTATTCCCACCAATTTAAATTTAGTGGTGTAAATTGCCTCTCTCTTTTGTCCTCTAACCCTAAGATACTATGTTTTTACCAGAAGGAAAACCACCAGGTGTGTGACACACTTTTTGCCGAGGACCTAGCGTTATCGCATTCCTAAGAGCATCGGCTATTTATCTCGAAACACGGACTCAATCCATTTCCCGATATCTTGAATTTGTTCCATCGCGACTTGGTGTTCCATCGGGTATGTTTTCCAATCAACGTGATAACCCAATTCTTTTAGTACGCCGACACTCATTTCTCCTAACCCAATTGGTACAACGGCATCAAACGTGCCGTGGCTCGCAAAAATGGGGGTTTTAACATTCGCCCCCGAGTGCTGTGCTTGCGAGTCTGAGTCAAAAGGAAGGTAAGTGGATAGCGCCAACAAACCTGCGAACTTGTGCTGTGAACGAATACCGGTGAAATACGTCACAGCGCCGCCTTGAGAGAAACCAGCCAGCACGATGTTGGTGCTTTTTATACCTGAATCAATTAACCCCGACACAATGCTTTCGAGTAATACTTGCGATTGAGCCATACCTTCTGCGTCTTGCTTGTCTTCGATATTCATTCCTTTGATATCGTACCAACCTGGCATATTCATTCCGCCGTTAATCGTAATCGGCCTACTCGGTGCTTGCGGGAATATGAATTTGATTGTCCTTGTGTCAGACAAGCCCAGTTCAGGGACGATAGGAGGAAAGTCATTTGCGGTGGCTCCCAGTCCATGCAACCAAATAACGGCGTGCGTTGCCTCTCCGGTTCCGTGCACAAGTTCAATCGAATTAGGGGGTAAATTCATCGTATTCTCAGGTAGTTTTGTTTGAGTCGCCTTCACTTGAGTGACCAAAAAGCATAAGACCAACCCAGTCAAAACGCCCTTTAACACTCGGGTCAAGACCACATTATTTTTCGTGCAGCTGTCTTGCTAACAAGATCGCCGCGAGCTTGGTTCTCTCAATCAGACTGTTAATGCTCGAAGCTTCGCGCGATGAATGCGCTCCGGTTCCATCCAGCCCTAAACTGTCCATGGTGGGCAGTCCAACACCTTGAGCGATCGAGCCATCGGTGCCTCCACCAGAATATCGGGTTCCCGTAATAGGTTCACCCACCAATATGCTGATTCCCATGGCTTCGCTAATCAACTTGTCAACCTCAGCGTGTTGTGGCTTCGAGGGACGGTGCAAAACCGCCCAGGACTCAGTCCGAGGTAAGCCAGGGTATTGCGGATGTGACGTGTGTGTGTTGTTGGCTATTCTCTCTATCTCAGCTTTCAGATACTCACCGCCTTGCTCAGCAGGAAATCTCATGTCCACGTACGCATCAGCACACCCTGGAACCGTATTACGTTTCTCCCCCCCATTCATCACCCCTGTATTGACCGTCAACTTTTTAGCGTAATCGGTCAGGCCTTCGATCTCGATGATCTTGTGAGCCAGCTCTAAATTGGCTGAAACACCGTCTTGGTGTGCACCGCCAGCGTGAGATTCGCGGCCGGTAACTTTAAGTCGAGCTTGCCCAAGACCTTTGCGTGCACGAGTCACTCTGCTTCCGTACGTGCCTTCAAACACAAGCCCAATATCGTGTTTACCTGCTAAGCTCTCAATCAAACTGCGCGAGCCTAAAGAGCCGATTTCTTCATCACTATTAAATAATACGGTTAGGTTGCTCCCCTCCAGCAGGCCTTGATCGCTCAGCGCACGCAGTGCATTGAGCATCACAACGATTCCGCCTTTCATGTCCGCAACACCCGGCCCCTTCAACACTCCATCGTCCGAAATCTGCAAGGACTGAAATTCATCGGTCGCTGAAAACACGGTATCCATGTGACCATTGATCAAAACCCGTGGCCCATCCCCACCGCGAATCACTCCGGTTAAGTGGTCTGCCACTAAGACCTGACCACCTTCACAGGTCAGCACATCAATGGGTACTGAACTGTGCGTTTCGGTGGTAAACCCCAAAGCTGCAAGCTCCTGCTCGAGCACCGTTCTGTAGCGATCAATTCCCTCAATGTTTGCGGTCCCCGTATTGATGTCCACATGGGCACTCAATTCAGTGATGATCGATTGTTTACGTTCATCAACCCAAGCCACCATAGCCCGCTCTTGGGCGGTCAAGGTTGTTTCGATCGGCAAAACTTCACCCGCCTGATTCAGGCTAAGGGGGCTGCCTTGGCCTTGCACCGTCAACGACGCTGCCAGGCCGATTACTCCCGTTATTAAAAATCGGGAAATACGTCGACGACACACTACCTTGATGTTCATACAGCGTTACACCTTCAAAGGCCGAAACTTGTTTATTAGCATTGGCAACATAATCAAGTTTGCGATTAACGCCGCAACCATCGCAATGCCAGTTAGCACACCAAAGTACATTGTTGGCACAAAGTTCGAGAAAACCATTATCAAAAAGCCGGCCGTTATCACAATTGTTGTGTAAAACATGGCTTGCCCTACGTTTCTGGTAGCCACATCGATTGATGAGGGATAGTTCTCAGTGGTGTTAAATTCGTCCATAAACCGATGAACAAAATGAATCGAATTATCCACGGCAATTCCAACACTAATGGCCGCAATTGTGATGGTCATAAGGTCTAAGGGAATCGTGAAAATGCCCATAATGCCTAAGACAACCGCCGCCGAAAACACATTTGGAATGATCGTCAAAAGAGCCAGCTTTATGCTTCTGAACAGCACAATAAACATCAAGAATATGACGGCAAAGACTGTTCCCAATGTGGCGATTTGCGAACTGAAAAGCGAGTTCAACATATTATTGTACATGACAACAAGCCCAGTAATATTGACCTGTTCATCCGTCAAACCATGCTCTTGTGTCAACATACTGCGGATGTCTGCGATCAACTTATTGCGATCTAAGCCTTTAATGGTTTCGAACACGCGTATATTGATATGCACTTGGTTGCCGTCTTCGGACATGTAAGGCGCAAACAAGGTCTTCTTATTGTCCTCAGAAAGTGCGTTGTACATGAAGCCGAGATCAATATCGTCAATTTCAGTTGCACCACGCAGAGTTTCAAACACACTCATCGTGGTCGCTAACGACATCACCTTGCCCGTTGCCTCAATGGAATCAAGGCTAGTTTGAATGCCTTTTAGCTGGTTTAATCCTCGCGTATTAAACCAATAAGACGTCGCGACTAAATTTGGCGCCACCTCTTCTTCCTCTTCTTCTGCGCTAAAATCATCAAAGTCGTCAAAATCGTCGTCTTGAGTGTCATCACCAGCTGACGCGGTGTCAAAGTCATCAAAATCGTCGAAATCGCTCCCCTCTTCATTGGGAGATTCAAGCGCCAATGCTTCAGCACGCTGAGCGGCCAATTGAGCCGGAGAGACGTACCCTTTCGGAGCGTCTAAAACAATGTCTAATGGCGTGGTTCCTCCGAGTTTGGTGTCTATTTCAACCATGCCTTGATAGATTTCTGTTTCAGGCTTGAAGTAGTCTATGAATCGATTCTCCACGGTCAAGTTCAAGCAACCGTAAATCGCCGCCGCACTCACACAGCAAAAAAACAGGCTCACCCAAACGCCTCTTTCATGCAACGTTTGTGCGCCACCAAGCACCACTTTAGAAATGATGTCCCGATTGGATTTCACTTGGGTGGGCCTCATTAACATCGCAAGCGCGGGAAACAATGTAAATGTCGTCACTACCGCGACTACGATGCCAAGACACATGATCCAGCCAAAATCGATGACAGGCCTTATACCACTGACAATGAGTGATGCGAATGCAACAATGGTGGTTAATGCCGTGTAAACACATGGGATAAACTTTGATCGTACTGTTTCAGAAAGAAGCGACTGCTGCGTCTTTTCTGGGAACTCCTTTGCCAGTTCTCGATAGCGAACGATCAAATGGATATTCAACGACAGAGTGATGATCAGAAGCAACGATAAGAAGTTTGACGACACCACCGAGATTGGCCAATCGAGCAGGCCTAACAAACACACCATCAGAAAACCGGTCGTTACGCAATTTATCAAGGGCATCATTACCCAACCAATTTGCCTAAACGCGATCGCTAAAATCAATACAATAACCAACAATGCCGACAAGCCAAACGTAACCACGTCACCTTTAATAAAGTCGGTTGAGTCTGCGGCGATCATTGGAACGCCGCCTAAAAATAACTTCGCCTTATCTCGGTGCTCATCGATTAATCCGCGCATTTGTTCAACTAAACGGCTTTGCCTTTCGCCATTTGCTGCCGCCATTTGGCGGTGTTCTAAGGTGACGGCCTTAAGCTCACTCAGCTGATCTCGGGTGGCGGTGCCTGCCGCACGCAGCTCTCTCAGGGTATTGCGCTTAGTCAATAAGTTACTCAATTCTGGATCGGCTTCTAACGACACGGCGATGGCGGTCGTTTTCAAATCAGCGCTGACAAGCAGCTCCCTAAACAATTCGCTGGTTTGAAACTCAGCCTTGGCTAGCGTGCGATCTGTCCGGTCGTCGAGCAGGGTTTGCGGCGAGCTGGCAAGTTCAGCCAAGGTCACTGGTGGGCTCTGTGTCAATGGCACATCTAAAATAGAGTTGACGCCGGCCACCATATCCAGTGTGAGTATTTTCTCTCTCAAGGTGGTTAGGTCTGCCAAAACGTCATTGCTGAACAGATCTTGCTTGGGGGAGTAAGTCACGATCAATAACTCGGATGCACTGTACTTTGAAACTACCTCCCGAAAATACTTGAGAGACGAATCGTTTTCTAACACTAAGGAATCAGAGGAGTTATCCAATCTGAAATTGCTCGAAAATTGCGCTAACGACAGCAAAAGAATGGCAAATAAAACGAGTACCCACTTGGCATTTTCAAAGACAAGAGTGTTATAAAGCGATTTTGATTGAGACATATTAAAAAAACCCAGAGCCGACTTCCAATCGATGGTGGCCCGCTTCCATTTCATTATTGTGCGCGCACATCATACTCACGCGTTGTGACTTTACATTTAAACACAAAACGGCCTCAGCCGGTGAGCTGAGGCCGCCTTAAACCAATAGATATTGAACTAATCTGCCTTCAAAAACTCACCTTGAATTTCGACGGCTACGTCTGCGCCGATCTTCGGAGCGTACTTGCTAACACCCCAAGCCGTGCGATCAATAGTCGTGGTTGCCGAAAAACCCACAAGTGGCTTCTTAGCAAAAGGGTGAGTTGGCGTTGCACCATTAATCTTTGCATTTAATGTCACCGGGTGAGTTTGACCCGCCATACTCATTTCACCTTCAATTGTGAAGGAATCACCATTGAGTGGGCTCACCTTGGTACTGGTGAATACAATCGACGGCGCTTGTTCAGACTTCAACCAGCCTTCGGACAATTTTTTATCAAAGTCTTCTTTTTCAGGGTTGGGGTAAGCTGTATCTATGGAATTGACCTTAATTTCCACTGACACTGAACTCTTGGTAAAATCATCGACGTCTAAATCTACGTCGGCGGTAAAATCATTAAACCTTCCAACGTAGGTTGAAAAACCAAAATGGCTTACTTTCCAAATCACACTCGCGTGAGAAAGGTCAACCGAGTACTTACCTGAAGGGATACCATCAAGAAGTTCGTCTTGTGCAAACGTTGGAACGTTCATTGAAAATATCAAAATCGCGAAAAGAGTCATGCGTCGCATAACAAGTTTTATGGCCATGGTTACCTCGAAGGCTAAATAGGTTGTTAATTAAGAATGCGTGAAATCATTATAATGAGTCTACAGGTTTATGATGAAATAAACGTTCTGTAAACCTACAAAACTATGACCAGACATCAGACTACATTCATACTCATAAAATATGCTTCGTCAACACAACAAGCACCAACAAATAGGCCAGTCTAGGAAACCACTTGGTCAGGTTATGTAACCAAAGCTTTAGTGCCCTACTTTGTTGATTAAGCTCATGGATTATCGATGCGTCAAAACTGCCGGTATCTTGACTCATTCGCATTACTTGCTCTAGTTTAGCACTGAGCACCAGCTTCTGTTCCACCAATGATTTAGCAAGCCCCTTGCCCAGACTAAGCGAACGAGATGCTGACGACACGGCGCGCTGAAAACTGGGGTTTACCAATATTTCTCGATTATTGGACAGCGCTTCATCAAACGCGACTCCGGACTGAATCTGCCAACACAGCGGAACATAGAAACTCTGAACGTAGCTGGCTCGGTAAACGAACACGCTCCTTTTCAGAAAATCGGAGAGCAGCGGTATATTCCAACCAATGGAAAGGTACACCCTCGAATCCACTGATAACACTCTCAAGGCCAAGCCCAAACAAGCAACCAATAACAGCGCTGGGATCATTACCGAGAGCAAAGTGTTAACCACGGTCTGACCTGACACTAGTTTTATAAGTATCCCGGCCATCGACCCAATAATTAGTAGACCAATCGGAAAAAACAGGCTCGCCTTGAGCGAGCTAACCATTTGAGCCTGTGACAATCCACGATCCGCTAACATGACCAAGGCTTCGCCAACACGGCCTGCTCGCTCGGATGTGTTAAGTAAGTGGAAATCCGCCCTGCTAACACAGCGTTGTAACAACAAAGACTTACTTAGAGGCACGCCCCTCGACACTTGCTGTTGAACTCTTGACAACTTTTTTTGTACAACCGATGGTTTCACAGATCGGGGCATCGACGGCCGGGCATTGGAACCAGCCAAAGAACCTAGCGCCTTATCGATGGCCACGCCTGCCTCTAACATCACACCAAGTTGCTTTAAAGCTAGATAATCCTCCAACTCTCTCCCCTTTTTTATGTCAGAGGCGAGACCGTGGTTCTAATTAGATCAATGATGATCATTACAATCACACGCCCACAAATTGATCTTCAGACAGATTAAAGCACGTATCATCAACTTCCGCGACCAGCTCAAATTGCACGATTGCTTTAGGCAATTCATAGCGAAAGAAAAAATCACAGGCCGACAATTTTCCTTGATAAAACGCCACATCAGTGTCAGATGAAGATTCCAACCCTTTAGTCGCCGCTACAGCCTGCTTTAACCACATCCACGCGATAACAACGTGTCCCATTGCATCCAAGAATATGGTGGCATTCGCAAGTGCCAACGCGGGATCTGATGCTCGGCTCACTGACTCAAGCGTCGATTGCACGACAGACAATGCTGAACCAAGATCTTGGCAATGGCGCTGCAGCTTAGTCAGCGTCGAGGCCTCGCTTATCGTTTCCATAATCTCCGACGCCAAAATCTTTAAAGCCGCCCCATCTGCCATTCTGACTTTTCGCCCCATAATGTCCAAACCATGAATCGCGTGGGTCCCTTCATGAATGTGGTTTAGGCGATTATCACGATACAGTCTTTCAACGGGGTATTCTCGGGTGTAGCCATAACCACCCAAAATCTGAATGGCGTGTTTATTCGCTTCCAAACAAAATTCAGACGGCCAAGACTTACAAATGGGCGTCAACAGCTCAAGTAACAAAGTGGCACGATTGCGCTCATCATCATTCTTTGCAATCTTTTGCTCATCCAGCAGCTGGGCTGAAAAATACATTAAAGCCAGAGCGCCTTCAACGTACGCTTTTTGAGTCATGAGCAGTCGCTTTACATCCGCATGCTCAGAGATCATGACCATTGGGGTTTCGGGGTCTTTGTTCGCTAAGTGTCGGCCTTGAGGGCGATTTCGAGCGTAATCGAGTGAATATAAAAAACCTCCCAAGCCGATAATTGTTGCCGCCATGCCAACGCCAATTCGAGCCTCATTCATCATATGGAACATATTGCTCAAGCCTTGATTTTCCTCGCCTACAAGGTAGCCAATCGTATCGCCGCTTTCGCCAAAGTTAAGCAAACAGTTAGTGGTGCCTCTGTGCCCCATTTTGTGGTTTAAACCAGCCAACGCAACATTATTTGACTCACCAATTGTTCCATCGGTATTTACTTGGTGCTTAGGCACAAGAAACAATGAAATTCCCTTAACCCCAGATGGGCCGCCCGGAATTTTGGCTAAAACCATATGGATGATGTTTTCGGTCAACTCATGATCACCACCTGAAATCCACATTTTGGTTCCAGTGATTTTATAGCTACCGTCTTCAAGCCGTTCCGCTTTAGTTCGAATGTCTGCCAGTGAAGAACCGGCTTGCGGCTCAGACAAACACATGGTGCCAAACCAGTCACCATCCAACATTTTAGTCATAAATTTGGCTTTAAGCTCAGCCGAGCCACAGGCGTTCAGCATATTAGTAGCGCCTTGAGTCAAAAATGCGTAGTTCGACACCGATGTATTCGCACAAACAAACATGGAATTAAGAGCTTGGTGTGCCATCCAAGGAAGTTGCATACCACCAATATCAGCATCGTAACCGGTCATGAATAAGCCTGCGTCTTTGTAGGCATCCAATGCGTCTCGAACTTCAGGAATTATCTCGACTTTGCCATCCACAAACTGAGGCTCATTCGCGTCAAGTTTGGCCGCAAAAGGCTGAAAAACATCCTCCGCTATGGACTGCGATACGTCGAATATCGCGTCAATCGACTCTTTGTCGTAATCGGCAAAACGCTCATTTTCAAGCAGTTTACTAAGATCTAAGGTTTCATATAGAAGGAAGTCGAGGTCACGACGATTTACGATAGTAGACATAAAGCATTGAGGGTATCTGTTACAAACAATTCGAGTTTACACTACCTAGGTCGGCATTATGTTCGTAGCAGGCTGAACAGTATTCACAACTTTAAGTGAATTTTGCTTGAAGCAAACAATCCTTGTCGTTGTCTATTTCGCCCAGCCGAACGAGCGAAATAGACATTGAAAGCAGGTCTAGAACGGCAATCCTCCACCGCCACCCATACCGCCAGGGCCGCCCATTCCGCCGGGAGGAAACTTGCCCCCCATGCCAGGCATACCACCCATGCCGCGCATCATCTTTGCCATTTTTCCTTTACCACCCATTTTTTTCATCATTTTTTGCATCTGAGTGAATTGCTTCAAGGTCTTGTTCACATCTTGAATTGTTGTGCCTGAGCCAGCAGCAATGCGCTTCTTTCGACTCCCTTGAATCAAATTCGGAAATCGGCGCTCCTTAGCCGTCATGGAATTGATAATAGCAACGCTCTTATTCATATCGCCCATGGCGGAAGTCATGGCGTTGTTGGGTAATTTCATATTGCCCATGCCAGGCAATTTATCCATCATGCTTTCAATGCCACCGAGGTTATTCATTTGCGTTACCTGATCACGATAATCTTCGAGATCAAAGCCTTTGCCTTTCTTTAGCTTTTTGACCAGCTTTTCGGCTTTTTCCTTATCTACCTTTTGCTCGGCCTCCTCGATCAAGGTCATGACGTCGCCCATGCCCAAGATACGTGACGCTACTCGATCTGGATGAAACGCTTCGATGCCGTCTATTTTCTCACCAATACCAAGGAACTTGATTGGCTTACCAGTCACTTCTCGTATGGATAAAGCGGCACCACCACGCGCATCACCATCGGTCTTTGTCAAAATAACACCCGTCAATGGAAGGGCATCGTCGAACGCTTTTGCGCTAACCACGGCGTCTTGACCGGTCATAGAGTCAACGACAAATAGTGTTTCCACTGGGTTTGCGGCTTTATGCACAAGCTTAATCTCTTGCATAAGCTCTTGATCTACGTGCAGGCGCCCCGCGGTGTCGACGATAAGCACGTCGAACACCCCATTTTTAGCCGCTTTTTTAGCATTCTCAACAATCGTTATCGGATTTTGATCTGACTCGCTAGGGCACCAGGTGACATCGATACTCTCAGCAAGAGTCTTAAGTTGCTGGATAGCCGCTGGACGGTAAACGTCGGCGCTGACTACCATGACCTTTTTCCCTTCTTGCTGCTTTAAACGGTTAGCCAGCTTACCAACGGTGGTGGTTTTACCCGCACCTTGCAAGCCTGCCACTAAAATAACGGCAGGAGGCGTCTGCGCTAAGTTAAGCGCGTCATTCGCTGCTCCCATTAGCTGTACAAGTTCGTCCTGAACTATCTTCACTACCATTTGGCCAGGGTTTAAGCTTTTCGAAACATCGGTTCCGACGGCTTTATCCTTAACTCGTTTTACAAACGATTTAACCACAGGTAAGGAAACGTCAGCCTCTAACAAAGCGATGCGAACCTCTCGCATTGCGTCGGAAATATTTTCTTCGGTAAGCCGAGCTTGGCCGCGGATTTTTTTAAGGGTGCCTTGTAAGCGATCGCCGAGTTGTTCAAACATAATACTGAAAGCCGTTGGATGCGAATTAAGGTGTGATATTCTACCCGTTTACTGGTGAAATCTCACGTTAAGTCGCCGCCTAATTGATCTTTTAAACTGACAAACCACTGTAAAGAGCGAATGTTAAACACTGTTTTACCCTTATGTGCTATCGGCTTATACACGGTATCTACTGGGCTGATCGCTCACCATATTAGCGCAGTCAGTGCTGGTAATGCGAAATCGCCTTCGATTTCAACTGCGTTTATATTGGCCTGGCTGGGAACGTTTGTTCATCTAGTGTTCGCCTACACTTATTGTTTTTCCAATGGCTCTTTGAATTTCAGTCTCAGCTCTATGGCGGTGTTAGTCAGCGGGTTGATGTCATTCATATTTGTACTCGGCTCTTTGGGCATTCCCATACGCCGATTGGGCATCTTGGTTTTTCCACTAACCAGCGCAAGCCTCCTGTTTTCGCTGTTCTGGGGAAAAGAGTCTGTTAGCCTGTCCGGGAGCAGCTCAGCTGCAAGCGTTCATATTGTGGTGTCAATTCTTGCTTATTGCTTATTGGCAATTGCCGCGATACAGGCCCTATTATACGTTTATCAAGAACGACAGATTAAACGCCGAGCAACCCCAGCCATGCTAATGGCGCTACCCCCGTTACAGACAATGGAACTCCTGCTCTTCAGACTTATTTGGACAGGGTTTGCCTTATTGAGCCTTACTCTGTTAACCGGCGCGATGTTTAGCCAAGAGATCTTTGGCAAAGCGTTTGAATTCAACCATCACACCATACTGGCGCTTCTAGGCTGGATAGTATTTGCCATCTTGCTGCTTAAGCGCACCATTCAAGGCTTACGCGGGTCGCAAGCGGTCTACTGGACAGTTGGCGGCTTTCTATTAATACAATTAGGTTATTTCGGTACCAAAATCGTGTCGGAAACGTTGTCCGTACAGTAAACTATCGCTCCATCCCTCGAGACAAAATAACCCGTCATTTTTTGACTACTGTTTTTTATCTAAGAAGTTGCTTAAGTGCGCCAATTTCGATATCAATCACGAAAATAACCAAGAAAATTTATCAAGAGTTCCGACAGTGAATATTACTCGTAACCCAACCCGCGAAGTTGCCGTTGGCAATAGCAAAATAGGTAACAACAACCCTATATTAGTGCAAAGCATGTGCGCAACACGCACTCAAGATATTGATGCAACCATTGAGCAAACCAATGCCTTGCACGAACGTAACGCGGGCGTTGTGCGTATTGCCGTTGATAATAAACAAGACGCTGCTGCGCTGGCTGAAATCCGCAAAGCCACTAACGCAACACTGTCTGTTGATCTACAAGAAAACTACCGAATGGCGGAGTTGGTAGCGCCTTACGTCGATAAAATACGTTACAACCCAGGCCACCTGTTTCATCATGAACGAAAAAAGACCTGGCAAGAAAAAGTGAGCTACCTGGCAGACATCGCTGGATCAAACGATTGCGCCATGAGGGTAGGCGTTAATTGCGGCTCGGTAGACCCCGCTAAAGCGGACAAATACGACCCTAGAGACTCGGTTTCCCCGATGTTGGACAGCGCCCTTGAACATTGCGAATATTTAGACTCCATCGGCTTTACTCGGTATGTGGTTTCACTTAAAGATTCTGACCCGCAACGAGTCATCACCGCAAACATACGATTCGCTGAAGCCCGCCCGGACGTACCACTGCACTTAGGCGTTACTGAAGCGGGCATGCCGCCAATGGGAGTGGTAAAAACACGCATCGCTTTTGAACAACTCATTGGCCGCGGCATCGGTGATACAGTTCGAGTATCTCTCACCCTGCCCAACAAAATCAAAGCTGATGAAGTGGATGCTGGTCATGAAATTATCGACGACATCTACGCAGGCCGTGTAAGAAGCGTTGTCGCTTTTGACCCTAATAAGCTTAACATCATCAGCTGCCCAAGCTGTTCCAGAGTGGAAAATGAGGCCTTTATTGAGCTTGCGCAAGACGTCAAGGAAATGACCAGTTACGCGGAAGAACACAATATCACCATCGCTGTCATGGGGTGTCGAGTCAATGGCCCAGGAGAAACTGACGACGCTGACCTTGGGCTTTGGTGTGGCCCGCGGCAAGTAAACCTTAAACGTCAGGGCGAAAAGCTTGGCGCTTTTGGCTACGATACTATCTTAGACAAGTTAAAAATTGAGCTAGACGCTCTGATTGTGAACAAGACAGCGGTTAGTGAATCTTGAGAACAACTACTGCGAGTTGGACGGTTACCCCTCTCGCACGAACTGCCGCTCAACTATTAGCCGCCATTACGTTGGCTGGATTGATCATTCGAGTCATTCTAGCGACAGAGCAATTTGGTTCGTTTTTCTCAGGGGTCTCCCATCTATTTCAGTTTTTCACGATAGCGACCAACACTCTTGTCTTGTGGGTGATGGGATCAATGTCATTGAATCGTCCAGTTCATCGCATTCTACAGCACGCCACCGTCGTATCCATCGTTGGGGTGGGCATTATTTTTCATGCACTTCTAAGCCACGCTGGCGCACAACACGGGCTAGATGGCCTAGCAAATCTAATAACGCACACACTGGTACCATCGTTGACACTTTTTTGGTGGCTTGCCTTTGCTGATCTGCGCTCGACCCGTTGGAGAGACTCGCTTTTCTCACTGATTTGGCCTAGTGCCTATTGTGTTTATGCGTTGGTCAGAGCCGAATACAGCAACTTCTACCCCTATCCGTTTATCAACTTGGAAACACTAGGTTGGATTGGGTTGCTAAAAAGCGTCGGCAATTTGAGCTTAGCGTTCTTAGTCCTGGCACTGCTGACCATTGCGTATGCTCGAACGTACGCCAAACTGATCTTGAAATAGCTCGATCACTCACGCTTTATCAAGACTCAATGTATCAATCCTTTTAAGATGTATTTTTCAAGGCCTTTCTTCTGAAAAGTCTTTCTTGAAACGCTTGCCTTCTCATTCACTAGGTGAAAATGAAAAAGCAAGCGCGAACAATAGATTAGCCAACCTATAAGCCGGGTTCTGTCGAGAACAGTCATTCATCTAGGGCGCACATCGCTGTACGCCTCAAGCAACCTACCCGTGTTCAATGCGGGCCGCATCGTTACATACTTTTCTCTCGAAAAGTTGAGTGAACACCTATTTGGTCTTGCTCCGAGTGGGGTTTACCATGCCGCTTGTGTTACCACTCGCGCGGTGCGCTCTTACCGCACCATTTCACCCTTACCTCTCTACAACCTGCACCACTTCAACGTTGTCTATGACAACGACAAAATGGCGACATAGTAGCTATACGAAAGGCGGTATCTTTCTGCTGCACTGGCCGTCGGCTTTCGCCGCCCAGACGTTATCTGGCACCCTGCCCTATGGAGCCCGGACTTTCCTCCCCCTGCATTCTCAATTAAGAGACGTCAGGCGGCGACTGCCCAGTTGGCTGCGACGGAGGATACGCGCCGCAAGCAATTAGAGCAATAGTTTGCGGCGGTTTTAAGAAACTTCAGCCAATTATTTACGCAATGCAGCAAGCGCAGCAGGAAGGTCAGAATAGCCAGCAGCTTTCACCTTACGCTCAAGCCCTTGTACAATGGCCTTAATCATTGCCGGCCCTTGATAGATAAACTGACTGTATATTTGAATATAGTCCGCGCCAGCTAACATTTTATCCCATGCATCGTCTGCGTTCTTAACGCCCCCAACGCCGATAATCTGTACTTGGCCTTGTAAGTGTCGATAAAACTCTCGAATGCATGCCGTAGACATTTCCTTAACTGGCGCACCACTTAGCCCTCCGGCTTGGTCCCGATGAGTGCTTTTTAACGACTCTGGGCGAGCCACGGTGGTATTCGTGGCTATCAGCGCATCAAATTTATGCGACATCACCAGTTCGGCTATTGTTTCAATTTCATCCTCATCAAGGTCAGGGGCAACCTTTAGTGCAATCGGCACATAACGTTTATGAACTTTCTCACACTTGAGTTGAGCTTGCTTAATGTCGCTTAGTAAGCCATCGAGAAACCCTGCGTTTTGTAAATCGCGCAAAGATTTAGTATTGGGGGATGAAATATTGGCCGTAATGTAATCAGCATGTGAATAGACTCGCTGCATCGCATTGACGTAATCCGACGCCGCGTTTTCAATTGGTGTGACGGCATTTTTACCGACGTTAATCCCTGCCACACAAGTTCGATTAGTTTTAGTTAAGTTTGCTAGAAACGCATCTACGCCACCAGAATTAAAACCCATTCTATTAATAATGGCCTCGTCTTCGACCAATCGAAACATCCTTGGTTTATCATTTCCTGGCTGAGATTTGGGCGTGACCGTGCCCATTTCAACACCGCTGAAGCCCAGCGCTGAGAAAGCAGGGAATGCGCGAGCATCCTTATCCAAACCAGCGGCCAAACCCACAGGGTGCCGAAAATCGATACCCATACAAGAAATGGGTAGATCGGGCACACAGGCTCCAGTCAAACGTTCTAGTTGCCGTGTCGCGAACGGAAGTTTTGAAATCTTTGCAAACCCGCCAATGGCCACATCATGAGCGGTTTCAGGATCGAGCGCAAAAAGGGCTGGCTTGGCAAATGAGTACAACATAAGGCCTCTGTGTAACGGTAGACAGGTAACTGAGATGATTCAGTCAATTTTCGCGCAAGTCTATCAGACGCGCTCTGAAAATTCTGCTTCAAGACTACAGACTTTGGTTCTGTAACTCCCACGCTGCCGCATAAAGGCCACCCAGCTCTAAAAGCTCTGCATGCTTACCTTGCTCAGCAATCTGGCCCTGTTCAAGTACCAATATTTGATCGGCATCGACAATGGTAGAGAGACGATGTGCTATCACGACACTGGTGTAGTCACCTCGAACGGCGTCCATGGCTTGAAGAATTCTCTTTTCCGCCTGCGAATCCAATGATGAAGTCGCTTCATCAAAAATCATAATCTTAGGCTTTTTAAGGATGGCACGAGCAATCGCTACTCGTTGCTTTTCACCGCCAGAAAGCTTCAGACCGCGCTCTCCGACCTCAGTCTGTTCTTTATCGGGCAAGCTCTTAATAAAGTCCTCCAAAAACGCCATCCGGATAGCGCTCCACACATCTTGGTCGGTCGCGCCAACGTTGCCATACTGAATATTTTCAAAAATACTTGCATTAAACAGAACGGTATCTTGAGGCACAACGCTCACGGCCTGCCTCAGACTCTGCTGGGTTACTTGTGAAATATCTTGCCCGTCGATACTGATATGCCCTCCGTCAATGTTATAAAAGCGGAAAAGCATTTTAAGAATTGTGGACTTCCCTGATCCGCTGCCACCAACGATCGCAATCTTTTGCCGTGGCTCGACACGGAACGACACTCCCTTGAGGATCGGCCTCTCGGAATGATAGGCAAAGGACACGTTATCAAATTCAATCCGCCCTAATACAACGTTCAATTGCTTAGCGTCCTCGACGTCTTGCACCGTTGACTCAACATTGAGCAACGCAAACATCGCATCAATATTGGCCATTGAACCCTTCATTTCTCGATAAACAAACCCCAGAAAATTTAGCGGCACGAAAATTTGCATCATCAACGCATTGATCAACACAAATTCCCCGATGCTCATATCACCACTCTCTACCCGATACCCAGCCAAAATCATTGACGCCGTAAGTGACCCCGCAATAATGAAACTCTGCCCAGCATTAAGACCAAACAAAGTGAGTCTATTTTGACGACGCGCCAGCTCCCATGCCTTTAGGTCTTCGTCATAACGGTCCGCCTCATAGCGTTCATTATTAAAATACTTTACCGTTTCAAAATTGAGCAAACTGTCCACCGAACGCGTACTGGACTTGCTTTCAGCCTTATTCATTTTACGAATGGTCTCGGTGCGCCACTCTGTGGCTACTACTGAAAAACTAACGTAGGCGACAACTGAGACCAAAACAATAACCGCAAACCAAGGAGAATATTTCAAAAACAATATGCCAACTATCATGCCGATTTCGATGAATGTTGGAACGATATTAAACACCATAAACCGCATTAAGAAGCTGATGCCATTAACACCTCGTTCGATGTCTCTCGAAACGCCACCGGTGCGTCGGTTTAGATGGTAAGACAAATCCAAAGAATGGAGGTGCTGAAATACCTTATGACCAATTCGTCGCATGGCGCGTTCAGTCACTCGACCAAACAAAGTGTCTCGAAGCTCGCCAAAAAGCACATTTGCAAATCGAACAACACCGTAAGCGACCAGTAACGCTATGGGAACCACCACAACCGCCGGAGCGTTTAACGTATCGACAACATCTTTAAGAATAAATGGCAAACCAACACTTGCGACCTTAGCTCCGATCAAACAAAGCATCGCCAAAAAAATCCTTCCTTTGAATTCAACTAGGTAAGGAACCAACTCTTTTAAACTAGACCAATTCATACGCTCCGGCGCACCCAGTCCATCGACGTCGGCACCGCGCAAGCTACTTTTCTTTCCACCAAATCCACGCATGGGCTAGGGTTCCTATGGTTATTCTGTCAATAAGTGCAAACGTGCCACCAGTTTGCGTAGTAGGGTCTCTCGGTATTTGTATGGAACAACTCGATTGAAGTTAAATACAAAACGATATTCTTTGCCCTTGAAGTTAATATAACCAGCAAAACTATGAACTCCGTTTAAGGTGCCGGTCTTTGCTCTTACCAAGGTTGAGGGTTCGCCAGAGTTGTACTGTTTAAATAACCTTTTGTGGTCGCTCAACCGATCCAACAAATCAATGAGCTGTCTAGCAGACAAACGGTTCTTACGAGACAAGCCGGAACCTTCAACTACCGTCACCGAGCTCCATCCAAACTCCTGACGAAGTAATGGCTCTATCGCAGCCGAGGTGTCGGAGAAGTCGACTTGAGCAATGCCAGGCAACATAAGAAAAAGCTGATTGGCCATGAAATTGTTTGAAAATTCCAGGGTCCCTCTTACCACATCGGACACAGTGTGACTGTTTTGGTATCGATGAAAATGCACGGTGCTCTCTGGCATCAACCCTCGACCGACCTCGACGTGCTCAAGATCAGCCTTGATGGCTAATAACTCAGCAAAATTCAATTCTGAGTTTTTTGCATCAATAAGGTTTATACGTTCACTGGCATTAAGCGAAGGTTGACCCAACCGTTTCGCTGCCGACAAAGCCGACCTCGTGAGTGGGGACTGAGCCTCTGCGCTGGTAATCTGGCCTCGCGTATTCTTAAGCTTAGCGGTATTAAAGTTTGCGGCTACGGCGGAAAGCGGCGCATTATAAGGGTCTGCGACGTTTGTTCTACCGGGTACTTGCTGGGACTTGAAGTAAGACCCGTCAATCATTATTCGCTTAACCCAAGTCAGCCCTTGGACCTGCAACTGGCGCACAATTTCATCCATTTCTTCGGACACAATAAAAGGATCTCCATAACCTTTAACCCACAGGACATCGCCGGATCGGTAAAAATCAGTTGGGAAGCGGTAATTCGCACCCCATTTTTCAAGCGCCAAGAATGAAGTCACTAACTTCGTCAAAGAAGCGGGAATCAGCGGTTTATCGGCCTGCCATTCATAGGCAACTGCTCCATCTTTTTGTGCGACCAAAATAGAATCATCAGCTTCAAACTTGTCAGCCAGCAACCGAGCTTCAACTGAGAAAGCAACGCCCGATAAGACGATGCCGAGAAAGACACACCAGTGGCTAGCCAGCGATTTCATCTCTGATTTCCTGAGCAAGGCTATACGCTTCATTTTTTCGCACTCCGGTAAGCTTGACAGCCAGGCCAACGGCTTGTTTGACCGGCAACTCGTCGACTAGCACAGTCAGTAATGCACGCAAAGATGTCTGCATCTCATCATTATTTTCAGAGCTTGCGGCACCGGCAATCATAACCACGAACTCGCCTTTACTTTGGTCAGAGTCTATAGCAAGTCGCTCCACCAACGAAGACGCACTGCCACTCAAAACCGTCTCAAACCGCTTTGTAAGCTCGCGGGCGATGACAATGGTTCTTGAGTCTCCGATAACCTTCGCGATACTAGCAATGCAGGCCGCAATGCGATGTGATGATTCGAGCAATACTACGGTTCGCGTTTCGTCTGCATAATGTTTAAGCGCGACTTCTCGTGCTGAAGCCTTAGCTGGCAAAAATCCGTCGTAGATAAAGCTATCGGTAGGTAAGCCCGCAATGGAAAGAGCCGCTATAATGGAACTCGGCCCGGGGACTGTCACAACTTGCAAACCTCGATCGCGTAATGCGCGAACCAACACGAACCCCGGATCACTGATAAGCGGCGTACCAGCATCACTTATTAAAGCAATATCTTTACCTTCATTTAACGCTTCTGACACCCACTCGATTTGCTGCTCCTCATTATGCTCATGACAGGATCGTAAGCGAGTATTAATGCCGTAGTGCCCTAAAAGTCGTTTACTATGCCGCGTATCTTCAGCCAATATGCAATCAACATCGCGTAAAGTCTTCAAAGCTCGCTGACTAATGTCAGATAAGTTACCAATGGGCGTAGCCACAACCAACAATTGTCCAGGGTGATTTGAACTTAGGGACTCTAGACTTGTAACTTCTTTGCTATCTGGGTGGGTCACTCGGTATACTTCCAGCTAATCAGAGGGCGGGTTTGGGCGTCCAGAATAATCGGAAACTAGGTGAAATGCACTCTCTATTACCAGTACGTCAATATTTAACACCGCCTTCGAGCGACATATTCTCCCGTTTGACCATCGCGGTCGGAGTAATTTTGATTCTTGGCGGATGCGCAAGCACGGAACGGCAAGCCTCTGATGTCGAGGTGCGCGACGTCCTGCCAAGTCAACAAAATGGTCCCGAGGAAGGCGAATCAAACGCCTACGATGATGGACCCGCGTTAATCGTTTCTTCGGTCGGTGATGACGAAGGTTCTCGAGAGGCTGCCCGCGCCGAATTTTATCAACAACAAGCGCAAAACCAATCTGACGAATATTCAAAAATAGAGTCCAACCTAAACTCCGCTGAATACTACGTTCAGGCTGGCCAACATGAGCGTGCTGCTGACATTGTGAATGCAATTCGCTTGCGGATTTCTGACCCAATCCAATTAGACAGAGCTTCGGTGATTCTGGCCTACGCAGACTACGCTAGCGGCGATTATTCTGTAGCCTTAGCGCGCTTGTCTCGCTTAATTGAACCCAACCCTACAACCTCGATCAATGAATCGGATTTCAAACAAGGTGAAGAACAGGCAGCGCAAGACGTCTCAGTCGAACAAGAGTCCGATGGACTGGATGCCGACGTAACTGAGCGAAACTATATTGTCGACGATATTGCCCTACCAGATCAGGAGCAGCTAAGCATTCAACAGGTTGATGCCCTGCTATTAGCTTCTTTTTGCCACCAAGCGTTGGGCAATAATGAAGCGGCTATTGGCGTATTGTTACGCAGAGAGACGGCTCTCTATGGCGCCGCTCGTGCTGAAACGACGCGTTACATATGGCAAGTTATCAGCGCCCTCCCTGACGAGGCTAAACAAGCGTTAGCAGACCACAGTCGTAACATCCAAGTTCGCAATCGTGTCATGCAGAGCCTCGGTGGCGAAATAGGACAAGTTGAAAAACAGCCTCAACAATTTAATCAGTGGCGAGAAGACTTAACATCTCTTGACGGAGCCAGTGTTATTGACAGTGGCTGGGAACAACGTTCACCCCGCTCTATATTTGTACTACTCCCGCTTAGCTCACGGTACGCCAAAGCGGCCCAAGCTGTTAAAGCAGGCATTGAACGACAGCATGATGAGAATCAATCAATATATCAGCCATCATTGAGCTTCTATGACATTGGCGACAACCCGCTGCAAATAGGCCAGTATTACGCCGCGGCAGTGAGGTCTGGCGCGGATTTCATTATTGGCCCACTTGGCAAAGACTACAGCAACGAAGCAACGAACAACAGTGCCTACTTTTCGGATAGTAGATATGGCGCACAGGTACCAATGTTAATGCTCGGAGGAGATCTTCCTCTCACGTCAAATAATCTTCGCTTTGATATGAGCCCAGAAATTGAGGGACAGCATGTGGCGGACAGGGCTTGGAAGGAAGGCTATCTAAGCGCGGGAATAATCACCCACAATTCCCGTCGTGCTCAACGTATTTCTCAAGGGTTCGTAAATCGTTGGTTATCGCTGGGGGGGAAGCTTGGTAAGTCAGTACAGTATTCTGAGCAACAATATGACCACAGCGTTGAACTCAAACAGCTATTCAATATTCAAGTCAGTGAATACCGCCACCGCAAACTGAGTCAGGCCTTGGGCTTCAAACCAAAGTTTGCGCCATATCAACGTGGGGATATCGATTTTGTGTTCATGATCGCTGACAATAAAACGGGCCGAATATTAAGACCACAAATCAACTTCTTCACAAACTCGCAAATGCCTGTTTACTCCACCTCTGCGCTTTACAACGGCATTGAAGACACGATCAACAACATGGACTTAGACAGCACTCTATTCCCAGTTATGCCGTGGGTTGTTAAATCTGGACAAGCGTCGCAATACGCAGGACAACTGAATATGTTGCATGCGATGGGAATGGATGCCTACAAAATCGCAGGAAACTTACCGAGATTGACGGCCGATAGCAACGCTGCGATTAATGGCGCGACGGGGCAGCTGCAGATCAACGGTCGTCAAGAGATTACTTATGACCCGGTGTGGGCAAAATTCACCAATGGCGAACTCGAAGTGGTGGACTCTTTAGGCCTGGATATTGAACCAATTATTAACGCCGATGACTTAGAAGGAGCAGACGGTGAACCTTTTAACTCATCCAATCAAAGCAAAGGAAGCTACAATGATCAAAACTGGGATGCTGGGAAATCGCGCAGAAAAACTGGCCGCTAAATACTTACAACAGCGCAAGCTGACACTTATTGAAACTAATTACCGATGCAAACTCGGCGAGCTTGATCTCGTTATGTGGGATCAAGACTACTTGGTTTTCGTCGAGGTCCGGTACCGCAAGTCACCGGATTTCGGAGGAGCATTGGAGAGTATTGATCGCCACAAACAAGCTAAGCTGCTAAAAGCCGCACAACATTATTTAATAACTCGAAACCAGAGTGAACCTCCAGCTCGCTTTGATATAATCTGTTTGACTGGCCAGCTGTCTAAGCCGCAATATCAATGGATTAAAAACGCATTTTAGTCATAACAATACGTAATTATTAACATGACACCGTGAGCTTAATACGTAGAATACGGTCAAATAACAAACAATTCATACGCTTTGTAAAATTTTAGCTAGACTTGACAAATAACCGTTAGCCCCTGTTGACACTCCTAAGGAGAGCGCCTTCCATGAATTTTTATCTTACTAATAGAGTATTCCTAGCCAAGCAGAAACTCGTTCGCTTAGCCAAGCTTATTACTGTATCTTCCTTGTTGCTTATCACTCTAAGTGGTTGTGTCACGGCAATCGTCGCAGGAGTCGCTATTGCAACGGTTGATATCATTCATGACCGCCGTACGGTAGGCGAATACATCGATGACAATGCTGTTGAACTCACGGCCAGAAATATCATCGCCTCAAAATCTGAATTTAGAAAATCAGCACACATAAAGCCGCAATCATGGAACGGAATCTTATTAATAACGGGCGAAATTGACACCCCTGAGATAAAACAACCGATCTTAGATAAGTTTCGAGCCATACAAGGCGTGAGGCAAGTTGTCGACGAGACCACGATTACAGACAAAACCCGTATTGGTACGCGTGCAAACGATGCCTGGATTACCAGCAAAGTCAAAAGCCGTCTTATTTTAAAAACCGGATTGGATGCTAATCGTGTAAAGGTAGTTACAACGCGAGGGAGCGTCTACCTGATGGGTATCGTTACACGAGAAGAGGCCGACAAGGCCACAGAGTACGCAAGTCGAGTTAGGGGCGTACAGCGAGTTGTACGTGTGTTTGAATATAAAGAGCCCAGCTAAAAAACGGTATAGATCCATGCTTAACTCACTGGCAAAGGTGATCGCGGCGGAAACCTCTGAAGCAGATTTTCGCGACATCATCTCGAAGCTCCCTAAACCGCTCGTGTTCACGAATGGATGCTTTGACATCCTACACAGAGGGCACACTACTTATCTTGAGCAAGCTCGTAACCTTGGCGGCTCTTTGATTGTTGCGGCCAATACAGATGCCTCTGTAAAGCGGCAAAATAAAGGCGATGATCGACCAATTAACTCTCTAGAAGACAGAATGGCGCTGTTGTCTAGCTTAGAATGTGTGAACGCTGTCATCAGTTTTGATGAAGACACACCCTTTAACGTAATTAAGCGAATTATGCCTGACCACCTAGTTAAAGGCGGCGACTGGGATATTCAAGACATCGTTGGGGGAGACATCGTCCTAGCCAATGGAGGTCAAGTACACTCAATCGATTTCGAGTTTAATCGCTCTACAACCTCTCTTATCAATCAAATACGCAACGTTTAACGGGATAAAACTCTTGCTAGGAGAGTTAAAACAAACGTGTTCAAAAAGTTTTGGCTAAAACGCGAACCGAGTATATCGGTTAATAATCCTTTGCTCGCCACCACACTGAACTGGCTGTCACCTCTACTTGACGACAAGGGTTCGCTGTCCAAACCTAATTGGCACGCAATAGAAGAGTACATTGAACGCCATTCTATGGCCGAACAAAAACGACCAACATGGAACGAGGTTGCTCGTGCTTGGATGGCCAGTTTAACGCACAAGTTACCCCACGAATACACTCAAACTGAATCAGCAAATTTCATTTTGATCAGTGCTGAACCGGCGCGCTACAATGTCTCTCTATGTACATTCCTAGAGCGTGCTCGAAGGCGCCTACTGTCAACTGCAGGCGCTATATTCCAAGATAATGTAACTGGAAAATACGTAATAATCGTTTTTGCTGACATTGATAGTTATTATGATTACGTTTCACAATTTGGGTCAGAAGAAGGCACTTTTGGGCTCAGCTCGGGCATGTACATCAATTACGGTTATGGGCATTTCGTATTTCAACAGGACCAACTTGAAACGGCAGAAGTCATCGCTGCACACGAACTGACTCATGCCTTACTAGAACATCTTCCTATTCCACACTGGTTAAACGAAGGGCTGGCTGTGAATATGGAGGCCCTCATTACCGGCCATGCAAACAATCGACTAACCAGTTCAAGCATAGGCTCACACACCGAGTTTTGGCAACACAATGTAATTCAGCAATTTTGGAATGGCGATGCCTTCTTTAGATCCGACGAAGGGCAAAACTTAAGTTATCAATTGGCACAGCTGCTCGTATCAAACCTATCTAAAGACTATGATTTATTCGTGGAATTTGTAAACCGTGCTCACCACAAGGACGCAGGCGATAGCGCTCTGCAAAGCACCTACGGGGTAAGTTTGAACGAGTTGACCGCGAGTTTTTTAGGCGACGGTAATTGGGCACCCCAAGCTAAAAATGGGACACATTAGACTGACTAAACATACCAACAAACAAGGTTTGACTTAAGCGCTTAATTTGTCGCCGCCCGTACTCGTTTTAATTCGCTAACCCCGTCGTTGCCTCTGCTGATTGCCCTACCACTGATTCAGCATTTTGCTTAGCGATCGCTTCATCCAGATCACTGTAATAATGATAAATAAATTGCCGGGCCACGTACGCACTGCGCACGTACCACTTATCCTTATTGATAATCAGCGATGCATAGGCCACTTTACGACCATTTTTTTCGGCGTAACCCACAAACCAATCGTGCCTCCCTTTTGGAGAATAACCGGTCAACGACCCGGTTTTACCGCCGATTTCCATGCCTTTATACACCTTGTACCGGTTCAAACCGGTAAATGACTTACGAGCCGACCCAGACTTTGCCGTCTCTCGCATAAGCAATCGCATGGCTCTTGCCGAAGCGGGTTTGATAACCTGCGTGTTATCGCTAACCGCACTTTTTTCATACAGCGTTTCCCCACGGCCGTTGGTCACAGATTCAACCATATATGGGGTTACCATCTTGCCATCATTAGCCACGATTGCGGCCATCTGAGCCGCATGAATGGGGCTCAATTTAATGTTTTTGGTATAGCCAGAAGCCGCCTCCGCAATTTCCCATTGCTCCTCAAAATCGAGACCAATTTGACTGACAGGAATCTGAAAGTCGGTAAGCATTGGCTTATCAAAGCCAAACCTCATTGCGTAGTCAATTAATCGATCTTTCCCCAGTTTAAAAATACCTATTTGCGCAAACACCGCATTGATGGACTTAGCAAAAGATTCTTTGAGCGTGGGATTACGCGTCCACTTGTTGGTCTTATGCCTAAGCACCTGGCTTTTATACAGTGAGGTTCCCTTTCCGTTAAACGGGATTACCGTGTCTGTCTTCAACTTACCAGAATCCAATCCAGCAGCGGCCGTAATCATTTTAAATACAGAGGCCGCTGGGTAGTCGGCTCGCATGACAAGATTATCCCAATCTTCATCGGCTTTTACAAAACTAGTCAAATTCAAAATAGCGCCGGTTTCCACGTCTAAAGCAACGAAACAAGCGTAATCTGGCTGATACTTTAGATATACATCGGCCATGTTCGCGTGCACTTCGGGGTCAAAGGTGTAATCCACATACCCCACGGTAGATTGACCTTTATTGTCCTTAAAACTCAGTTTATTGGGAAAACGGCTTTCGATGGCATGCTTTGTGATCACCTCAGCGACTTTCTCTTTACTGACCTTGTTTGCAGCAAAAACGTCATTAATGAATATGGGGGATGCCGACAGCAGAGGGACCAACGCCCAAAAACTGGCATTGGCTATCAATTTTCTAATTCTCATGGATCAACTATTGGGTAGAAACTGCTCTAGTTCACTTAAGGCTTTTTTATATACAGTTCGTTTGAAATCAACGATATTATCTATGGCGTGACGGCAATCTACCCATCGCCAGTCATCGAACTCAGGTTGCTCAAGGCCACCATGAAGATCTACTGCTGAATCATCATCAACCAATTTCAAAAGAAACCAAACTTGCTTTTGCCCCTTAAAACTCACTCTTTTTCGCCCCCCCATTGGGGAACGCCGACGCTGATTACGTAACAATTTTTGCGGCAAATCATAATGCAACCACTGTTTGGTATGCGCCATAATCTTAACCTGCTTATGGGCAAGCCCGGTTTCCTCGTGTAGCTCTCGATACATTGCCTCAATCAAGCCTTCATTGCGACTAACACCGCCTTGAGGAAACTGCCAACCATCATTATTAATTCTACGCGCCCAAAACACCTGCCCGTGTTCGTTGCAAATAATTATGCCAACATTCGGCCTGTAGCCGTCGTTGGCGAATATGGGTTCAAAATTATTCATGTGGCTGAGTAATAACTGCTCAATCCTGTAACCTTTTGGCATTATAATCAGAACCGCGCGGCTTTTGCATTAGTTTCCTGTAAGCTTAGCGCCGAAACCTGTTTGCTTGGCACTCTAGAGGTGTTTGGTAGTTTTTATTTCCCCCTTCGTTTTTTAGAGGAATATTTTCGTGACATTGGCACTTTTTGATCTTGATAATACGCTACTCAATGGCGATAGCGACCATGGCTGGGGAATGTACCTCGCCAAAGTCGGCGCCGTTGACCCGATACAGCAACAAATTAAACAAGATTATTTTTATCAACAATACCTAGAAGGCTCCCTAGACATTTTGGAGTTTTGTGAGTACCAATTTGAGATACTCGCGAAAACCCCATTACCCCAGTTAAGGCAATGGCACGATGGTTTTATGGAAGAAATCGTTGAACCTATGATTGTAAACGGTAAAGCAGACTTGTTATGCAAACACCAAGACGCCGGAGACGATGTCCTCATTATTACTGCCACCAATGACTTTGTTACATCCCCAATAGCAGAGCGGCTAGGAGTCGACACAATATTGGCTACAACGGCGGAATTTTTAGATGGGAAGTACACTGGAAAAGTGAGCGGCACTCCTTGCTTTCAAGAAGGAAAAATAACGCGTCTTATGGCCTGGCTAGACAAACACAACAAAACCTTTCAAGACAGTGTCTTTTACAGTGATTCGGCCAATGACCTTCCATTGCTTGAGCGGGTCGATACCCCCATTGCGGTGACACCGGATGAGAAATTGCGTGCTCACGCAGAAAAACATCACTGGGAAATCATTGATTGACCGTATACTTAGGCATCCCTGCGAAACCGTTATAGTTTCAATTGTGTGACCACTTAATAACGCATTGCACGAACACACCAAATACCCCACTTAATCATGACTATTAAACTCGGCGAACAGATTCCAGATCTTACTGTAGCAACCACCAAGAACGAGGCGCTTTCGTTGCGCAATGACCTTTCCGGGAAAAATCTAGTGCTCTATTTTTACCCGAAGGACAGCACACCAGGATGCACCACCCAAGGACAAAATTTTCGAGACCTCCATGCAGAGTTCCAAGCACAAAACGCCGTGATATTGGGCTGCTCGCGCGAGAGCATTAGGTCGCACAACAACTTCATCAATAAACAAGAATTTAATTTCGACCTAATATCCGACCCTGATGAAATACTTTGTAATGCAATGGGAGTAATAAAGGAAAAAAACATGTACGGAAGGAAATTCATGGGCATCGAGCGAAGCACATTCATTTTTGACGACAAAGGGTTGCTGCGCCATGAAATCAGAAAAGTCAAAGTCAAAGGGCACGTGGATGCCGTTCTTGAGTTAGTCAAAGAGCTCTAATAACGCCAATTTCTTGACCAAAACAGGGAGGCATTAACCTGGCCTCTCTGAGCGACTTACTCTAGACAATCTTTACGCTTCAACTTTCTCGGTCTGCCCCGGCCTCGTCCACGGTAACAACCTCTGTTTCTTGTAAAGCATCTGCTATCCACTTTTTCAGCGCTGGGTGGCTCTGCATCGAGTTCATATACGCAGAGGCTGGCTTAGATAATGCTGGCTGATACGTTTTAAAGCGCATAACGACTGGTGCAAACATGCAGTCAGCAAGGCCGAATCGCCCAAATAGGCGTAAATCACCAAACTCATCTTCCCGAGCATAGCGCGACCAAATTTCGTCAATACGCTTAATGTCATTCAAACACTGATTCGATGCCTCTATCGTCCTCGATGCGCGAATGTTCATTGGCATCTCATTGCGAAGCGCCGAAAACCCAGAATGCATTTCAGCGACCACTGAACGAGCGATGGCTCGATCCGATGCTCCCTCTGGAAGCGCCGTATTATCGAGATAGACTTCATTGACGTACTCACAAATTGCCAATGAGTCCCACACGGTCAGGTCTCCATCATTCAGCACCGGGACACGAGCTGAGTCGGAAAACTGCAGCAAACGCTTTGAAAGCTCAGGCTCTTGCAGCGAAACCCATTGCTCTTCAAATTGCACATTGCCAGCCGTCAACAGTAACCAGGGCCTCAAAGACCAACTACTGTAATTCTTATTTCCGATAACTAATTGCACTTAGAACCCCTTAAGTTTGAGAGCCAGGTCGGTTGCGCTGGTCGCGTTATTTAACGCCACCTCTTCTGTCACCTGATCCGATCGAACCAGCTCCATCAAGTGCTGATCAAACGCCAACATACCATCCACGGTATCGCCGCCATTTATCAAGTCCTTAATTTCCTTAATTCGTGCGGGATCAACCATCAATTCTCGAGCTAACGGTGTAACGGTGAGAACTTCACACGCCACGGTCCGTCCTGACCCTTCCTTTCGAGGTAACAGACGCTGGGTGACCACAGCCCTCAAATTTTGCGATAACTTGGCTCTGATTGTGGATTGCTCATCCCCGTCAAAACTTGACACCATCCGAGTAATTGCATCAGCCGAGTTTGGCGCATGCAGAGTACTGAATACCAAGTGGCCTGTTTCAGCGGCGGTCAGAGCGATATCAATACTCTCAGGATCTCGCATCTCTCCCATTAAAATTATGTCAGGATCTTCACGCAAAGCGGCCTTCATTGCTTTTCCAAAATCAGGCACATCTATTCCAACTTGCCTCTGAGAAATAACACACCGCTCTTCTGTAAAAATATACTCAACGGGGTCCTCAATGGTCAATATATGAGAATAACGTTCTTTATTAACTTGGTTAAGTAATGACGCCATGGAAGTTGATTTTCCAGACCCCGTGGCTCCAGAAAAAATCACCAACCCCTGTCGCATCTTTGATATCGCCTGAACTTGAGGAGGCAAACTGAGCTCATCCATGGACGGAATATGGTTTTCAATAACTCGCATCACCACAGCCAAGCGACCAAGCTGGCGAAACATGTTCACCCTTACGCGATGCCCATCGTTATCACTTAACGATAAATCGACTTGATTATCCTCTTGAAATATTCCTAAATGGTATTTAGACATTAGCGGAAATATCAATCGCTCGATCATTTCATCGCTCATGATGGGCGACCCCTTAACCTGGCGAATTCGACCATCAAGGCGCATCATAATCTGATGCCCCGATCGAATATGTATGTCCGACGCCTTAAACTGGCAAGCTGACCCCACTATACTGGTCAGGAACTCAAGCGCTTCTTTGACTTGAGGAGTGTCGGGTAATTTGGCAGCAAAACCACTCTTGGAAGTAGACATAAGGGTATCCTTAATTTAAATTTTAGTAGGGCGTTTTAATTATTGTAACTGGGCTTGAAAGCGTTCCAGCGCAGCTCCATTATCCAAACAGGCATTTACTTTTTCAAGCGCTTGATTAAAGCTCAATTGAATATCATACGCCGTAAGTATTTGCGCACAGGCTAGGCTTAAGGAGTCCCGCGCAACCCCTGAGTGACCTTTAAGCACCTCGAGCCCGCGTTCTAGACACTGCTCCACCATATCTTGATCTTGCTGCATCGGCAACGCTGCACAGCTAGCGGACCCAGAAAATGGCGTATCCAATACAGATTTATTCGAGTCAACATCCTCAGGGCAGACGCCATCGAAAACAAAACGACGAAGTGGTTTATTCAACGCCGGTGCGAGCCCCCCTTCAACACCCTTTAATAAGAGCACATGATCAAAACCACCTTCAAATGCCAATCGTGTGTAAATGTCTGGGTACGCTTTATGCACATAACCGAGCACTAGCCTCGTGTGACTCTGCCCTCGAATTGGAATCAGTAAGCGCTCCAGCGTGGTTAACGCGCTCCGTTTAACGATTCGATGCCTCAAATCTTGCAAAGCATAAAGCGATGGAGAGTAAAGGCTTTGATCAACATAACAAAAACCGACACTTTCCATCTTTTTCGCCGCCCGCTCAACACTTAATCCTGTATCAATGCCAGCTAGCTTGTATACCTTATTAGCGGTAACGCCATGTTTGGGGCCCACCGAGTTCACACCATGAATGACAGAATGCAGGCCGTTAGCCGCAAGTACCGCAGGTATAAACGGAGTCATCGTCACATTGCGCAAATAGCCATCAAATGGATCTGCTAATGACACCACCGTTTGAACATTCGAGACAATCGACTCTGTCTCACTCAATAAAGCCGAATACAATCCAGTAAACTCGTTAAGGGTTTCACGCTTCATCCTCAGCGCTATTAGAAAAATGCCCACTTGAACTTCGTCGACTTGTTTCTTTAAAACAGCATGCATGACTTTCTGAGCCGCGTCGCGACTAATGTCTCGGCCTCGATCTGGTCCGACTGCGATGTCTTGTATTGCAGAGCGAACGATGTGATCTATGCTTGGATCGTTTTCTTTTGTCGGATTCACGTCTATCAGTAATAATTTGTTTGTACTTAACGCAGGCAATGATGCCACAAGAGCGCCTTGCTGCGTTAAAATACCTAGATGCAAAACTATCCTATTTTCGTCGACCTGAAAAACCAACCATGCTTGGTGGTGGGTGCAGGCCCTGTCGCATTACGCAAAATCAGGCTTATGTATTCTGCTGGTGCCAAAATTACCGTTATTGCACCTGAGATTTGCGCGGAAATCACTGATGAGTTTGACGCAGGATTAACGTACCACGAGCGAACTTTTCGAGACACAGACATCAAAGGGTATCGCCTCATAACCGCAGCCACCAACGACCCAATGGTTAACAAGCGAGTCAGCGAGCTAGCGAACGCGATAAATGTACCGGTTAATGTTGTAGATGAGCCTGAACTGTGCAGTTTTATCACGCCTTCTATTGTCGATCGGTCTCCAGTGCTAATTGCCATTTCCACCGGCGGCGGAGCCCCTGTATTGGCTCGTCTATTACGCGCTAAGTTAGAGGCGTTCATTCCGGCAAGTTACGGCAAACTGGCTCACAGCATGTCCAAAGCCAGAGATAGATTGAAAAAAATAGTTCCAATCGAACGTGATCGACGAATTTTTTGGGAACGCATTGTGCAAGGACCAACCGCAGAGAAATTTTTCTCTGGACGGGCCAGTGAAGGCGAACTAGCGCTGGATCGAGCTTTGGAAGAAGCCGCCAATCCTGACCAGAAGAACATCGGTGAGGTTTGGCTAATTGGAGCTGGGCCTGGTGACCCAGACTTGCTAACGTTTAGAGCATTACGACTTATGCAGCAAGCTGACGTCGTCTTATACGACCGACTCGTTAGCGAAGAGATTCTAAACCTTACGCGACGCGATGCTGATCGAGTATACGTAGGCAAAAAGAGAGCTGAGCATGCCGTTCCTCAAGGAGACATAAATCAGCTGCTTGTCGATCTCGCGAAAGAGGGCAAAAATGTGGTTCGCCTCAAGGGTGGTGACCCATTTATATTTGGGCGCGGCGGGGAAGAAATTGAGTTACTCGCGGCCAACGATGTCCCTTTTCAAATTGTCCCTGGCATTACCGCAGCCAGCGGCTGCGCTACCTACGCCGGAATCCCTCTCACCCACAGAGACCACTCTCAATCATGCTTATTTGTTACTGGGCATTTGAAGAATGGCACGGTGGACTTAAATTGGGAGCTACTATCAACACCCAACCAAACGGTGGTTATCTATATGGGGCTTGTGGGACTTCCGACAATCTGTGAAAAGTTAATACAACATGGCGTAAGCGGTGACATGCCTATAGCACTGGTTCAGCAAGGCACGACTCAAAACCAACACGTTTTTACCGGCACGCTATCTACCATGAATGACAAAATCGCAGGCAAGAACGTACAGGCGCCAACGCTGATTATCGTTGGGTCAGTGGTGTCATTGCATAGTAGCTTGGCTTGGTTCGACCCCACGGCTTAAACCGCCGACGGGTTACCTTTCACCTTATTTCACCAGCCCAATTCGCCGAAATTCTATTCCAATTTCATTGACGGTTTCCGGGATGGATTCACTCCAGTCATCGCCCAATAAATTTCTCAACTGTTTTCCTTGATAAGTTTCGGCCGTGATTCTTAGACCCGATATCAACGAATTTAAGTGATCATTGATATTCACCGCTTCGTCCTGATAATTTTTTTGAAAGTACGCCGAAAAATCCGTGATAGGAATGATCAATCTTAACCACCTATCTGCACGAGCATGTTGGTCGATACTGATTTTAACATCCAAATTCAGAGATCGTGTGGCCTGATCTAAGGCTCCACTTTCAAACATTGTAAAACCCAGGGTTACCAAGCCATCATCCAAACCAGATAATGTTTTTGCGGGCGCGACATCGCCATATCGTTGCACAATGTGATCTTCAGAGATAACCGATGTATCAGCCGACACTAGTCTAAACACCACTTCTACGGCTCCAATGGACTCCAACTTAACGTCACTAGTCGCCAGCGATGACTCTATTCCATTGGGGTGCTGTTGAGTCCAGTCGCTTAATTTGACTAGTAAGTTAAGGTTCAAGGTGGATGAATCTCCGCACTCTTCATTAGGGCTATATTTGCTTTCATCCACACGATAAAAGTCCGGCGTCAGTTTCAAACCAAGCCGGGCTAGATTTTCCGAATCTACGTGACTCCATCCGACAAAGGTATTAGCACGTTCATCTAAAAGCGATACAACCGAGTCGAATTTGCTTACTTCATTACAATCACCCAACTCCGTTAACTCATGAGTCAACCCCAAAGAGCCCCCAAAAGAGCAGAGTAAAATGAATGATCGAAGTATACCTATACCCAACGTCTATCCACCGCATACTTAACCAAGCCGGCTGCGGTTTTCACATTAAGTTTGTTCATCAGATTTTTCCTGTGGCTCCTAACAGTCTCAACGCTAATAAACAACTTTTCTGAAATTTCCTTATTTGTCATTTCCTTAGCGATACATATTATCACTTCTCGCTCTCTGTCTTTAAGCCCGACGTATTCACCGCCCATGTGCTTATCAGTATACTGATAACCTTTATCGACGGATGCTTTTGCAGCTGCACTCAAATATTGCTTGCCGGCAAGAATTGTTTCAAAGGCTAATGTTAGCTCTTCGAGTGTCGCTCCTTTAAGGATGTAACCCTTTGCACCTTCTATTAACATACTGTTGACGTACTCAATCTCAGTCAACAATGAATGTCCAATCACTATTTGATCGGGGTTTCTACGGCACACTTCACGGGCCGTATCAATGCCATCCATGCCGGGCAAACTTACGTCCAGCAAAACCATATCAACTTTAGTTTTTTCCAGAAAATCAAGCACCTCACCACCCGTGCTCGCCGACCCAACTACTTTATAGCTTGAGTCCTCCCCAAACAGGTCACTCAAGCCAATTGAAACGAGGTCAAGTTGATCTGCCACCAAAATAGTATATTGTTTTTCCATAAATCAAGTTTATTGGTTGAAACGACCTGCTGTCAAACATCGAATTCATTCTATCAGCAAGGTACAAAAAAGCCCCGCTGAGCGAGGCTTTTTTGGTGTTTTAAAAACCGATTGCTAAGTTTAAGAACTAAGCTGCAACAATGCTGACGTGTCTTCGATTTTTAGGGCCTTTCTTTTCAAACTTAACCACACCAGTTTCAAGTGCGAATAAAGTGAAATCCTTACCCATACCAACATTATCACCAGCGTGAAAGCTGCTGCCACGTTGACGAACAATAATTGTGCCAGCATTAATAGCTTGACCAGAATATCGTTTAACGCCTAAACGCTTGGAATTCGAATCGCGACCGTTTCTAGAACTACCGCCTGCCTTTTTATGTGCCATTTTAAATAACCTCTGGTTAGCCTAAGAATTAACCCTTAAGGAATTCTTTAGCTTGTGAAACCCAATTATCACGCTCGATACGACCTTTGAAGTTTAGTTCTCCGTCGATGCGCGCAATGTCGTCTGCTGTGAAATCAGCGATTTGTTGGAAAGTAGTTATACCTAGCTTTTCCAATTTACCAACGATGACTGGACCTACGCCAGAAATCTTGCTCAAATCATCACCACCTTCGGCTTTCTTTGCTTTAGGGGCTGCTTTCTTGACTGCTTCCTTTTTAGGAGCTTCAGCCTTTTTGGCAGGCGCTTTTTTAGCCGCCGCTTTTCCACCGATGGCTGTGATTTCAAGCTCGGTGTAATTTTGACGGTGGCCCGTGCGAGTACGAGAATTCTGACGACGACGAAACTTAACGATGCGGAGTTTTTTACCACGCCCGTTACTAAGCACGGTTGCTTCAACGGTCTTAGCAAGAGTAGGAGTTCCTACCTCTACTTTATCACCGTCGCCAATCATTAATACATGGTCTAGAACAACCTTACCGCCAACTTCTACTTTAAGGCTTTCTACTTTTAATTTGTCGCCAACTGCGACACGGTATTGCTTACCGCCGGTTTTGATTACCGCGTACATATTTGTCTCTCCGGCCTGTCGGCCAATTAAACGTTCAGAAGGGGTCGCTACCGAAAAAATAAGCAGCGTCTTTCTCCCAGATTGGGCCCAGCGAACAGGAAGGCGGATTTTATGGGTTTCAACCCGATTGGTCAACAGAATAAGAGCAATAACTTAAGCTTAAATTAGGCTGAAAATTTATCCGAATCTACGTTGATTGCGAAACATTACGTTATACTAGGCACCCATGACGATAAGCACCTCCCCTATTAGCGACATTAAGGCGCAAACCATTGATATTAAATCAATTATTGATTTGGTATCGAACGATATGACCGAAGTTACGCAAACTATCGGCAATAATTTAGACAGCAATGTAGCGCTCATCAACCAACTAGGCGCGTATATCGTGCAGGCCGGAGGTAAGCGTCTCAGACCCGTTGCGCTACTATTGGCCGCCAAAGCCGCCAACCCAGAAGAGACCGAGGTCAGTAAAGATCAGGTCTTGCTAGCGGCGATCATTGAGTTCATTCACACGGCCACATTACTGCACGATGACGTCGTGGATGAATCTGAGATGCGTCGCGGTCGAGAGACCGCAAACGAGGTATTTGGTAATGCAGCCAGTGTGTTGGTTGGTGACTACCTGTATTCACGCTCATTTCAAATGATGGTAGACGTTGGAAGTATGCGCGTCATGGAGATATTGTCACGAACTACAAACCAGATTGCAGAAGGCGAAGTTATGCAATTGATTAACTGCGGTTCAGCGGAAACCACCGAACAGCAGTATATGGATACCATTCAGTCCAAAACAGCAATACTATTCGAAGCTGCTACGCAACTAGGCGGAGTGATAACGAAACAAGCTCGCCCGGTCGAAGATGCTCTCGCACAGTACGGATTACACCTCGGTACCGCCTTCCAATTGGTAGACGACATCTTAGACTATACTGCCGACGCCGATGCCATGGGTAAAAATGTCGGCGATGACCTGGCAGAAGGAAAACCGACACTGCCTCTGATCAATGCCATCGAAAGGTCCCAAGGCGAAGACAAAGCGTTGCTCGAAAATGCCATCACCAATGCGAGCCGCGACAACCTTGACGCCGTCCTCTCGATTATTGAGAAGACTGGATCGTTAGGCTACACCGCCAGGGCCGCTCGCGACCAAGCCAGATTAGCTCAAGAAGCCTTAGTCGTACTGCCCGAATCACAGTACAAAACCGCTCTACTGGCTCTCGCCGAGTTTTCTGTTGAGCGAACATTTTAATTCATGATTTTTTATGCGTTCGTACCCTGCCTGCCACCTCGAGAAATCAATTTTCTTCGAAGCTGTCGAACTTTCGACGTTCGGTCATGAGTAAACCAGTCACCATAATCAAGCCAGCTAGCGACGCGGCTAGGCTCAGCTTTCACGAGATATGGAAGTTCAGGGAATTAATTTCAATTCTCGCTATGCGTGATATCAAAGTCCGTTACAAGCAGACTGCGCTGGGTGTTATTTGGTCGGTAATTCAACCCCTGTTTCTAATGCTCATTTTCAGCCTGCTATTCGGGCGATTAGCGAAGATTCCTTCAGACGGAGTGCCCTATCCGATTTTTGTGTTTTCAGGTCTACTTATCTGGAATTTTTTTTCCGCTGGCGTGAGCAGTTGCAGTAATTCGCTCGTTGGCTCAGCCACTATGATCAGCAAAGTCTACTTCCCAAGAATGGCCATTCCACTAGCGAGTGTCGGAGTTAGCCTGATCGATTTTTCGATCTCTGTTCTGGTACTACTCGCTTTGATGGCGTTCTACGCCGTCATGCCCACATGGCAATTTTTATTGATCCCCTTGTTTGCCTGCGGCGCTTTTATTTCAATATTGGGGATCGGCTTGTGGCTGTCAGCAATCACGGTAACCTATCGAGATTTTCGTTATGTTGTGCCTTTTATGCTTCAGCTTTGGATGTATATCACCCCAGTAATATACCCGACGTCATTCATTCCAGCAGAATTCAGATGGTTAACTTATTTGAACCCCATCACGGGCTGGGTTTCAGGTACCCGATCAGCATTTTTAGGAACTCAGATCGACTGGATTGCCTGCGGGTGCTCTTTGGCGCTCAGCTTGATTATGCTGAGCGTAGGATTACGCTATTTTTCCAATGCCGAACAACGTTTTGCTGACGTGATTTAGAGACGGGTGCGCCATGATTGAAGTCGAGAATATTTGGAAACAATATAAATTAGGGGCCACAGTCGAAGTCGGGAAAACCTTCCGTGAAGCCCTGTCCCAAAAACTGACTAGAAAGCCAGCCACGACATCGCTTGATAGCCGCAATCAACACTTCTGGGCGCTAAGCGACATTAATCTTTCAATTGATTCTGGACGAACTCTAGGATTAATAGGCCACAACGGCGCAGGTAAAAGCACGTTACTAAAGATACTAAGCCGAATTACTAAGCCAACCAAGGGACAAATTAGAATTCAGGGATCACTATCCAGCTTGCTTGAAGTTGGGACTGGTTTTCACCCAGAACTTTCGGGTAGAGAGAACATTTTTCTTTATGGATCAATCATGGGCATGTCTCGTAGAGACATCGAGCACAAGCTCGACCAAATCGTTGATTATGCTGGCGTAGAAAAATTTCTCGACACTCCAGTGAAACGTTATTCTAGCGGTATGTATGTGCGGCTCGCATTTTCGATTGCCGCTCATGTTGAGCCCGATATTCTAGTAGTCGATGAAGTTCTTGCTGTTGGTGATAAAGAGTTTAGAGAAAAATGTTTGGGCAAAATGGACGATGTCGCTCAAAGCGGAAGAACGGTCATATTCGTTAGCCACAACATGAACGCAATTGCCTCTCTATGCCAAGATGTCGCTTGGTTAGATCGAGGCAAGATTGCTCAAGTTGGCCCAGCTCACTCGATCATCAGTTCTTACGAAAACAGCCTTATTAAAAGCACAGCAAGCGAACGAGCGTCGATGCTGTTTAACGGAAGTTTGTCTGAAGCGATATCTCTGCAACAATTGATCGTTCAAGGCGTGGACAACAGCTACTCTGTTACGATTAGGAGCGATGAGGTAATACGAATTAAAGCGACATGGTTGGTACACACTTCCATTGAAAAGCTGGTTATGAATATGGCGCTCTACCATCGAGATACAAGACTAATAACCTTGCAAGATGTTAAGCAGCCGGAAAACGCAGCGGAAGGATCTTTTACTACGGTCTTTGAGATTCCCGCAAACACCTTTAACAATGCCGATTTAACGCTGGCAATAGGCGGCAAAGAGCTAGCGAACGGCAGATGGTGCTGGGCTGAGGGAGTGGCAAGGTTAAATTTAGTTAGTGATGGCCTTCAGCAGTCAGTAGAGGCAGGTGATATATTTTCTGCTTTTGGCAAAGGAACCAGAGAAGCTGGTTAAAGAACGCTTGCTACGTATATTGTATTGATTGACTCACCGCCAGAATACGGATTGTCGAAACGAACGACGTGTGCATGAGTCTCATGAAACACGCTATCTAACAGCGAAACAAAACGGTCATCTGGCCAATCATTTGACCACAAAGCAAATACGCCGCCCGCGACGATTTTTCTTGAGACTGTTGTTAGAGAATCCTTGGCGTAGAAAGAATGATTGGAATCCTTAAGCCAATGACTGGGAGAATGGTCAATATCAAGAAACAAAGCATGAACTTGCTCATCATTGAGAAAACCTTTCTTGTTGTCAGTAGCAATAGCAAAGAAATCACCGTGAACTAACGAGCTTTTAGGGTCTCGTGCTAGAATATCCCCAACCGGGAGCATCCCTTTTTGATGCCAGTTGATGACAGGCAGCATAACATCGATGGTTCTAAGCTCGGTGACGGCTCGGTCAGCCAATGCTGTAATGGCCGTATACCCTAGCCCCAGACCGCCTACAACGATGCGTAAGCCATCGTGATAACCGTTCTGCTTTAGTCTGGCCAGACCAAGCATTGATAATTGCTCCTCCGCTTCCACAAACAAACTGGACATCAAAAACTCTTCTCCGAGCTTCACTTCGTAAATAATTTTGTGATCCAGTCTTGGCTCTGAACGCCGCCTCAAGCTTATTTCGCCAAATTCAGTCTTTTGATAATCGAGCTCTTCAAAAACGTGTTCCATTGTACCTATCCAAATCAGGAGCGATTACGAGCGAAAGCCCGCAATCGCTTACCGTTTATTAAACGCAAACCAATAAACTATTTATACGGTTTACATTGATGCCTTTCTTACTGCACAAACCCTTCATTAGCTTTTACCGTCAAAGGGTGATAACCCGGCTTCGCCTTAGTAAATGCCGCTTTACCCAGAGCTCGGCCCTTTTCTGTTTTCGCTAGTTCCCGGTAGAGTGGCTTGACCAGCTTGTTACGCCCAATCTCAACCAGATATTGGCGCAATCTGGGCAGAGCCGGCTCGTACCAGTTACGCACACTCATCAACAACCAACTATGAGCTATTTCGTTGTTTTTAGAGTTTGTCAGGTCGAATGCGGCGTCCAAATCAGCCAGTTGTTGCTCTGTTAATTTTTCTGGCAAATTATTTAAAAAGTACAGCCATTGGTGGACAACCCAATTTTTTGTTTCTATGTCACTCGCCTTCAACTCTCCTGTAAGCCACTTCGTTCTGGCGTCATCCACCAGGGTAAACGCATTTGATTTCTCTAACGGAAGTTCTTCGGGGAGGCCGCCATTGAAGATCCATGCCTCTATTCTTTTAATATCCAACTTGTCAGCATGATCCTTAAGTAAAGTCTGCTTCAGGTAATCCACAAATTGATCTGTCGTGATACTTTGAAAGGCAAATTCTTCGAAGTACTTGGTTAAAAACACATCAAAATCATCCCGCCCTACTTTTTGCTCAAGCTCTCGCAAAAATAGCGCACCTTTTTCATAGGGTATGTTTGAAAACACATCATCGGGGTCCCGTCCACGCAAATCAATCGCCAAAATTTCATCATCCAATTCGAGACGGCCTATATCTGCCTCTAGGTCTTCAAAACCTAGCACGGCCTCCATTTTGTACCGATCCGTCCCATACACCATTTCCATGATGCGATAGGTCAAATACGTTGTAAAACCTTCGTTCAACCACAAATCACGCCAAGTCGCGTTGGTTACCGTATTACCTGACCAAGAATGAGCTAACTCATGCGCGATCAATGAAACCAAACTTTTATCACCAGCAATCACCGTAGGGGTAATAAACGAGAGACGAGGATTTTCCATACCACCAAACGGGAACGAAGGAGGCAAAATCAATAGGTCATAACGATCCCAACCATAAGGCCCGTACCTCTTTTCAGTCTCAATAAGCATGGACTCGGTGTCTTCAAACTCTGCCGCAGCCGCCTCTAGCATGGAAGGCTCAGCATACACCCCAGTTCGTTCACCCATTGCCTTGAAGCGCAAATCACCAACTGCCAACGCGATCAAATAGGACGGCACGGGTTGTGGCATCGTGAACTCATACACACCATCAACTTTCATCTGTGGGTCGTTCGATGCACTCATGACCGCCAGTAAGTCTATGGGCGTTCGAAGCGTCGCACTGTACGTCACTCTTACCTGGGGAGAGTCTTGCAAGGGAATGAAACTTCGTGCGTGAATGGCCTGAGCTTGCGAGAACAAAAATGGCTGCTTTCCACCAGCGGTCTGCTGAGGATTAAGCCATTGCAAACCTGACGCATCAGGTGATGTCGTGTAAGCGACCGTCAACTTATTGCCTTGTTCTGGCAAAGTTATCTCGAGGGCCGAACCCAGAAAGGAGTCGGATGAACGTAGACTATGCTCAAGTACCTGCTGATCTGAAGTGACGCCATGTATCGTCAAATCTCGGGTATCGAGTATGAGAAGCTTAGCCGCTTCATCCTTTTTCTCAAACGTAAGTTCAGCCGTTCCTGTTAGCACTTTTTTATCGAAATCTACGGTTAAATCCAAAGCGATGTGCTGGATCACCACTTGCTCAGGATTAGAAAAAGAGTGGTAATCTTTACCTACTTCAATATCACTGTTTTCGCTCGGCGTCACCGCAGACTTCGACGGTGGACTCTTTTTTTCAGCGCTTGAGCTTGGCTGATTCGCTGGTACAGCGCTTTCAACTGTGGGCTCACTCTGCTGATTACAGGCGGTAAGAAAAATCAAAGAGCATAAATAGTATAAAAATGGTCTGCGCAACATAGATGAGCTATCGTGTAAGTTAATCGTGTGCTAAGTCTACTGATTTCTGACAAGAAAGCGACTGAGATTGAGTTCCGAGGCAAAAAGACATAACCTAGACTGATGCTCTTACTCGATGTTCTCACTCGCTATCCCGCCGTCACTTTGCTGCTCTTGATTGCGGCCATGGCCATACGCGACGGGGCAGGTAACATGGTGTCGACCATTGGCGCTCTAACCGCCATCAGTATTGCGGCCATGTTGCTTGGCACACCCCATCCCGAGTTAGTTCTACCTCAGTTCCCTCGTGTGATTGTTCGTTTTCTAGACGTGCCCAGTGTGGTGCTTGTTTGGTGGTTCGGTCGGTCTTTATTCGAAGATGATTTCTCGCTAGGGATACTCGAGTGGGGCGTGATGCTCGCATTCGTTTTCCCCATTGCCTACTTTAGACTTTTCGAGTTCGGTCTTGTATCTACCCTTCCATCGGAACTTCTATACTTAGTGACAGGTATGTCGGTAGTTCTGATGTTGCACCTCACTTACACAACCTTGAGAGGGCGAAATGATGATGTCATTGAGTCAAGGCGACGACTCCGCTTTTTCTTTGTAGTGGGTTTAGTCATCGCCACCACGGTATCGGTGATAAGCGAGCGGCTATTTTATGATTCCCCTATCGAGTTGAACATCCTCAGATCAGTGGCCGTTCTTCCGATGGTGATCTTTGGCTCTTTTTGGCTATTAAACTACCAAATCGAAGCACTCACGTTCAAGCGGATAAAGGTTGTCGAATCCGAACCAGCCATTGATAAGCGAGACCACCTATTGCACGAAACACTGCTTGCACACATGGAACAAAAACGAGCCTATCGACAACACGGACTGACGATTGCCATCTTAGCCGAACAACTCGATACGCAAGAGCACCGTTTAAGAGCAATGATCAACAAAGGCATGGGGTTTCGCAACTTCAGTGAATTTTTAAATCATTACAGAATAAAAGCAGTCAAGACCGCTATGCAAGATCCAGAGCATACGCGCACTCCCATTCTAACCTTGGCTCTAGAAGAAGGGTTTAGCTCGCTTGCGCCATTCAATCGAGCCTTTAAAAACCTCACTGGCGACACACCCACTCAATACAGAAGGCAATGGATAAAAAATTCCTATAATAATACTGATTGATTCTTAAAATTACTGATCGGTTTCGAAATCGACCTAACTTTTTAGGTATCGAGAGGCTTTGATTCTAGGTTTTCTCCATAGTTTGCTCATCAACAACAACTCAGTACTGATGACCAAAGGAGCACACCATGCAAGCCTCACTCACCGAATTAACTAATCACATAATCAATCAATCTCTCTTAGGCTTCCAGTTTGAAGCAACTCGTTACGCAATTGGAACGCTGAGCGTCTTTTTTGTTATTTGGATTCTGCTTGCCCCGATCTTAAGGTCTCGTCGAATTCGAAAACGACAACCGGCTGGCAAACAAATTCAGTTAGAAATTTTCAATTCAATGAGAACAATCGGCGTATTTGTTCTGTTAGACATCATCATATTTGACCTTGCTAGCAATGGTTCTCTAAAAATCTACACGGACATTTCTGAGTACGGCTTTATCTGGTTCGGAGCCTCAATAATTCTATCAATACTGTTGCATGATACGTATTTTTACTGGATCCACAGAGCGATGCATCTCCCTAAGTTTTACAAACGATTCCATATGACGCATCACAGATCGCATAACCCCACCCCATTTACCGCCTACTCATTTGCAATTGGCGAGGCAGCCGTTGAATACGCATATACTCCAATATTGCTGTTGATGATGCCCATGCACCCGTCGGCGCTCGCCATCATGCTGTTCATTATGATCTTTAAAAATGCCATCGGTCATTGCGGATACGAATTATTTCCACAAGGCAGCACACGCCACCCGATTCTCAAGCATCTAACCACCGTGACGCACCATGATATGCATCATGAGAAAGCAAACGGCAATTACGGGTTTTACTTTACTTGGTGGGATAAATGGATGGGTACCGAGCACGTTAACTATGAAGCGAGGTTTGATGCAATCACGCGAAGCACCCAACTGAAAAAGCAAAAGTTCGTAACTCCCTAGGTCCAGACTTTAAATTAAAAGAAAGAACGCTTGAGTAAGGCAGAGAAGCAACACAACGGCTTTACTCAAGAGGGCTTGCCAGTTTCCAGGACCATCTAGTAAAAAATCTCGTTGGAATTCATATCAAGACGGCCAATTTCCTAAAGACGTACAATCAAGCCAATGCAAGCCCTCTTTTTTGAGCGCTTACTTGTTTGGATTTTCGAAACTCGCTGGGTGTGAATCCCAATTTCTTCTTAAAGAAACTATTGAACGTCGTTTTTGAATTAAATCCTGCCTCAAAGCCGATATCCAAAATCGTTTTATCGCAACTAGGTACGCCAAGTAACTCAACCGCTTCCTCTACTCTGTAAGAATTTATGTATTCAAAGAAATTACAGTTAAAACCTCGATTAATTACTTTAGACAGCAATCGCGGGGACATGTCGAGATCTTTCGCAAGCAAATCCAACGATAAAGTCGGGTTTAGAAAAGGTTTATGCGATTTCATATGCTGGGTCAACGCATTCTCTAAGTTAATATCATGCACGTCGGCGCAGCCACTTTCATCAGCCTCATCTCTATCCAACCCTTCATAAGCGATAGAATGTCCCAAGCTGAAAAATATCAACATACTTACTAACAAAAATGTAGTGTAGTTTCCAATCAACCCCATTAACTCAAAGTCTGCGGAAATATCGAACACCGCATTTAGGATCACGAAAATCAACACCAGCACTGACCATGCACGAAGAACCGTGAACCCGGTTACCAACAACGTCAACCACGTGAGCTCATGCTTATCTATATGAGAAAACTTACTGTGCACATGAGTACGATACCTCTTAAGTTCGACTAAGCAAAGAACACCGATGCCGACACGAAACAACTCACGACAAAATGTGATCCAATGCTGATAACTCGGTATATGAGTTATATTGCCGTAGTCTTCGATTTGAATTGTTTTCTCAATGGACCCCAGACTGAAATAGAAGACACATTGATGCAACAGATAAGCAATAAAGGGCAGCAGGTAGACCAAGTCGCTCCATTGAAGAGCATAGCTTTTATATATCAGAGATCGGACATACCAGAGCATAAGAGGCGCTTCCAACCAATAACCGAACCCGAACACGTAAAACAGGTTTGGAGAAAAGGCCAATGCTCTTTCTCGAAATTCCACCCCAAAACTGATTAATATATCCATTGGGATGGCGACGTGTTGCAACAAAAATATTGCCAAAAAAATATTCGACAACTTTTTTACACTGGTTACTGACACCAATAAAATCGCGAATAAAAGACATTGGAACGCCGTCATGAGCAGCACGACATCATGTATATTAAATATAGTTTTGTCCATCTAAGCGCACCTGTTCAAAGGTAAAGCCACGCACCTGATAAAACCAACCCTCTTAGGACTGTCACAGCCTTAGACATCATCGCGCATTTACCTGAATTTTTGCTTCCAAAAGAGTGCTTACCCGACACTCACACAAAACTAAAACCCCTTCCTTGTAATTAAACTACATTAATTATGATTTTTATGGAAGTTTTTTTCAAAAAATAGAATTTTTCGATATTTGCCAATTCCAGGCCGTTATACTCACACCACCATGCTATTTTAATCGTTAAATTTCAAACACTTAAATAAAAACCCCCATAAATGAAGTAGAATTTCGGCATCTTGAATAAAGTGAAGTTGCAAACAAATAGTACGAATAAAAGCGCGTTTCTACACGTTTTCGTACACGTCAGAACTTCCTCATGCGCAAATCAGAACGACATAAGCCTACTTCAAATCTATCCTCTTCATTGTCAAACAGCTTCTGCGCTTTTGACACCAATAATATAAAAGAACGATATCGTAGTTTCTAGCTTTGGCCGGAAAATTGTATCCAACCAATGAAGGAGGAACCTATTTATGGTTTCATTTAGACGTAATAAATTAAGAAGCTGGACGCGACTTCTCGCGTTAGCCGGCACACTATTTTTTAATCACATGGTGCATGCCCAAGGGTTAGGTCTAGTATCAGACCATGGCCAGCTCTCTGTTTCTGGTGCAAATATTGTCAATCAGAATGGCGACATTGTGCAGCTACGCGGAATGAGTTCGCATGCACTCACGGCAAGATGGAGAGGACCGAACAACACTGACCCGGCTGGTGGTGCTCCAGGGCTATACACAACCAAAGAAACCATTCAATGGACACGCGACCATTGGGGAGCGAACGCTTTTAGAGCCGCTCTTTATGTTGAAGGCTGGGGCGTGGCCGACCCGAGAAATTGGCAATACCAAAACGCCTCATATCAAAGAAATGGGGTCGGCGACATCGTCGAAGTTCTCTCGCCAGGAGGTATCTTTTACTCGACTGAAGGGGGATATGCTCAAGAACCTGCGCGGCTGCATTTTGATTACATGCAAAACCTCTTTGACGTTATTGACTGGGCCATTGAGCTTGACATGTATGTTCTTGTTGATTGGCACGTACTAGAAGATGTTCCGAATAAGTACAAAGACGAAGCAGAAATGTTCTTCGAAATTGTCTCAGAGAAGTACGCCGGCATTCCAAACGTCATTTATGAAATCGCAAATGAACCAACTGACGTAAAGGTGACTCACGTCACGGAGGACTCCGATGCTAACGGCTGGTTTGTAACCAATATTGAATATGATGTGCCTGAGTGGCCTCTTCGGAATTGGGTTACATGGCCTGAACTAAAAGCGTATGCCGAAGATATACTTCCTATTATTAGAGCCAATTCACCTAATGCAATTGCGACCATAGGAACGCCTATATTCGATCAACAAATAGATGACCCTATAAACGATCGTTTAACCGACCCAAACGTTGTCTATACAACGCACTTCTACGCTTGTACTCACCTATCAAAAGGAGATGGAACCGATAGTACTAACACTGACACCTTTGGCAATACAGATGTTTTCCAGAATGCACAAGCGGCTGTGGCAGCGGGCCTACCCATTTTCGTATCTGAGTGGGGTACCGTAAAATCGTCTGGAGACGGCAATGTCTGTGAAGGTCAAACTGAAGCGTGGATCGAGTTTCTAAACACAAATAACATCAGCTGGTTTAATTGGTCGATGTCCGGAAAAGATGAAGGAGCATCAGTATTCACAGCCGACCTTGAGCCAGATTTTACGGTAGCTGCAACCGCAGACGGAATTATCACTGAAGCTGAAGACAGCGCACTATCAACGAATCTTACGGAAACAGGGACGCTGGTTAAATGCTTGATGAGCGATTGCGGCTCTACCCTCGATGCCGCTGACGGATCAATGACGTTATCCGTTTCAACCACCATCAACTTAGCTCTGCTTAACGGCAGCCCTGCTGGCGCGAGCTACGCACTCATAGATGATGCCAGTGGACAGGCTACGCTAAGCGGAAACACAGTGACATTTAACGCTAACGCGGGTTTTACGGGCGGGCTATTCACTTATCAAATTCAACTTGGGGACGTCACTAGTAATATCGCAACAGTTGATGTCAATGTAGATGACAACGTGACCTGTGATTGGCATTTAGATCAAGACACAGATTTCTACAACAACCACTGGAATGGTACCTTGCTTGTTTCGAACAATGGCGCTTCCGACATAACCGGTTGGACTATTGATGTGACCACCGCCGCCAATACTCGTTTAGGAAGCGTTTGGTGGACTGCGCCTGTTTACTCAAACTCAACGGAAAACAGCGACGGAACCGTGACTTATTCAGTTAGTGATCAAGGGTGGGATGGTAGTATCCCAGCGGGTGGAAGTCGTCAGGTCGTTATTACTGGTCATGTCCTCTCAGACCTGCAATCCTGGGAGCCTGGTTTTAATGGCTTTGATCAATCGAGCATTGAGAGTTTCGCAGGAGATTGTGCATCCTCCGTAAACGGTCTTATAAACTATGACTTTAACTTTATGACCCCTACAACGGGTAGCACGATATCGGACAGCCGAAATTACATTGAGCTGCACTGGTTTAACGACACTGATGAAGTGCCTGTAATACGAGATGAAAATGGCAATACCTTTTCTCTGACACCTGGCTTTTACCCAGGCCCGAATGAAACATGGCGAGGGGTTGAAGTTGCGACATTCGCGAATAAAGTTACTGGCAGATTTGATCAATGGGCGGCAGCAACCGGACTTGATATGTCTTCCGGAACCCACAGCTGGGTTCTAGAGGCCGGCGGGTCGGTCAGCGATCCGTTCACATTTACAGCGGCGATCACCAGTCACGACTATACTTGCGAACTTGAACTCGTCACCATAGGCATTCCTGACAACCTTTATACTTGGATAGGGCGACTGAAAATCACGAATGTAGGTAGCACACCTGTGACCAATTGGAACACTGAGTTCAAATGGTTCGAGATTCCGCCATCAGCAAACGCGAACTACTGGATTCTTGGAGATAGCCCTCACTTTGATACCTTTGGGTCTCCGGCAGCATCGAGAGAATGGCAAAGCTACCCCAATGACCCAAATAATGACTTCGAGGAAGCAAAGGCATTGGTAACACCTGACGGTATAGTCAACATTGCACCGGGCGCGAGTGAGTCTTACTTAGTCTCAGCTTCAGGGTTAAGAGCGACGCCTAGAATGTACTGCGGAGGTCTCAACAACTAATTCTGTAGAACCTTAAGTACCAGAATAAGGCCTGTGCTCCCACAGGCCTTATTTTTGGGAGTCATTAAGTGATGTGATTTATGTACCTAGCATGAAAATCCAAATACACTTCCTTACTCAATTTTCTCGCTTCATCCAATTCACCAAACCCATTAGAAAAGCCAGCGATCACAGGATCGATACACAATTTTGTTGCGCCAATGAAGTGCGTAATCAAATCGATTGGGTTTTCAATACCGGTTGCTATACGAATTGTCCTAGGGAAAATCTTTGCTTCTCTTTGTTGCTCAGCATTCAGTTCTGAATGAGTTGTCAATCCTGGGCAACTAACGATTGTATTGGTTTGCCCGAGGCTAATCATATGAGAAAAAGCGGGCTCTAAGCAGTCGAAAAAGCGTTGGAACACGGCTTCCGGTATTTCATCACTCATCTCTATTGTAAACAAGCCGGCAGGCATGCCTAACAACAGTCCTTTTTGCGCTAAGGAATAGTTTTGATCCCCTTTCAGACCATTGCAGTTAACCTTTATCAAAGGATGTAGATCTATTACTTGAGCTAAAACTTGGGTGTTTACGCATTTCTTCATCATCCGCACTTCAAGTGTTCGCATGCCCTGCATCACCTCGAATGCGGAGTCCGCATTTAAAAATGCGCCCTTAACATAGTACACATTCCAGAACATTGTAGCGTCCCAGCCTTGGGCTCCTTTAGGTATAAACATATCCTCATTTCTAGCGATTACGCACCCTGCGATCACCGACCCAGTCCCCGTTAGATCTTTGGTATAACTATGAATCACAAAGTCTGGGCGTTCATTTGGGTCTTTCTTCTGCAGCGGTTGCACCAGGAATGGAGTTCCAACGGTCGCATCTAAAATTACCCTAATACCCTGTTCATGCGCTAGCCTGCAAAGTTCTGGCACATCTAATACGTACCCATGAGGATTACAGGGAGACTCCAAATACAAATAAATTTGCTTGCCAGCTGCCAGGCGGTCCGCGTGAACCTGCTTAACCATCGAAAGGGTATCAACAAAACCTTGCGTTTCCTCCCCACGGAACTGGTGAACAGCAACATTTAGATTCGATGGTTTAGCAAACCAATCGTGTATCAATTGATGCGCTCCGCCATAAATATTTTGACTGGCGATAAGAATATCTTCGTGCCCTAATAGATGGGAAAGAGTCGAATCAATCGCAGCCATTCCACTATTGAAATTCCACGCAAGGTACTCTTTTGCATAAGGCCCAGCTTCCAAATCAACAATATGATTCGCCAGGGATATCGACGTCGGATTCAGCAGCCTTGAATATATATCAAGGAGCATTTCCTTTCCTTCGAACGCATCACTAATCCAATCTGCACACGCATAGATATAGGTCGCAGTTCTGGTAATCGCTGGCGTCGCAGAAAAGATCGCATTCACATTATCAAACACAGGATAAGAAGACTTTGCCGCCATGGTTGCGGAATCGAAGTTCAGCTGCTGATAGTCCGATCTAAAGGACTGTTGTAAGTTATCAAGCAATTTCGCAAACTGAAATGACAAAAATTTGCGTGCATTAAACATCGCGATTGAGTCATCACCTTTGATCGCACTGACTTCCTTTTGAGCTAATTGCCAAAGCTGATCGGCGGACAACTGACAATCGTACACGGAGGTGATAATTTGCAATAGCGCTGAACCAGTATCACTCTCAGCATCAATTGAAAAATGCGCTAATTGCTCCTTTGCCAGGTCCAAGGCCGAATTCGCTGTACTGGAATTTCTGATTGGTGAAAGCTTACGAGCAGCCTCAATTGAATGGTCATTCATAATAAAACCCTTCATTTTTTATTCGTTATATTAGACCCAATTGTATTCAAAATATGCCATATAATGGGGTCTCCGAATATAATTCCTTATTGTTGGCAATATGGCAAAGTTGGACCGAATAGACTTCGATATTATTAGCGCATTAAGAAATAATGCTCGGATATCGAACAAGCATCTCGCCGAAAAGATTGGATTGGCGCCCTCATCCTGCTTAGAAAGGGTCCGATACCTCCGCCAGCAGGGGTTTCTTCAAAAGGCCCATACTGAAATTGACTTAAGTGCTCTTGGTCTCGACTTGCAAGCAATGGTATCGGTTCGCCTACATCAACGTTCTAGGTCAGAATTTGAAAGCTTTAGAAAGTATTTGAGTCGATTACCAAACGTTCAAACCATTTATCACTTATCCGGAGAGAACGATTTTCTAGTACACGTTGCAACACAGAGCACCAACAGCTTAAGAGAATACATATTGGATACTTTCTCTGAGCGCACCGAAGTAGCACACATTGAAACGTCGCTTATATTTGAAGCAGTGAGAAACTGGGACATTCCAGACAACCTAATCCATGAAGAATGAATTCCGATGTTTCTTCCCTGTAAAAATCAGAACCAAAGCGCCGCAAAAAATCATAGCGCTTTAGTTCGATTTTAGAATCATTCGAGACGATATTTTTTCGTCAAATCAATGGTTGTAGATATGAACGTCTCGCTGAGGGTAAGGAATACCAATCTCCGCTTTATCCAATGCTATTTTGATTCTCTCTAAAAGCTCTAATGTAGCAGCAGGATGATCAGATGCTTTAGCCCAAGGGCGTACCGTCAAATTAACACTATTGTCGGCCAACTCAGTCACGCCTACGGTTGGAGCTGGAGTATCGAGAACGTAACTTGACTCAGCAATCGCGTTTAGTATCACTTCCCTCGCTTGCTGTATATCGGCATCGTAGGAGATACCCACCGCGAGATCCATTCTTCGATTGCCAGCCTCCGTAAAATTAATAATTGGCCCTTCAAGCGCTTGGCCATTAGGGATGATAATTTTAGTTTTATCGGGCAGGCGAAGAGTCGTAGTAAAGATATCAACCTCTTCGACTTGTCCGGTCAGGCCCGCAACTTCCACTACATCCCCTACATTATAGGGGCGGAAGATGATGGTCATCACACCGGCGGCAAAGTTTGCCAGAGAACCCTGTAAAGCTAACCCCACTGCCAAGCCTGCTGCACCAAGAATAGCGACCAATGAAGCTGTTTGTACGCCTAACTGAGATATTGCGGCTATGACCACGAAAGTCAACATCAACGCATAAGCTATATTAGTAACGAATTTCGCAAGCATTGGGTCGGCGCCGGACCGTTCGACTCCTTTTCCAACAGCCTTTGCTATGATATTTACGATAAACTTACCAATTAAAAATATGACAATGGCTTTTACAAAGTTAATGCCATAGACCATCACGTTTTCTTGAATGATTGGCAAGTAAGATTTAATCTGTTCCATTTCTTCTCCTAATATTTTCTTATTTGCGATGTCGCGAAGCGGCTCTCACAAAGTCCGGTTGATGAGGGTTAAATACGGCGACGCCTCTATAGACCTATAATCGCACCGTAAAGTCATGAGCTGGTGCAGCGACAAAGTATAAGCCTAGGACTGACTATTGGATGTTAAAAAAGGTGTCAATCTGCCCTCCATTAAAGGTAATAGAGGTCCCAAAGCGCTATCACATACACTATCACATCCTCCACTACCCTGACCGGGCACAAAAAAGCCCGCTCGAAGCGGGCTTCTTGAGAGAATCGACTACACTTAGGCAGCGTCATCTTCTTCAAAGTCTTCATCGTCCTCAAACAGCGCAGCGTGCGCTTCAAGATCGAAATCAACTAATTGAATGTATGCCATTGGAGCATTATCACCTGGTCGGTTGCCGCATTTTAAAATACGAGTATATCCACCTGGACGATCTTTCATGCGTTCGCCAATTTCGTCGAACAACTTAGCAACGATATCGCGATCACGCAATTTAGCAAATGCATTACGCTTATTAGCCAACGTACCGTCTTTTCCAAGCGTGATGATTGGTTCTACAAAGCGACGTAATTCCTTCGCCTTTGGTACCGTTGTTTTGATTTGTTCATGTCTTAGCAATGAAACCATCATATTGCGGAACATGGCTTGTCTGTGGCTCGAGTTACGATTGAACTGACGGCCTGATTTTCTATGTCTCATGACAGAAACCTATAGTCTGAAATTATTCTGAATCGACGCGCAGCGCGGCTGGCGGCCAATTTTGAAGTTGCATACCCAAAGACAAGCCACGTTGTGCTAACACGTCTTTGATCTCTGTGAGTGATTTTTTACCTAAATTCGGTGTTTTCATCAACTCAACCTCAGAGCGAAGCACCAAATCACCGATGTAATAAATGCTCTCTGCTTTCAAGCAATTTGCAGAGCGAACGGTTAGTTCCAACTCGTCTACAGGACGAAGTAAAACTGGATCTACTTCTGGCTCTTTCTCTTCTTGAGCTACCGCAGCAATTTCTTCCAAATTAACGAACACTTGAATCTGTTGACTCAATGCCGTTGCCGCTTTGCGAATAGCGTCTTCCGGGTCAATTGTGCCGTTGGTTTCAATATTCAACGTTAATTTGTCTAGATCTGTACGCTGCTCAACACGAGCATCATCTACCGAATACGATACTTTAGACACAGGGCTATAAGTAGCGTCTAAATGCATTAGACCTATCTCTTTATCTTCTGTATCACTCTTTCGTGCTTCCGAAACCTGATAACCTCGGCCACTTCGAACCGTAAGCTCCGCATGGAACCTAGCGTCCTTAGACAAATGAGCTATCACGTGATCAGGGTTAGCAATCTCAACGTCAGCCACTGTTTGGATATCGCCAGCAGTAAGTGTGCCTTCACCTGAGGCGCTTAAGGTAAGAGTCACAGGCTCATCAAATTCTTTCTTGATGGCTACGCCCTTTAAATTAAGCAAAATATCGATCACGTCTTCTTGAACGCCTTCGATCGAAGAATATTCATGAAGCACGCCGTCAATCTTCACTTCTGTAACAGCAGCGCCGGGAATACATGACAAAAGAATACGACGCAATGCGTTCCCTAATGTGTAACCAAAACCGCGTTCTAATGGCTCAATAACAACTCTAGAACGAACACCATCTTCAGTGTTCACATCGACAAAGCGAGGTGTTAATAGATGTTCAATAGTATCTGACATTTAAGCTTATCTCCGGTATCGCATGGCTCCTCTGGCGGAGCTCATGCATTGTCAAATTTGAGAAAAATCTTTGGGTATAACGTAATAGCGTAATAACGCTACTACTTTGAGTAAAGTGCGACCACCAACGACTCATCGATGTCGGCAGACAATTCACTACGTTCTGGAGCAGCCTTAAAAAGACCCTTCTTAGAAGCTGCGTCAACGTTCAACCAGTCTGGAATACCGATCTGTTGAGCGATCTCCAATGCGGAGGATATACGCAGTTGCTTTTTAGCCTTATCTCTAATTTCAATTTCGTCTCCAGCTTTAACCTGAAAAGATGGAATATTGACGATTTTTCCATTAACTTTGATCGACTTGTGGCTTACCAATTGACGTGCTTCTGCGCGTGTAACTGCGAACCCCATTCGATAAACTACATTGTCCAATCGAGATTCCAAAAGCGTCAACAAGTTTTCACCCGTTGAACCCTTAACTCGAGCTGCTTCAGCGTAATACGCTCGGAACTTTTTCTCTAGTACGCCATAGATACGACGTAGCTTCTGCTTTTCGCGAAGCTGCGTACCGTAAACAGAAGTACGAGGACGGCGAGCATTTGCACTCTGACCGGGGATCTTATCGATCTTACATTTTGACTCTAGCGAACGAGCTGGGCTTTTCAGGAACAAGTCCGTGCCTTCACGTCGCGCTAGCTTACAGGTTGGGCCTATATATCTTGCCATTGTCTTTAGTCTCTTTTATGTTGCTCTCGCACCGGTGTGGACCCCTGCAACGAAGCAGGAAAGAACGCCAGCGCAAACGGGTTATACGCGACGCTTCTTAGAAGGGCGACAACCATTGTGTGGGATTGGAGTTACATCAGTAATCTGTGTTACTTCAAATCCGCAATTATTCAATGCACGAACAGCTGATTCACGACCTGGGCCAGGGCCCTTTACGCGAACTTCAAGGTTCTTCATGCCGAATTCTTGTGCCATCTTTCCGCAGCGATCTGCAGCTACCTGAGCAGCGAACGGAGTACTTTTACGTGAACCACGAAAGCCAGAGCCACCTGCAGTAGTCCAACAAAGGGCATTTCCGTGACGATCACTGATTGTGATGATGGTGTTATTGAAAGAAGCTTGGATGTGCGCGATGCCATCCACGATATGCTTTTTAACTTTCTTCTTGGTCTTTGACTGTTTAGCCATAATTTAATATCTCAATACAAAAACAGATCTTCTACGACACTAACCAGAAATCACTCCAGCTCATGCCATTAAAGCTGGCGCTTAGCGCTTGATTGGTTTCCGCGGGCCCTTACGAGTACGCGCATTTGTTTTGGTACGTTGTCCACGCAGTGGCAGACCACGACGATGACGTAGGCCACGAAAGCACCCTAGATCCATCAATCTCTTGATGTTCATAGATACTTCACGACGTAGATCGCCTTCTACTTCAAACTTCGCAACTTCAGCACGAAGTTTTTCCGCTTCTGGTTCAGAAAGCTCATGCACCTTAGTTGTGCGCTCAATTCCAGCCGCGTCGCAAATGGCTTGCGAGCGAGTTTTTCCTATACCGTAAATCGACGTTAGAGCGATTTCGATATGTTTACTTGATGGTAGGTTAATACCTGCAATACGTGCCACTGTGTGTCTCCGGATGCTTGTCTATTTTAAAATTGGTGCCCCTACCGCCCCAATAAATAAGGGAAAAGGCAGCAATAGTGTTTTCAATACTCTCTTACGAGCCATGAAAGGCGCGCAAGGATACTCTAAATACGCTCTACCAATCAACCAATTCATGGCGAAAATCGGTAAAAAGCGTTCTGTTATAGCGAAACACGCTGTGAATCAAAAAGAGGCCAATACGACCGCGGTTTAGCGAAATCTGATTTGCTCGCTAAATCTTGATTTACTGAGTGTTTTAGCTTTTTAAATGCCAGTTATTTTGAAATAGGATGCCAGTGAAAGGTTTAAGCTACGTTTTACAATCTGTAGCTACTGCCTCAGTCTAACATCGAGCTCAAAATAAACTTAACCTTGACGCTGTTTATGACGTGGATCCGTACAGATCACACGAACAACACCTTTACGGCGAATAACTTTACAGTTACGGCAAATCTTTTTTACTGATGCGCGAACTTTCATTTTGAACCTCGTTTACAATTTCTATCTCTATTCCGAAAGGCTTAACGGCGACGTTTTCGTCCGCCACCACCAGGCTTTCCGGTCAGATTGGTTTTCTTCATCAAGCTTTCATACTGCTGAGACATCAGGTGAGACTGAACTTGCCCCATTAGATCCATGATAACAACAACAATAATCAGCAAAGACGTGCCGCCAAAGTAGAACGGCACATTATAATTTACGATTAACAACTCAGGTAACAAGCACACTATTGCTAAATAGATAGCACCAACCAACGTCAACTTGGAGACGACGCCATCAATGTATTTGGCAGTTTGCTGTCCCGGCCTGATACCTGGAACCAACGCACCCTGTTTCTTCAAATTTTCGGCAATTTCTTTTGGGTCAAACGTAAGAGCAGTGTAGAAGAATGCGAAAAACAGAATCATGCCTATATACAACAACGTATAGATAGGTTGACCCGGCTGCATCGCTGTCGAGATGTCTCGCAACACGCCAGACACACCACCCGCTTGTTCGCTTCCAAAGAAGCCAACCAAACTTGCAGGAAACAAAATAATACTTGAGGCAAATATAGGTGGGATGACTCCAGCCATATTCATCTTCAAAGGAAAATAGCTACTCGGCGCCTGCATAACCTTGTTGCCACGCTGCTGTCGTGCGTAGTTTACTGTGAGCCTTCGCTGTCCTCGTTCAACGAAAATAACGAAAGCAGTAACCACTAAAACAGCGGCAAGTAGAGCAACAACAAACAACGGCGAAAACTCTCCGTCACTTACCAATTGAAATGTTCCACCAAGAGCACTTGGCAAACCCGCCACGATACCTGCAAAGATTATAAGAGACATACCATTACCAATCCCGCGATCAGTAATTTGCTCTCCTAACCAGACCAAAAACATGGTTCCCGCTACCAAAGCCAACACACAAACAATCGTAAACTGAATGCCACCGATCAAAGCGATAGGTGCTCCATTTACCGTTTGAGTCTGAACAGTGCTGGCAATACCTAAAGCTTGAAACGTAGCCAAAACAACAGCAGCATAACGAGTCCACTTCTGAATCTTACGCCGACCAGACTCACCCTCTTGCTTTACTTGCTTCATCCGCGGCTCAACTGCGGTTAGCATTTGCATGATGATCGATGCCGAAATGTATGGCATAACGCCAAGCGCCATTACGGACAACCGTTGCAACGCTCCACCCGAAAATAAGTTCAACACATCGAAGATGCCTTGATTACTTTGATCGAAAAAAGCGGCCAGAGCCACGGGATCGATACCGGGTACTGGAATGTGTGTACCTAAACGGTAGACAACAAACGCACCGAGTACGAAACCAATTCGTGCCCAAAGTTCACCTAGTTTTCCTGAGCCGGCTAAAGCGGCTGCCTGTTCACGTGCCATAAGAATCCGTAGCTTTTCGTTATCTTTAAAAGCAAGCCAAAACTATATTGGCTGACTGAATAAGACTGTTTTGAGTATTGTTAGCTTGTGGGGATTGTTTGCAAAATTAAAAGCCCAATTACAACCGACAAGACGCTTCAGCCACATAGGATAAAGCGCCTCAGTGTAATCTAGACTTCTACTTTACCGCCAGCTGCTTCAATTGCTGCGATAGCGCCTTTAGTGGCACCAATACCTTGCAATGTAACCGCTTTTGTTAACTCTCCAGAGAGAACCACCTTGGCTCTAAGGTGACCGGCGTTGATTAGCCCAGCTTTACGCAATGCAGCTAAATCAACGATCTCACCTTCAACCAACCCAAGCTCGTGCAAACGGATTTCAGCCATATTTTTAGACATAGCTGAGCGGAATCCACGCTTTGGTAAGCGGCGTTGAATAGGCATTTGACCGCCTTCAAAACCAATTTGGACTTTACCACCTGTTCGTGATTTTTGCCCTTTGTGGCCACGGCCACAAGTCTTTCCTGTACCAGAACCAATGCCGCGACCAACGCGTTTACGCGCGTGCTTAGCACCTTCTGCAGGCTTAATAGTATTTAAACGCATAGTCTTTATACCTCTTCCCAGTTTAGAAGATAGGATACTTTGTTGATCATGCCGCGGTTTTCAGGTGTATCAATTACCTCAACCGTATGATGCATACGTCGCAAACCTAGGCCTTTGACACAAGCAAGGTGCTTTTTGCCACGACCGAACATGCTCTTAACCAAGGTTACTTTGATTTTCTTTTCGTTAGCCATTTGTCTATACCGAATTGAATTGAAGAAGCCAGAGGCTTACTCCATGATTTCTTTAACGGACTTACCGCGCTTAGCAGCAACCGACTCAGGACTATTGATTGAACGCAATCCTTTGATTGTTGCGCGAACAACATTCACAGGGTTAGTTGAACCAATGCACTTTGCCAATACGTCTTTAACGCCTGCTGCCTCAAAAACGGCACGCATCGTACCACCAGCAATAATTCCCGTACCAGCCGAAGCTGGACGCATCACAACGGTTGAACCCGCGTGAGTTGCAACAACAGGATATTGAAGAGTTCCATTAACCAAGTGAACTTTTTTCATTTCACGTCGTCCAGACTCCATTGCTTTTGATACGGCTAGAGGGACTTCTTTTGACTTGCCTCGACCAATGCCGATGCTGCCCTTACCATCACCTACTACAGTTAGCGCTGAGAAACCGAATATACGTCCACCTTTTACAACTTTTGCAACGCGACGAACGTTAATAAGTTGTTCTAAGCTCTCGTCTACAGGTTCACGATCGTTACGATTATTTCTTTTTGGACCAGCCATGATTATCTCCTGGTAAACCGTTTATAGCTTCAGACCGGCTTCGCGAGCGGCCTCAGCAAGTGCTTTTACACGACCATGGTAACGAAAACCCGATCGATCGAATGCTACTGATTCAACACCAGCCTTTTTAGCTAGTTCAGCAATTTGCTTGCCCACGACAGCGGCAGCGGCACAATTGCTGGTATTCTTCACTTCTTTCTTAACACCCGCGTCAAGAGTTGAAACTGCGGCTAACACCTTACCGCCAGTCTCATCAATTACCTGAGCATATATGTGCTGAGAAGTACGGTGTACCGACAGACGTTGAACGCCTTGACGTGCGATCTTAGCGCGCAATTTACGAGCGCGACGCATACGTGATTGTTTTTTATCTTTCATATCAAACTCCCCGATTACTTCTTCTTAGCTTGCTTACGCAATACATATTCATCGGTATAACGAACTCCTTTACCTTTATAAGGCTCCGGTGGACGGTACGCTCGGATCTCAGCGGCCACTTGGCCTACTTTTTGCTTATCAATACCATTAACAACAATTTCTGTGTTGCTAGGAGTAGCCACAGTGATACCGGTAGGCACTTCATAAACGACTGGGTGAGAAAAGCCTAAGGTAAGATTTAATTTCTGACCTTGAGCTTGTGCACGATAACCAACACCAATAATTGACAACTTCTTTTCGAAGCCAGTCGTAACACCGGTCACCATGTTATTAACCAGAGCACGGGTGGTACCCGCAAGCGCAACCGCTTGCTTACTCTTTTCATTTGCGGAAACCTTTAATTGAGCTTCCTCTTGCTTTACAGAGACAAGTTCGTGGACATTCCACTCTAACTCGCCCTTAGAGCCTTTCACCTTAACAAGCTGACCATTAAGCGTCACTTCGACGCCACTGGGCAAGCTAACTGGTGCATTTGCTATTCTAGACATTATAAAAATCTCGATTAATGCAGCCTCAGCACTTTTTGGGCGCCGATGCTTACTTAACATTTAACTAAATCACTACTTGCGCAAAAAGCCCCTGACTAAAATCAGAGGCTAAACACTGTTTCGGAACCCCGTATTCTATTTTTAAAGACGAATCTGTTAAAACTAGAACGTAGACTCTCAGCAGGCTGGTGATCTCCACCAGCAATGTTGGCAGTCGCTCTTTAGCTTACTGAACAAAGAATCTCACCGCCCACACCGGCACTACGTGCAGCGCGATCGGTCATAATTCCCTTACTGGTTGAAACAATGGCAATACCTAAGCCACCGTTTACTTGAGGAAGCTCTGTTGCGCTTTTATAAACACGCAAACCTGGCTTACTCACACGTTGGATGCTCTCAATTACAGGAGTTCCTTCGTAATACTTTAATTTGATAGTCAAAGAAGGCTTACCTTCTTCTTCTGATGCGTCAAAGCCTTCGATATATCCTTCGTCAAGAAGAACCTTCGCTATGGCAGTTTTGACCTTCGAAGCTGGAAGAGTCAACGCAATTTTCTCAGCATGGTGCGCGTTGCGGATGCGAGTTAAAAGATCCGCGATTGGGTCTGTCATCATGATGCTGTACCGTCTCTATTATGTTTTATCTGAGGTTATCAAAGCGCCTTACCAGCTAGCTTTGGTAACGCCCGGCGCTTGGCCTTTAAGAATGATTTCACGAAGTTTGTTACGACTCAAACCGAACTTACGATAGTAGCCATGAGGGCGACCAGTTAAAGCACAACGATTTCGTTGACGAGTTTTACCTGAATCGCGAGGAAGCTTCTGCAAAGCAATCATCGCATCCCACTTATCGTCATAATCAGCTTCTTGATTGCTAACAACCGCTTTAAGTTCTTCTCGACGAACTTGAAGACGCTTGTTTAGCTTAGTACGTTTCGCTTCGCGAGCGATCATAGATTTCTTAGCCATAGCCCTGTTCTCTATTTAGTCTTAAGAGGAAAATTAAAACCGCGTAGCAATGCTTCGGCTTCCTCGTTGGTTGCTGCACTAGTAGTAATTGTCACATCCATACCGCGTAATGCGTCAACTTTATCGTAATCGATCTCGGGGAACACTATTTGCTCCTTAAGACCAAACGTGTAATTCCCACGTCCATCAAACGATTTCAAATTCAATCCACGAAAATCACGTATACGTGGGATCGCGATTGTAATCAAACGGTCAAGAAATTCATACATCCGATCGCGACGAAGATTAACTTTCGCACCGATTGGCCAGCCATCACGAACTTTAAAGCCCGCAACAGATTTTCTTGCTAATGTAACCACTGGCTTTTGACCGGTGATTTTCTCAAGATCAGCCACTGCATGCTCGATGATTTTCTTATTTCCAATTGCTTCACCTAACCCCATATTGATGGAAATCATGGTGATGCGAGGAATCTGCATCGCACTCGGAAACTCGAATTTCTCTTGCAATTGAGGAACTACATTCTTTACGTAATGTTCTTGCAATCTAGTCATTATTGAATACCTACTTATGCGTCGACTTTAGAGCCGTCGCTTTTGAATACGCGGTGCTTGTCTTTACCTTCACCTTCAATGCGAGCTTTGTCCGCTTTGCTAGTATTAGGATTCAACAACGCAATGTTTGACATTTGGATAGGAGCTTCTTTCGTAAGAATGCCTCCAGCGACACCAGCCATTGGATTGGCTTTCGTGTGCTTTTTCACCAAATTAACATCATTTACCAGGGCACGGCCGTCGGTCATAATCTGAAGAACTGTTCCAGTTTTGCCTTTATCTCGACCTGTCGTTACGATCACTTGATCGCCTTTTTTAATCTTGTTCATGGTTTTACCTTTCTAGGATGGTCTCTATAGCACTTCTGGCGCTAAAGAAACGATTTTCATGAAATTGTCGCCACGCAACTCGCGAGTTACAGGACCAAAGATACGCGTACCCATTGGTTGTCTTGATGCATTCAAGATAACCGCAGCATTCTTATCAAAACGGATCACAGAACCGTCTGGACGTCTCACACCTTTACGGGTGCGAACAATAACTGCATCGTAAACCGCGCCTTTCTTTACGCGTGAGTTTGGCAATGCTTCTTTGACACTTACTTTAATTACGTCACCGATACCGGCGTAGCGTCGTTTAGAACCACCCAACACTTTGATACACATAACTTTACGTGCACCACTGTTGTCAGCCACTTCTAAAATACTTTGCATTTGAATCATGGTGTTACTCCAATTCTATTCAGTGCTTGTTATTCGATTTATTTGGTTTGTTAATGCTGCTGACTAAACGACAATCGCTTTTTCAACAACTTTAACCAAACGCCATGATTTGTTTTTCGACAATGGTCGACACTCTTCGATCACAACGGTGTCGCCTTCGCCACACTCGTTAGTTTCGTCGTGCGCCAAAAATTTTGTCGATTTACGAATATATTTTCCGTACAAAGGGTGCTTTTCACGACGCTCAACCATCACCGAGATAGTCTTCTCAGCTTTGTTGCTAACGACCTTACCTTCTACGGTACGTGCTGTTTGTTCAGTCATTTGTGTAACCTCTGTCCGGATTAAGCCGAAGCGGCTTGTTCGTTCAAAATAGTCTTAATGCGAGCTACTTCACGACGAATTTCTTTAAAACGCGCGGTGTTGCTCAGCTGACCAGTTCCTCGTTGCATACGTAGGTTAAATTCTTCCTTACGTAGCTCAACAAGTTCGTCTTTAAGCTCTTGCGCTGATTTAGCGCGAAGAGCCGTTGCTTTAGTTTCAGTTGCCATGTTTTATCTTCTCTCTGCAAACCGTCTTACTAGACGGCCCGCTTAACAAATTTACATTTGAAAGGAAGCTTGGCAGCCGCCAACTTGAACGCCTCGACAGCAAGCTCTTCGCTAACGCCTTGCAATTCATACAACATTTGACCTGGCTTAACTTCCATAACCCAAAATTCAGGGTTACCTTTACCTTTACCCATTCGAACTTCGAGTGGTTTCTTTGAAATCGGCTTATCAGGGAATACTCGAATCCAGACTCGGCCACCACGTTTAATGTGACGAGTAATGGTTCTACGAGCAGCCTCAATTTGACGAGAAGTCATGCGACCTCGGGTCGTTGCCTGAAGACCGAATTCTCCGAAGCTCACCTTGTTACCAGTGTGAGCTAGACCGCGGTTACGCCCTTTATGCGCTTTGCGGAATTTGGTACGTTTTGGTAATAACATTTCTTTCTACCTCTGCCTTCGCCAGCTAGCTTTTAGCTGGAGCGGCTTCTTCAGAAGAAGCAACGCTGTTGATTGGTTGGAAAACTTCGCCTTTGAAGATCCAAACTTTCACGCCGATGATGCCGTAAGTAGTCAACGCTTCGCTTGTCGCGTAGTCGATGTCTGCGCGAAGCGTATGTAATGGAACTCTACCTTCACGGTACCACTCAGTACGTGCTATTTCAGCGCCGTTCAAACGACCTGAAATCATTACTTTTACACCTTGTGCACCGGCTCTCATTGCTGACTGAACAGCGCGTTTCATAGCTCGACGAAACATAACTCGCTTCTCTAGCTGCTGACATATGCCATCAGCTACGAGCTTCGAATCAGTTTCAGGCTTACGCACTTCTTCAACTGACAATTGAGTTGGAAGGCCCGTCATCGCCGTAATAGCTTTACGCATACGATCAATGTCTTCGCCTTTTTTACCAATCACGATGCCTGGGCGAGCTGTGTGAATAATTACATTGATGTTTTGCGCAGGACGCTCAATCGTAATATCACTCACAGCGGCATTCTTAAGCTTTTTCAACAAGAACTCTCGAACTTGTAGATCCTGAATTAAGAACTTCGAGTAGTCTTGCTTATCGGCGTACCATTTGGCGTTGAAGTCTTTAACAATGCCTAAACGTAAACCGTTTGGTTGTACTTTTTGACCCATTACTGGCCTCCCGCTAATTCGTCACTAACCTGTACAGTGATGTGACTAGAACGTTTCAAAATTCCGAATGCACGACCTTTTGCTCGGGGGCGCATACGCTTCATGGTTGGACCTTCGTCAACAAAACACTTGGAGACAAACAACTCGTCAATGTCTGCACTTTCATTGTGCTCGGCATTGGCAATTGCTGACTCTAAAGTCTTCATGACTAGGTTAGATGCTTTTGTCTCACTGAAAGAGAGAATTTCAAGCGCTCGAGCAACCGATTTGCCGCGAATCAAGTCCACTGCTAATCGTGCTTTTTGCGGTGAAATGCGTATATTTTTCGCTGTAGCTTTAACTTGCATAACTATTTTCTCCCCGTCCTAGCGGCCTTTTTTATCAGCAATATGGCCTTTGAAAGTCCGCGTTGGTGAAAACTCACCCAACTTGTGACCAACCATATTCTCTGAAATCAACACAGGTACGTGTTGACGACCGTTGTGAACCGCAATCGTTAAGCCTACAAATTCAGGCATAATCATGCTGCGACGTGACCAAGTTTTAATAGGCTTGCGATCATTAGCTGCGCGCGCCTTTTCAACTTTTGCCCATAGGTGATGATCTACGAATGGACCTTTTTTAATTGAACGTGCCATAGTATCTCTCTAGCCCCTATTTCTTACGACGACGAATTATCATCTTGTCGCTTCGTTTGTTGTGACGAGTACGGTAACCCTTAGTTGGTACACCAGTCGGCGACACTGGATGACGACCACCCGATGTACGACCTTCACCACCACCATGCGGGTGATCAACTGGGTTCATTGCCACACCACGAACGGTAGGACGAATACCACGCCAGCGCTTTGCACCAGCTTTACCAAGCTTACGCAGAGAGTGCTCTGAATTACCTACTTCACCAAGCGTTGCGCGACACTCTAAAAGCACCTTACGCATCTCACCAGAACGAAGGCGTATTTGAGCATATTTACCCTCTTTACCTACGAACTGGATAGAAGTACCAGCAGAACGAGCAAGCTGCCCACCTTTACCAGGCTTAAGTTCCACATTGTGTACAACAGAACCTACTGGAATATTGCGCAATGGCAACGTATTACCAACCGCGATTGGAGCATCTATACCTGAAATTACGCTATCGCCTGCATTCAAGCCCTTAGGCGCCAAAATATAACGACGTTCGCCGTCTGCATAGCACAATAGTGCCAAATGAGCGCTACGATTTGGGTCATATTCCAAACGCTCTACCTTTGCAGGAATGGCGTCTTTATTACGACGAAAATCTATAACACGATATTTACGCTTATGACCACCACCTCGGTGACGGACAGTGATGCGACCTACATTATTACGACCACTTGTTGCGCGCTTCGACTCAAGTAGAGGCTTATAGCCTTCTCCCTTGTGTAGATCCGAGTTAACTACTCGAACCGTTCCACGGCGACCGGGTGAGGTAGGTTTTAACTTTACCAATGCCATTTTAATTACCTAAAGATTAAGCTTGAAATTCAGCGAAGTCGATGTCGCTACCTTCTTTCAAGCGGATGTATGCTTTTCTGCGATCGTTTCGCTTACCAATAGACTTACCAAAACGCTTGGTTTTGCCTTTGACATTCAAAACGCGAACCGACTCAACTTCAACTCCGTCAAACGCCAGCTCAATAGCTGCTTTAACGTCGCTTCTAGTAGCAGTGTTTGCAACATAGAAAACTGCTTGACCGTCTTGCTCTGCTGCACGAGTGCTTTTCTCAGTCACAACTGGGGCAAGCAACACCTGAAACAATTGATCATTAGTTAGCTTTGAGCTCATGCTAATTTCTCCTCAATTTGCTTTATCGCTTCGGAGGTAACAACAACCTTATCGAATCCGATTAAGCTAACAGGGTTAATTTCGTCTGCACCCAAGATACCAACGTGGTACAGATTGCGAGAAGCCATTTCCAAGTTCTCATCGAACTCATGCGTAATGACCAACACGTCATCAAGCTTTAGCTCAGTCATTTTTGCAACGACTTGCTTTGTTTTAGGCTCACTCACGCTAAAGTCATCCGACACAACAAGACGTTCTTGGCGAACCAACTCGGACAAAATTGAACGCATAGCGGCACGATAGGCCTTACGGTTCATTTTATGAGAGAAATCTTGATTGACGGCAGGAAAAGTCTTACCACCACCACGCCAAATTGGGCTTCGTGATGTACCAGCTCGTGCTCGGCCAGTACCTTTTTGACGCCACGGCTTCGCTCCGCCACCAGAAACCGCTGAACGATTCTTCTGACCACGAGTACCTTGTCGCGCTCCAGCTTGGAAAGCCGTAACGGCTTGATGAATCAATGCTTCATTGTAGTCAGCGCCAAAAATAGCCTCTGACACACTCAAAGCTGATCCGTTAGTTTGTTTTAGTTCCATGATTAGACCCTCTACTTCTTAGCTTTAACAGAAGGCTTAATGATCACGCTTCCGCCCTTTGACCCAGGCACAGAACCCTTAACCAAAAGCACATTGCGCTCAGCATCAACTCGAACAACTTCAAGGCCCTGCTGGGTGCGTTTGCGCGCCCCCATGTGACCACCCATCTTCTTACCTTTGAAGACTTTACCGGGGTCCTGACATTGACCTGTAGATCCAAGCGAGCGGTGAGAAATCGAAACACCGTGAGTAGCGCGCAAACCGCCAAACCCCCAACGTTTGATACCACCAGCAAAACCTTTACCAATTGAAGTGCCTTGCACATCAACTTTTTGACCAGCTTCGAAGAGATCTACGTTAATCTCTGAACCCACTTCTAGCTCAGCAGCAGAAGCGTCAACGCGAAACTCAGTCATACGCGCACCAGGTGCAACGTTTGCCTTCGCATAATGTCCTGCCAACGCCTTAGAGACTCGATTAGCTTTACGCTCACCTGATGCAACTTGCACCGCCTCATAACCGTCAGTCTCGACTGTTTTTACTTGTGTGACACGGTTAGTAGCTACTTCCACAACCGTAACAGGCACCGAGCGTCCATCTTCTTGAAAGACGCGCGTCATGCCTATTTTTTGTCCAATTAATCCAAGTGACATTTTTCTATCGACTCTTTTTAAAGTTATTGTTTTATTTAACTAGCGAGTGTGAGAGGTACTTAAGCTGACCAACAACAAACGTTGAGACCAGAAAAAAATGAGTACATCACTACTTCTACCTAAAGACCCCACCCTTAAGGGCGGACGCTTAGTTAACCTTAATTTCTACGTCTACGCCTGCGGCTAAGTCCAAACGCATCAACGCGTCAACGGTCTTATCAGTCGGCTCAACGATATCTACAATTCTCTTGTGCGTACGCACTTCAAATTGATCTCGCGCCTTCTTGTTCACGTGAGGTGAACGCAAAAGAGTGAGACGTTCGATTCGAGTTGGCAAAGGAATTGGGCCACACACTAACGCACCTGTGCGCTTAGCTGTGTCAACAATCTCTTGTGCTGAACGATCAATCATTCTGTGATCAAACGCTTTCAATCGAATGCGGATTTTTTGGTTTTCAACGCTCATAGTTAACCTATAAATTCAATGAACTTGCTCTAGCTTTCACACCCTCCTTGAGGAAGGCAACATTGAGCAACTAAAGCTATCTAAATTAGCTGAAAATCTGCTCTAAATTCTAACCCAAATCACGCTCAAGGCATGCTGGGGCGCGGAGTGTACCTAAACCCGAAAAGAAAAGATACACTTCGATTGCAACTTCCCGCTTTTATACGGAAAGTTTTCCAAATTTAGAATGAAATTCAGCCGTCTTTTATTGCTCGCCTTGAATCCAGATATAACTCAGAGATTCAAAGCAAGATACTCATGCAATCCAGCTCATTCAAGACGATGATCTAATGCGCCATAGGTGCCTAGCACCAACACATCAAAACCACCACCATAAGAGCCAGATAGAACTGAGATTTACTAG
>NZ_BAABWF010000015.1:0-67931 GCF_040366405.1 Arenicella sp. 4NH20-0111
ACTTATAACGCCCACAAAACGGGCGCGCGATTAGCGCGTCCGAGCCGAAGGCGTAAACGTTTTTGTTCTTGTTATGGATTTGTTTGTTCAACAAATTCAGTGAATTGATACTTTGATAATAATTCATAGATCTTTTGTTCCCTTTCAAAGCAATCATCGCAATTAGCTAACGTGGTTTTAGCTATAGATATATTGAGTTCGAGGTCGTGTATTGCTTTATCTAAGTTTCCTTTTTTTATGTTTTCAATAATTCTTAAACTCTGTTCTCCTGAAGCAGATTGAGAAACATATGTATTGTGATTCATGAATTTCCCAATGAATTTAGCATATAGATGGAAAGTGACGTAACTAAAGATAACTCCACCGAGAATAAAACACAGGGAATAGCGAATATAGATATTCAATTTAATACCCATAACGCCGCCCACAAAGGCGCGCTTTAGCGCGTCCAGCCCGCAGGGCATTTTGCTGGGCCTTGTTAAGCGTGGCTTTCAACGCCAAACCTACTTTTGATTAAATTATTGATTATTTTGATATCCATTTCCCTACCGGGCGAACGGTACTGCTTAGTGTTTGTATTTACCCAGCTAGCTACCACCCTTGAGCCTCCTGCTGGCGAACCAGCAAGCTGAAAGCCAAATATGTGATGGCCTGTCCAGCTACGGACGAAATAGACCCAACCATCCTCAGAATATATAAACCATTTATCGTCCATATCAGCTGGTTTATGCCCAGCCATAATTTTCTCTGCATCAGAATCCCAAAAGAAGTTTTCGTACCCGAGATCTTCTTTTTCTCTGGGTAGTGGTTCAGTCTTCCAGTCACTACGTTTTAGCACGATATAACCTTACGCTTAACGCCCACAAAACGGGCGCGCGAATAGCGCGTCCGAGCCGAAGGCGTTACCGTTTTTGTTCTTGTTAGGTGTTGTTGTCTGCAACATGGGTAAAAGTACCGCCATTTCTTAAATGATTAATTATCTCGAATACCAACCTGCCATAGAGGTCGTAGTGAGTTGAGTCATTTGGCACGTACCCAACATTCTTTATGAAATATTCCTTACCAAAATACTCGTTGGTCTTATCTAATGATTCTTTAACCGAGCTTCGAATTTTGTCTGGATCAACCCCTTCACTCAATCCTGATTTCAGCGGCTGCAAAGCGAATAACTCTTCAATTTCACATGGTGACTCAGAAAGTTCAATTTGAAGATATGCATCTCTACCTGCGCCGCACTGCAAAGAACCAATGTAAAACTTTTCATTTTTCCCGAAGAATGGCATTCGATTCTGATACACCTAACAGTATTCTTTTCGGACACGGTGTCCGAGTATTTTTTGTCCTAGTAATACAGGCAGCTTTCCTAACCTATTGAAATAATGCATATATTTTCTTATCCCTTTGCTGATGAATTAGTTGGAAAACGACGCTTTATGATTGGGTTTTTCTGCTAACTATTTGATTTTTAATTAGTATTTCCTTGGGTATTATTCGGACTGTCCTAGTAATACGTATTTTTATTGTATGCGATAGGCGCTATGTGACTCAAATGATTTAAATTATGTTGTTGGCCTGGTTAAGAACCGTGTCGAAATAATGTTGGGCCACTGTTTTTCGATAACAAACAAGCCAGCCCTCGGTAATAAGATGGTGGCTGGCTTTTGTGATTTAGCGTGTTTTGCCGTTGGTAAGGTTAGATCCAGCCGCGATCTTTAACACGCGTCACCACCGCTTCTGGCGTAATTCCAAAGTGCTCGTAGAGTTCGTTTGCTGGGCCGGATTCTCCGAATGTGTTCATTCCGATAAGTTCTCCATTTAAGCCAACGTATTTGTACCAGCCATCCATAGAGCCAGCTTCGATGGCAACGCGCCTATCGGAGCTGGGGGGTAAGACGTGGTCTTTGTAGGCTTGGCTCTGTTGTTCAAACAAATCGCAGCTTGGTATGCTCACCACGCGTAGGCGCCCCCCCAATTTTTGTAACTGGCGTGCAGCAGTTAAGGCAATATCCACTTCAGAGCCTGTGGCGATCAAAATTAGGTCTGGCTTAGATTCGCAATCTTTTAATATATACCCGCCGCGCTCAATGTTGCTAATTTGTTCGGCGGTTCGTTCAACGTGCGGTAAGTTTTGTCGAGATAAGATAAGCGACGTTGGCCTGTCCGTCGACTCAATCGCTTTTTTCCAAGCCACAAACGTTTCGACAGCATCACCTGGCCGCCATACTGACATATTAGGTATCAGCCTTAAACTGGCGGTATGTTCAACGGGTTGGTGGGTTGGGCCATCTTCGCCTAAACCAATAGAGTCATGGGTTAGAACGTAGATTATCGGTTGTTTCATCAACGCTGACATACGCATGCCGTTGCGCATATAGTCAGAAAAAACTAGGAAAGTTCCGTTGTATACGCGATAGCCACCGTAAACTGACAGGCCATTTGATATTGCGGCCATGCCGAATTCCCGTACGCCGTAATGCAAATAGTTTCCGCTTAGGTCTTTATTGCAGATGGAGGTGGAACCACTCCATATTGCGTAATTAGAGCCGGCCAAGTCTGCCGACCCGCCCATCATTTCAGGGGTCAGCGGGCCGAAGGCTTCCAGAGCCATTAAGCTCGCTTTACGGCTAGCGACAGTGTGCTTTGCTGCGTCACAGATCTGTATTAACTGGTTGGCAGTTTCTTGCCATAGCTGAGTATGTTCGCCACGTATTCTACGTTTGAACTCCGCCGCTAATTCGGGGTGTGATAGCGCGTATCGGCTAAAAGTGTCGTTCCAGTCTTGCTCATTTCTCTGTCCCTTGGTTTTGGCGTTCCATGCCTCGGCGATGTGGTTAGGAATGTTAAAGGCGGGTGCGTCCCAACCCAGTGTCTGGCGCACAAGTTTAATTTCATCGGCACCTAACGGGGCACCATGACAAGACTCTGAGCCCTGTTTTGAGGGCGACCCTTTACCGATGATAGTTTTGCAGCAAATTAGACTTGGTTTATCAATGGTTTGCTGCGCTTGACTGATAGCCTGAGAAATAGCCGCATGGTCGTGTCCGTCGACGTTCCTTACAACATGCCATCCGTACGCTTCGAAGCGAGTGGCCGTGTCATCTGTGAACCATCCCTCAACTTCACCATCAATTGAGATACCATTGTCATCCCAAAACGCAATGAGCTTGCCCAACCCAAGCGTTCCAGCTAGAGCGCAAGCTTCGTGAGAGACCCCTTCCATCATGCAACCATCACCCATAAAGGCGTAAGTGAAATGGTCAACAATATTGTGTTCTGGTGTATTGAAAGTTTGCCCCATGTTGGCTTCGCCAATGGCCATACCCACGGCGTTGGCTATACCCTGGCCCAACGGCCCGGTTGTCGTCTCAACACCTGGCGTATATCCCAGCTCTGGGTGACCAGGGGTTCTCGAATGTAATTGGCGAAAGTTTTTGAGTTCTTCAATGGGTAAGTCGTAGCCGCTTAAATGCAGCAGGCTGTACAAAAGCATTGATCCATGTCCGTTGGACAAGACAAATCTGTCTCGGTTCGCCCATTTGGGGTTTTGAGGGTTGTGTTTCAAGTGATCACACCAGAGAGCTTGAGCGATGTCAGCCATGCCCATGGGTGCTCCAGGGTGTCCGCTGTTTGCTTCTTGAACAGCGTCAGCGCTGAGTATTCTGATGGCGTTTGCTAATGCCGATGGCGATGTCATTTTATCCTCTGTATTTGTCGTCAAGTTGTGTGGTTTGAGTTTAGTTAGTCATTTCGACTATAACATCTAAGTGTTGTTATAACCACTTGCCGATTACACTTAAAGACGTCATTGAAAAAGGGAACAAACTGTGAGGTTGCGCCTTAATTCGAAATGGGGGCGCAGTCAGCCTAATTTGAATTGATGCCAATCAAATATCGTAGAAATACTATGGGGGTAGAGAGCGGTGTTGTAACGACTGAACAGGCATTGGGTTAGCTAACACGCGGACTAACGCCTGTATGTTTCTATCTAATGGTCATATTGACAATATAGCTGAAAAGAATATAGACTAGAACCGTCAGGCATATCAATGTGCTGTAGTTTTGGGTGTTTGGCTGTTAATTTAAACCATCACAGGAAATAAATAATGATAAAAGTAAAATCTAGATCTGGATCTCCACCAGTCCAAATATGGGCGCTTATTAAGTTCTCCTTCGTGTCTTTGGCAATGCTGTTGTCAACTGCAGCATACGCTCAGACGCATTGCGATCCCAAAATAGGTGATCACGGCGGTATGTTTTACACGCATTGGACGGACGGAGGTGGTAGCGCCTGCATGACCTTAGGTGCCAATGGAAATTACAGTTACTCTTGGTACAACACTGGCAATTTCGTGGGCGGAAAGGGATGGCGAAAAGGCGTTTCAAACCGACAAATTGGCTACAATGCTGGTGCCTATAGCCCTTCGGGGAACAGTTATCTGACCTTATACGGGTGGACGAAAGGGCCATTAATTGAATACTACGTGGTTGATAGTTGGGGCTCGTGGCGTCCGCCGGGCAATGCTGATTATGGTGGTCGAGTCTATACAGACGGTGGCACATACGACCTTTATAGAACGCAGCGAGTTCAACAGCCATCCATTGAAGGAACCAGAACGTTTTATCAATACTGGAGTGTCAGAACCTCAAAAAGGCAGACGTGGAATAACTCGGTTATCAGCTTTCAAAATCACGTCGATGGTTGGGCTAGAAACGGATGGTACTTGGGCAACCATGACTACCAAGTTCTGGCAACAGAAGGGTATCAAAGCAGCGGTTACTCTAATGTAACTGTGTGGGACGCCGGTGGAGGGTAAACCTAATACTTAGATACTAAATGAACAGGGTCGCACTAGCCTTACCTAGTGCGACTCTGTTCTAGGCTTATAGATCGACTTGTTCGGCTATCTGGCTCCAAAACACTTAAGTCAATATCTAACTTTGTGTGAGCAGGGTCTTCATAGATTGTCTCATTCGTTTGATTTGCTCATACCTTCTGTCTGCTCTCATATTTTAACCTTGCAAGAAAGAATGTCATTTGGCTGACTTAACACAATCAATCTTATGGTCCATATGACTGTAAATATAAAAAATATAACTAAACCCACTTTCTAGCTGAGGAGCTTATGTTACATAAAATAATTTTACTGATTTGCTTCGTCTTGATGTTCCAGACAGGAGCGGCTGTCGGGACGGAGGCCGAGAATGCCGAGCGAACGGGGAACCATTTAAGTTCTTCGGATAACCCACTTATTTGGAAGCGCCTGAAGCGCTATTTCCGTTGGCGAGGAGTAGATTCTATTTCATCTGCGGCGGATCGTAGCGGAAGACTGGCCGGAGCGGCGGTGAGTCAGTCTCCTTTTCAGGCAGATGAAACGTATCGCGGTATTCTCAACAGTGACTTTAATTACGTTACGCCCGAAAATGTTGCCAAATGGGGCGAGCTACAGCCTAACAATGCCAATGAGTGGAGCTTTGAAGCAACGGATGCAATGCTTGAGAGCAGTGAGAGTAATGACCAATTGTTTAAAGGGCATGCTTTGGTTTGGCACGTACAATTGCCGAGCTTTATCAACGACGATCTAACGCCAAATGAATTAAAGGTTCTCTCAGACAATCACATTACCACCGTGCTGAATCGCTACGCGGGCCGGATATATTCTTGGGATGTGGTCAATGAAGCCATATCTGATGGCGAAGAAGTCTACCGAGATTCGATCTTTTTAAGAAAGCTGGGCACAGACTATATTGCAGACGCGTTTTACACGGCCAAAGCGACGGACCCGTTTGCGCAACTCTACTATAACGATTACGGAATCGAGCGAGTGAATACAAAGTCCGACAAGGTTTATTCCGTTGTAAAAGACCTTGTAGAGGCGGGAGTTCCGATCGACGGCGTTGGTTTTCAAATGCATTTGGACGCAAATTTTGCTCCAACCGTTGATCAAATGGTGGAAAACTTTGAGCGCTTTACGGCATTGGGGCTCACGGTTAATGTAAGCGAGCTGGATGTTCGTATCGCCAACTTACCTTGGGACAAAGCAACGAACCTTGCCCTACAAAAACAGGTGTATCACAGAGTTGTCGATGCGTGCATGCGAGTGTCCGGCTGTGAAGGCGTAACGACATGGGGTTTTACAGACAAGCACTCATGGATAGACTCCACGTTTGCCCCTGATGACCCACTCCAATACAACGAGTCGTACGAGCGTAAACCGGCTTATTACGGCATGGTTGACGGTTTTTTAAGGCTTGATTCAGCGCCAATAGGAACGCTACCAAACTTAATTGCCAATAGCAGTTTCGAGACCGGTGCCGATGGCTGGTTTGCTTATGGTGGTGGCACGTTGAAAACCATCCATAGTTACAGAGTGTTTGGAAAGTACCATAAAAAAGGCCTTCGTAGCCTCATGGTCAAAGGCCGTAGTGAGCCATTTCATGGCCCCGGCCATGACTTATTAGATGTGCTTCGGCCCAATCAAACTTACACGATCTCATCATTGATCAGCGTTCGCGGTACACGCCGAGCACCAGTCACGGCCTCCGTACAACTGCAATGTCGTGGTGAAGTAGCGCAATTTATTCAAGCAGGAAGTGTAAGGGCGCGTAAATGGAGGTGGCGCGATTTAGAGGGGCAGTTTACTACCCCAGATTGCGAACTAGAGGTTGCAACACTGTATTTCGAAAGCAGTAAGGTGGGTGCGAAAATCATTCTGGATAATCCTGCGGTGCGCCCCCAAGAGTTGGTGGTAGCGCCTAACCCTAACTTAGGACCCAATGTGCTCACTAATGGCGGTTTTGAGTCGGGAATCGATACCTGGTTTGGCTTTGACCAAGCTGTCGTAGAAGCTCGAGATCAAATGCCGTTTGCCGGCTCGGCCGCGGGTTATGCGAGCGGCAGAACGGCTGAGTTTGACGGTTTGGCTACAAGCTTGTTAGGTCTGGTGACCGCTGGCGAAGAATATCAGTTAACGTCACGGGTCAAGGTCGATGGCGTTGCGCAAGCACAGGTTAAAGCCACCTTGCGTGTTGATTGCCCTGCTGGCCCTCAATTTTTGGGCATCGCAGGTACGGTAGCAAATGAGACCAATTGGGCGCTGTTGACGGGTAAAATTACCATCCCGAATTGTGAAGCGACCGATACTATCCTGTATTTTGAGGGGCCCTCTGCCGACGTAAACTTGCGTTTGGACGAAGTGTATTTGCAACAAAACTTGCTCGAACCTTCATTGAACATAATCAGCAATCCTGATTTTGAGCAGAACGCCGATGGTTGGTTTGGTTTTGGTTCAGCCTTTTTAGACGTTACTCAGGACGTTGCCTATCAAGGCTCACAAAGCTTGATCGCCACAAATCGAACTCAGGGTTTTGAAGGGCCTGCTGTTGGTCTTGGCGGTGTGCTATCGCCGGGCTCTACCTATTCATTTAATGCCTTTACGCGAATTCGAAATTCCGCACTTGCGCAAGAAGAGGTTCGAGCAACATTGCAAATAAAATGTGCGGCAGACACCGGCGAACAATATCTTGGCGTAGCCAATGTGATGGCCAACGATCAAGGTTGGGCTGAGTTAGCGGGATCGGTTTCGGTTCCAGACTGCGCTATTGAGTACGCCAATCTGTTTATTGAAGGCCCTGGGAGCGGCGTTGATATCGCGATTGACGCGCTTAATATGGAGTTGGCTGGTTCCTCTAACCCTGACCAAAACTTGGTAAGCAATTCTGGTTTCGAAGACAATATCGCGCCTTGGTTTGGTTTTGGTGGAGCGGCGCTTGAGCTAACCACCGCTGAACCGTACGAAGGCACACAGAGCCTTGTTGCGACTAACCGCACGGCGAGTTTTGAAGGTCCGGCAATTGACTTGGTTGCTCAAGTCACCCCAGGCTCAGCCTATGCCATCAGTGCGCAAGTGAAAGTTTCTGGTGCCAATAGCGCTGATGTATCGGCAACGATTCAAACCGTCTGCGAAGACACATCGGAAGTCTTCAACGGAACCGCCGCCGTTAGCGCAACTGACTCCGGTTGGGTAGAACTGGCAGGGGATATTTCGTTACCCGCTTGCACCGCCGCCGCACAACGGCTTTACTTCCAGGGCGCAGGAGCGGGTATTGACATTATTATTGATGCGGTAGAAGTCATTCAGAATTGATAATAACTATTCCTATTAACTACCGTGGGTAAAAAGTAGCTAAGAGTTCACCATGTTGTGGTGGGCTCTTTTGCTCAAAATACCATTTCCCCGAGCACAACCTAGCACTAGGCTAGCGTGGCTTACTAATCTTTACCAAAATAACCTAGCGCGAGCATAAGCGCATCAACGTTATACATAGCAACAGAGCCGCCTTGGTGGTTAACGTAAACGCAATAGACTACGTAATTCAGAGTGCGCAAGCTCATTGCCTAGATTCAAGGCTTGCGGCACAGCGCTTTGAGTTAATGGTCTGTCGTTGTGCAGGCTATAACCCAATGAAAAACCAAGGCAACCTTAAAGTCTGTGTGTTGGACGCATAGTAGGACTTGCCCTGCATTACTTAAGCCCAATTCTTATTTCGCCAGTAGCGTACGCACATGGCTCATTTTTAACGTTAAACAGTGTGGATTCAGAAAAAACTCTTCGTCCTATTTTACGATTACATTTAGCCGTAGCATAAAAGTAATTATTTTCTACTGGCTTTAATAGTTGAATATTAATATTGCTAGTCGCAAAATTTCCCGATGATGAATATTTTAGACCAGTTAATCCAATCACCAAATCAAACATCGCCGAGATGATAGCTCCATTTATATAATTCTGACCGATGCCACCTAGATGAAAAGGCTTTATATTTGCTATTTCGCATTTTGGGTTTTCGAGTTCGTCTAGGATAACCGTAATTCCCATATGTTTTGAAAAATCAGAACTATTAAAGAACCTTTCTATTTCGTTCCAATTTTCGCCATCGATATGCTTAGACATCACATTGCTGAAATTATCGTTATTCATGTTCAACTCTCAGATAGCAACTTGGACACATAGCGTCCTAAAATGGGTGATTATTACGCTGATAACGCGTTTGAGCCAACGTCGATAGTTCTGTGGCGCGTTATGCGGGATTTTCATTGTACCGATTAATGAAATAGCTTGAATACTCATCATCTAACATGCTGTCTATTGTCTTTATCTTTTTTAGGGCTTCTTCGATATCAAAGCCTTTTTCATCAATGATCGCCAAAGCTTCATTATGCAATGCATATGACAAATGAGCGGCTGTTCTCACTGACATATCTGCTTTGTTGTCGCTACCAAGGTACGGTGCAAGAAGAAGCCTTATTTCGTAAAGCGCTAGAGTGTAATCGCCTCGATATGTTTAACCAAAAAAACAAGCATATTCATCATTAATAACGATCTCCAAGAATTCTTCTAAGTGCCGCACCGAAGGTGTGGGCTCATAGGCGTGCCATTTTAGGTCGCCTCTTTGCCAAAAAATTTTCCAAATGCCTTTAGATTTAACAAATGTTGCTTTAGCATGACTTTCTTCCATTGTTTTATCTGGGTCTTGCCAGTCTGGACGAATACTAAAAATTTCAATCGATTGGTTTTCCATGCGATACCCCATATCGAGTTCATGCCTGATCGAAGGGTGCGGCCGTCTGATAGCTAGAAATTTTTCTAGTTCTTTCTCAAAACGCTTTGTTTCGAATTCACTGATAGTCATTGAGTTAGTCTATTTCTAAACACACATAGCGCTCCAACGAACGCAGTGAGTTATGATTGTCGTCTTATGATATGTACTTTTTACCATGAAATTTCTATAGGAGTACCAACTTTCACAATCTCTAGAAATTCGTCCATTTCGCTATTTTTTAAAGCAATACAGCCATCAGTCCAATTGAAGTTTTGGCTAATCAGACTGAGCCACCCTAGGTTATTTTTTTGCCCGTGAACCATGATAAAACCACCTGCTGAAACACCTTTGTTTTTAGCATTTTCTAAATCCCTTTTATTTGGATAGCTGACGTGCATTGATCTGTAAAAAGAAGAGTCTTCTTTCACATAGTCTAAAATATATCTTCCCTCAGGCGTTTTTTCATCACCTTCTTGTTCTTTGTGACCTCTGGGGTTTGCCCCCAAAGCAATATCGTATTCTTTCTTAACTTTGCCTTTCTCTAGAAGGTACATTTTGTTTATAGATTTCTTAACAGTCACAAGATCAACTTCAGCATTTGCTGAAAAGGCGACCATTAGAAAAAGGAGAATAAGGTTTCTCATCTCATAATGTCCAGCAAACGGGCATTGTTAAAGCGTCCGAACTGATGTACGCAGAGTTTTGCTTCTTGTTATGTCTTTGTTTGAAAACCATTACTAATTACTTCTAGTTGCCCATTGCAATTAAAGTTGAAGCGATAATGTTTATAGCTTTCGCTATCTACAATTATTCCCTGTTCCCAATGTTGCTTTAACCAGCTTGAATTTAATATTTGATAACAACAATCATCTTTTTCATTTTCTAGATATTGTTCGCATTCTTGCCATTTAAATGCGATTACTTCGCCAAAGTAAATTTCAATTGCACTTTCTTGCCAGTCTTCGAATCTTACAGTTAACACACCACCTTCTTTAGTAAAGGTAGGGTATTCAGCATCAGAAAGAGAAAAGCTAGTTCTAATTAGGTGTACTTCTTCCATATCTTCATAGACATAGCGCCCAGAACACGGGCGCGGTTTACCGCGTCCGAGCGTAGCGGCAGTTTTTTGCCTTGTTATGCGACGTTTATACCCAGCACCAGTCATTGTATTCAAATTCGTTTTTATTTTTGAGTATATGAATGGTCTTCTCAGACCATTCATATACTTTGCTATTTTTAGATTCATTCGCTTTTTTAGCGAGATTTATGATCTCCGATTCTCTATTTGGAAAGTCACTACCACTATGTAAAAAATCTCCTACAATCATATATAAACACGAAACCATAAAATCGCGATTTGGACAGCTTTCATCTTGAGATAGTTTTAGCACCAGATCATCATTCCCCGATATAGCAACGGCTAACTCCCAATCCTGATCAGGAAACCTAGCATTAGAATCATATGCCCAACGCTCCAACTCTACAGCTGAAAAATCCCAAGCATTAATCTTCATGCGCATAACGCCTCAATAAAAGGCGAGCGTTAGCGAGTCCAGCCTGCGCTTTTTGCGGGCGATTTTTAACTGACTTGTTATGCATTTTTACATGATAGGAAACCATTTTGTTTCCCCCGTTTCAGTATCTACCAATACTATTACATGATCTGGGTCTATTACCGCAACATTTGGGTCATCGCATTTAGTAGAGATGATCACAGACCAGTGTCGGTCACTCAACCCGAACCATGAACCGTTACTTAGCTTTATAGATATATCGTTTACGTTTAATGGCCAGTCAGTATTCTTGTACTCTTGAGTAGCAAATTCCTTTGCCAGCCTCAGAGCTTCATCTTTTTCAATTTTCATATTGATGCATAACGCCCAAAGCACGAGCGAGCGAAACAACGTGTAGCGAGTCCGTGGCCGCGCTTTTTAGCGGCCATATAGTGCCTTTGCTTGTTAGGCATACTTTTTAAACTCCACTACGATTTCTTGTAAATACTCCTTTGCCACTTCGAATGTGCCGGTGATGCTATAGCTAAAAGTTTCAGTGCCACAAAATGCACCACCAATTTTGAATGTTAATGCAACGTAAGTGCTAGTGCCTTTAAATAGTAAATAGGAACCGTAAGTACCTTCTAGTTTTGGTTCTAATTCTCGATTCAATATAAAACTATCGAGATCTTTGATGAACTCGATCATGTTTGTGAAAGTAACATCGTTGTTGCAACCAGTGAATTCACAAGTTCCCGACCCAATTTTTGCTGCTAATGAGCAAAAATTATAGCCAAATTCATCTTCACCATTTTCAATGGTTAATTCACATTGGTTATCGGTTGACACGATTTTCATCGTATGCCTAACGCCCGCAGCATGGGCAAAATTGGAGCGCAGCGGAAATTTTGTCCTGCATGGCTGCGCTTGTTAAATTTTGTTGTAAATAGAATATACAGTAGCTTGGCCTTTATAGTTATTTAGCAACATTAGCCCTTTGCTTTCAAACTTACATTTACTTATCTTTTTCAAACCGCTGCCGAACGTACCAAAACGGATTTCCAGACCCTTGCTATTTAATAAGTGCTCTAGAGCTTCCTGGTGATTATTGGAGCTCATTGGTCGCCTGTAATTTACCCATTGATCATAGTCATACTTGCCAGCTATAACTATAGACTCGCAACCAGCTCCATCCCCATATTCACTTTCTTTAGTACGTTTTAAGTCTAACTTAAAAGAGTGTGCTGAATCCTCTACAAGATCAACGTCAGTTACCACAACCGTAAAGCTCATACCTCCAGCAAGGGAGTTAAGTGGAAACACAAATGCAATTAGTAGGAGTAGATATTTGGTCATAATAATTTAACAGTATTCTTTCCGGACACGGTGTCTGAGTATTTTTTGTCCGAGTAATACGGGTGTTTTCTTTAACCTATTGAAAAAATCATATATTTTCACTTTCATTGGTGGGTAAGTTAATTGAAAAGTGATGCCTATCAGGGGCTACATTCATCTAACTGTTTGATTTTTTTTGTTGTTTTTTCTTTGGGTGTTATTCGGACTGTCCTAGTAATTCGCTTTTTTATTGTATTCGATGCGCGCTGTGTGACTCAATGGGTTTTATGGTGTGTCATAGTTTGCGGTGTGCCAGTTTTTCGTTATTGCAAACAATTGATCTAAACCTTCCGTGAGTGCTGCGGGCCCAGGTTGCAATATGACCGCGGACTTAACTTCGTAGACTTGGTTAGTGAGCACCGCAGGTACGTTTTTCCAGCCTTGTCGCTCGCCAACTTTGTGGGGATGAAAGCGCTTTCCGCACCAAGAGCCAATAATGATATCGGGCGCTTTTGCCACGACCTCCATCGGGTCGGCAATGATTCTGTCTTTGCCGCCTTGGTGTTTGGCGTTTTCTGCATAGCAATCCACTCCGCCGGCGATTTCAATGAGTTCACTGACCCAACCAATTCCACTGATAATGGGTTCGTACCATTCTTCAAAATAGACGTTTGGTTTTACGCTCCATTGTGAGGTCTCATTTTGTATAAGTTTGATTTTCGATTCATAAGTGCTGGCCAACTTATCGGCTGCGTCAGCGGCATCCACGAGTCGGCCCAAGGTTCTAATCATTCTCAATATGCCGTTAACGGTACGATGATTAAAGATATAAACTTCGATGCCGTGCTTGATTAACTCTGCCGCTATGTCAGCCTGTAGATCGGAGAATCCGAGTACTAAGTCAGGCTTTAACGCTAGTATTTTGGGTATTTTGGCGCTGGTGAAAGCGGAGACTTTCGGTTTTTCTTTTCTGGCTTCGGGTGGGCGAACCGTAAAGCCTGATATACCCACGATACGATCCTGTTCGCCAAGAAGGTATAGAGTTTCAACCGTTTCTTCGGTCATGCAAATTATTCGTTTTGGCCAGTTCATATACACGTATTGCTTAGGAGCGGTTGTTTCTAACAGGAGACGTCTTGCGAGCTTTACAAGAATTCGATGTGCAATGATATACTGCTCAAAAGAGGAGAGCTATGCAGTCGTTACTTAAACGTGCGCTGTTGTTTTATGGTTTTAGTGGATGCGTTTTTGTCTGCCTGTTCAGTGTGGTGTTTGCTCAATCAAACGCGCCCGCCCAACAGAAGGCTGAAACCGACCACGCCGTAAAAGTAAACGTCGATATACCTAAACAAAAATTAGGCGATGCCCTAATGGTGTTGTCGTCACAGGTTGGTCTTAACATTGTGGGCCTGTCTTCCGATATGTTGTCGGTTGACACTCCTGCCATGTCAGGATTAATGACACCGACCCAGGCGCTCGATCGCCTATTAGAAGGCAGCGGTTTTGGTTATCGATTGGTTGGTAAAAGCTCCGTATCAATTCTTAGGGATACCGCAAGCTTAAAGAAGGTCATCCCAACTGACTTCAGCGGTTTGGATGAAGTGGTGGTTATCTCGGGGCGCCGTACCTCAGATTTACAAGATTCTTCGACCGCGGTCACTCATCTTTCCACCCAAGAAGTGACGGTGAATCGATTTCATGATGTCCGAGACATTTCGGCCTGGGTGCCCGGCTTAGAGTTTGCGTCTACTGGCCCTCAAGAATCCGTCTTGGTGCAACTTAGGGGGGTCGGTACAACAAATATTACCGAAATAGCGGATGGCCCAGTCTCAGTTCATGTCGATGGTATTTATTCCCCACGGTCACAGGGCGTAGCAAATTTGTTGCACGACGTTAATCATATTGAGGTTCTTCGCGGGCCTCAAGGAACGCTATTCGGCCGTAATTCGTCGTCGGGCTCCATCAATGTATACACAAAGGAACCCAATCTAGAGGTCTCAGAATTCGATATCGAATTAGGCGTTGGCAATTACAACTCTACTCGCTCGCATCTCTTGGCAAACTGGACGGTTTCAGACACGTTTGCGGTGCGTTTTTCTGGCGTAAAACAAACACACGACCCTTACACAACTACGCTTGATGACTACGCTGGACTTGGTCCTCATTACCCGAGTTCTGAGGCTGAACTTGGTGATTTTGATCAAGGGTTTGGAACTGCTGAAGGTTTGGATTCTGAAGATCGATTGAGCTGGCGCTTGTCGTCTCTTTGGCGGCCTAATGATTCTTTGGAATGGTTTTTGAGTGCCGAGCGATATCAAGATAACGGCACTGGCAGTGCCGAGCTCGACCCCACCTTAGTTGAACAAGGAATTAGGGCTGTGGTGTTGGATACGCAACCGTTTGTTGATTTAACCAACGACGCTCTCCGATCAAGGCTAAGTTGGGAGTTTGAATCCGGGGCCTCACTTACTTACCATGCTGGCTTCGCTAATATGAAACGCGCCCAGCTCTACGATACGGACCAGGGCCGGACAGGCGATTTTGAAGTAGAACGTACGGTCGCGTCCAGTTTCGACTTTTACTCACACGAACTCCTGCTGAAAAGCGCAAAAGATCTTAAGTTAAGTTGGCTAGCTGGCGTGTTTGCATCGCGTGAGTCAAACAGCATTGTGTTTGCAGTAGATCAACAGAATCGAGGAGGGCAGCGGCAGATCAGTGACGTACCAAGTTGGATCAGTGGTCTTCCTGGAGCGGCAGTGTCGTACGCCAATCAACCGGATCGACGGTCAGAATCTTTCGGGGCATTTTCTCAGTTTGTTTACCAATTCGCATCACAGTCGCGATTAACCTTTGGCACGAGATACAACCGAGACAAAAAGTCAGACTCAGGCGGACGAGCCATTAATTGTCGCCTGCCGTCGGCGTTTGGACCTTACATCACCTCACGTTCTCTTGGGGTTGGTGCGCCGCGTTCGAGCCAGATATTTACCGACGTCAATGTTACTCAGGCGATTCAACAAGGGTTATTTTTTGACGGCGGCACAGCAAATGGAATTGGCGAGCAGCCTTGTTGGGTTAGGCAGGTCAATGACAACAGCGCCAGCTGGAGCAATATTTCTGGTTTATTAAAATTGGATCACAAGCTCAATGACGACGTGTTGCTCTACGGTTCCGTTGCAAGTGGGTTCAAAGCTGGACACATACAGGATGCAGGTAATACCGCCAACCCCGAGACTGTGTTGAGTTATGACGTGGGCTTTAAGTCCCAATGGTTTGGCGATCGCTTAAGAATTAACGGAGCCGCTTACTATGCGGATTACAAAGATCTGCAATTCTCTGATGACGACCGTATTGATATTGATGGAGACGGAGTTGCCGACGCCGGTGGCAGCACGGTTGTACGAAACGCCTCCAATGCGCGGGTTCGGGGATTGGAGTTAGAGTTCCAATGGCACGCATCAAGGTTTCACCATTGGCGCGGGTCGATGGCAATAACTAACGCGCGCTTTAAGCAATTTGATATTCCCGATTCGCTCTTTGGCAACTTGTTTAATCCGTTTTCCGATCCGATGGGCAGAGTGGCGGAAGACAATGTTAATCTGTCAGGAAACTCACCCCCAAGAGTGCCAGACTGGAAAGCGCATCTTGCGTACTCCTACCGGCACCCGCTCACCGTTGGTGAAGGGCAATTGGGCGTTTCGTTAACCGTGTCGGATGATTACTTTTTAGATATCTATAATCGGGATGAATTGGCCGCCGGTGTTTTCGCTAGCTTGCCCGCTGGCGGCAGCAATTTGGGTGTACAGAAATCGTACGCAACGTTGGATCTTAATGCCAGCCTATTTGGTCGGGACGATCGATGGGCACTCAGGTTTTGGGTGAAAAATGCGACCGATCAATCGATCAAGACATTATCGGGAACGGCGATCACGGAGAATGGATTCATCGCTAATTACCATCCACCACGTACTTTTGGCGTTAGCGTTGCCTTGCATCACTAAAATTTACGGAGCGGATTCACCGCCTTACTCCGTCTTTTAAGTAGCGATACTCTGTATGGCCGCGAACACTTTTTATCTCTCCTTTAGCTTGTTGTTCGGTTGTGGGTGTGTATACGCGATGCACACCCATTTTTTCGTTTTTATATTATTTTCAAAATAAAGGTGCGGATTGCCGCAGTGTGTCCGTCGTATTAAGGTAGACCTGAAACTTCAGTCATGCGTATGATGTTCTTGAACTGATAATTGGGACGTTTATTGAACCAGTGCAATCGGTTGATAAAGATAATTAAAAACGATAAAAAAATAGGTTTGAACAGTCACCAAGCAATTTTGCGTTCGCAAGCGCCTCGCCATCCGGCCTTAGACAAGGTAGAGGCAGCGTATGCCGAACTCAATGGCGAAATTGCTAACTATCTGGTGCGCAAATTGTCCTTATCGCCGCAAGCAGCAGAAGACGCAGTGCAAGGGGCGTTTGAAAGTGCATTGTGCATGAGTGAAGAAAAACTGGGTGAGATTAAAAACGCGCGCGCGTTTATGTATCGATCTGCTTACAACGCCGGAATAGATTATTGCCGGCGTGCTCAAGTTGGGCAGAGGCACGTTGAAGACGTGTGCATTGATTCTCAAAAACACGTTGAGAGCATCGACCCTTATCGAAATGTTTCAGTCAAGCAGGAAGTTGATGTGTTAGTGTCAGCCTTAAAAAAGATGCCGAATAAGCGACGTAAGTTAATCATGATGAACCGAGTTGAGGGGCTGTCATACGCTGAAATATCTAGACAACTCAGTTTGTCTGAGTCGGTCGTAAGAAAACATGTGAACCGAGCGTTGGCCGACCTGTTGGGTGTGCTAAGAGTTCGAACAGGCGAGAGTCGTAAATGAGTAGTATTAAGAACAGTGGGCTCGAAGCCGTTACGTCGCGTGATGGTCAATCTATCGAGCGCGAAGCCATTGAGTGGCATCAACGACTGTCGAGAGACACGGACCAACAAATCGAAGACGCCTTCGATCACTGGATGGCGATCAGTGAGCACCATCGCCAAGCGTATCTCGAGGCTGAATTGTTAGGCGAAGGTCTCGATCAACTGAAGACCGATTCGGCTGCGCTCAGCCGTTTAACAGAGGCGTTTGATGCAGAGGCGTGTTCTGACTCCAACGACGTGGTAAGTATCGGTCGCTATAAGAAGCGAACTTGGCTTGCGTCGGCGGTTGCCGTCGCTGCCAGTATTACGTTCTTCACGATGTTCAATTTGGGTTGGTTTAGTACTCAAAATGAGCAACCTAATTTGGTGAGCGATAGTCGGTTTCAATCCATTTATCACAGTGAAATAGGCCGTTTGAAAAAGGTTGAGTTGCCAGATGGCACGCACTTTACGCTTGGTCCGAATTCGTTCGTAAAAGTGGTGTTCAACGATTCCGCTCGTAGGGTAGAGCTGGTGCGTGGTGAAGCGTATTTCGATGTTGTCAGTCTTCCTAATAAGCCATTTTTTGTAGAAGCTGACTTAGCTTCTGTAAAAGTGGTTGGTACGCGTTTTGATGTGCGACGATTAAGTCAGGCTACATCAGTGTCTGTTGTCGAGGGTGCGGTTCAAGTTTTTAATGGTAAGGAATCCGCGCGACTACGGGCTTCTAGTTTATTGCCGACCACCTTACTGGCAGGGCAATATGCCAAGGCCGATGGTGATACGGATATTGTGGTGCAAGAGGCCTTGAATGGCGAGGATTTAGTTCCTTGGCTAAGCGGTCGTTTAACCTACCGCGGGGCTGAGTTGCGCGACGTGCTGGCTGATGCAAACCGATATTCGCTGGCGGGTAACATTAGACTACGCGATCCATCATTAGCTGATAAACAAGTAACTTTGTCGGTCAATATTGACAGCATTGATGAACTGCCTTTGATGCTTGCCGAACTGATGGATTTGACGGTGGATAAGAGGCCGACCGAAACCATTTTGAGCATTAAACGCTGAACTTTAATTCAGTCTAGCGCAATTTTTAGGCCCGCTAACCGTTTGGTTAAGCGGGTTTTTTTATCCAATGTGTAAATAATGGAGCGGATATTAAACCCCTTCTCGTCACATGAGTAATAGGTGTCATAACGATCACTTATATCTTGGCTTGCTTGCAAAGGCGGCCGAACACTCATCAAAGAGGAGACATTATAATGATTAAAAAATTTCGCAGGTCCAAGCTTTCGTCCGCCGTGGCGTTGAGCATTGCGACGGCAACATTCCCGGTTGCTTCTGTAGCCCAACAAAGTGCCGAACAAGCGAGTAACGGACAAGAGCTTGAAGAAGTGGTAGTTAAAGGGATTCGGCGTGCGCTAAAGCGTGGCCAAGATGTTAAACGCTCGGCAGGAGGTGTTGTCGATTCGATTTCAGCGGAGGGTATCGGTAAATTTCCAGACAACAATCTGGCTGAGTCATTGCAGCGCATATCCGGTGTATCTATAGATCGCTCTGGCGGAGAAGGGCAGTCAATCACCGTTAGGGGCTTTGGCCCAGAGTTTAACACCGTCTTATTAAACGGTCGTCAATTGGCATCTGAGAGTGATACACGTGGGTTCGGTTTTGACACAATTGCCGCTGAAATGGTGGCTGGCATCGATGTTTCTAAAACGGCGTCGGCGAGCACTCAATCAGGCGGTGTGGGTTCAACGGTAAACATTCGCACCTTGCGGCCGTTTGATTCGTCGGGCCTAAAAATCGCGGGAAGCGTAAAGGCGCAACATGAATCGTTAAGTGGCGACAGCAGCCCGAGTGTATCCGGCTTGTACAGCAATACGTTTAACGATGACCGGTTTGGTGTGTTAGTCGCGGTGTCTCGCCAAGAGCGCGACGTACAACTTAACTGGGCTCAAACTAATGGGTGGTTGGAAAACGTTGGTGTACCGCAAGAGCAAATAAACGGTGGGGCAGGGTTTTCAGGTAACACCTTCACACCCAGAAATTTTGATCTTCTTCAGTCTCAGCAAGAGCGGGAGCGAACCAACGCGAATGTTGTTTTGCAGTTTCGACCAAACGACGCAACGGAAGTGACGTTAGACTATTTGTATTCTGATTTTGATGTTAACGATAATACAAGCTCCTACGGTCATTGGTTTACGGGCTCTAATCTCACGGACGTGACGTTGGATCAAAACGGCACGGCCACAGACTTACGTCAAGAGGTCGGGTTAGCGACGGATTTTCACGCTAAGAGTTTCAGCCGAATCACCGAAACCGACGCGCTTGCATTAAACGTTAAATGGGATGTGAATGAAAACTTAACGCTCGCATTGGATGCACACACGTCTAGTGCTAATCGTTTTGAAGGCCCATCAGGGACGGGTGATCTTCTTTCCTTGGTTGGGTACGCGAATCGGGTTCGTTTTCAAAGCGACGGCGCTGTTTTGCCGTGGACCAGCGAATTTCAATCACCAAGTACGGCTGTGTTCAGTGGGCAGCAAGAGCTGGATGGGGTGGCTTACCAAGGCGGAGTAACGCCAGCGGGTGTGAGCGACTATTTAGATCCTAGTAATCTGCGGGCTCATGTCATGTTGCGCCGGGGTTGGGCTGTCGAAGACGACGTAGATCAACTGAAGCTGGATGGTGTATGGAATAACGACACAGACCAAGGCTTGATCAAGGCTAAATTCGGAGTGATGAGTTCGTCGGAAACCAAATCACTGACCCGTTGGGATAATGAAGGCGCAGGCATCCACTGTACTTATTGTGGGTACCCTGACGCTCCCGCTGTGGCAGGGATTAATGTGCAGCGCTTGGACGGAGGAAGTGATTTTCTGGGCAGCGTAAGCGGCAGTGGCCGAACGCCGGCGGTGTGGTTGTCGCATGATGGCGAAGCGCAATTTGGCGCAGTCAGCGCGGCCAGTGGCCTCAATTTTGACGCGGTAATAAGAGATAATTCTTTTACCGTCGAGGAAGACACCACGGCCTTCTATACTGAATTCGATTTTTCTGGGTTCGTGGGCGAAATGCCAATCTTTCTAACAGCGGGCGCTCGCTACGAAGATACCGACGTAACCGTGGTTGGTACCGAGGCATCGATTTCTGGTTTGCGTATTCTGGACAGAACCGAAATGTTGGCGCAGTTTGGTGTGGCGAATCCAATCAGCGCCAAATCGAGTTACTCAAAACTGTTGCCATCTCTGAGCGCAAAGCTTGAAATTAGCGAACAGTTGGTTGCTCGCTTTGCCGCATCTCAAACGTTAACAAGGCCGACCTTACGTGACATGGCTCCGGTAACGGTGATCGGTACAACACGTCAAGGTGGGAATCTGACTTCCTCATCGGGCAACCCTGAACTTCTGCCGTTTGAATCGGACAATCTTGATCTGTCCTTTGAGTATTACTACGGTGACGTGAGTTACGCGTCTATTGGTTACTTCCGCAAGGACGTTAATAATTTTATCGTCAGTGGAACGGAAGATCTGACATTCACGTTGCCAGACGGTTCGCAATTGCGTGACCCTTCAACGGGGACCAATCCAGATGCCCCTGATGGTGCTGACTCGGTTGCGGTGTTCACCAATACCCTTCCTTCAAATGGCCAAGCAGCTACCGTGGATGGAATTGAAGTAACACTGCAGCATGAATTTGGAGACAGCGGTTTTGGAATCATCGCTAACGCCACCTTTGTTGACACTGACCGGGATTTCAATCCAGCGGATATTTCGCAAAAATTCGCGGTGACGGGGTTGAGTGACTCCTTAAACTTGGTCGGGTACTTTGAGCGCGGGCCATTCCAGGGCCGACTGGCCTACAACCAGCGTGATGAGTTTTTGCAATCCTTGACTCAAGTAAATGGTGATGGAGTGCAGTTCGTGGACGAGTATTCTCAATGGGACTTCAGCGCAAGTTACGACGTGAGCGACAACCTTACGGTGTTTCTTGAAGGGATAAACCTGACGGAAGAAGTGGTTACAAAGCGTGGTCGGTTTAGCAATCACTTTCTACTTGCCGAGGATTCGGGGCGCCGAGTGTCTCTTGGCTTAAGGGGGAGTTGGTAGTTACTAGGCTGACATGAAGCCTATAAAGGGCGGTGCCTTTGGGTGCCGCCCTTTTGTGCGTTGTATTACCTTTAATAGCGGAGTGAGAATAGTGAACACGATTGATTCGATTGTTGTAGTGGGTGGCGGAACGGCAGGGTGGCTAACAGCAGGAAGGCTTGCGGTCGAACAACGGTCACGGCATCCTGGGCGGCCCGTCGATGTCACGCTCGTTGAATCGCCTAATGTGCCGATTGTTGGGGTTGGCGAAGGCACATGGCCAACCATGCGCGCCACGCTGAAGCGCTTAGAGATCAGCGAAACCGAGTTTATTCGAGAGTGTGACGCCACATTTAAGCAGGGAGCAAAGTTCGCAAAATGGTCAAAGAATTGCGATGACGATTTTTACTATCACCCGTTGATGATTCCTCAGGGGTTCCCCAATACTGATTTAGCCACTCATTGGTTGACGAATGGGGGCGATGACTCATTTTCTAACGCGGTTTGTTTTCAAGAACAACTTTGTGAAAACGGAGTCGCTCCAAAAACCATATCGACTCCCGAATACACTTCTGTGGCAAATTACGCCTATCACCTAGACGCTGGAAAATTCGCGCAATACTTGCAAAAGCACTGTACTGAATCTCTTGGGGTGACTCACCTATTGGCGGATGTGGCGGCGGTAAAAAATAGCGATGACGGAGACATACATGCCCTAGTCACGGCTCAAGCAGGAGAAGTTATGGGGGACTTATTCGTTGATTGCACTGGGTTTAGTGCCTTGTTGATTGGTCAGCATTACGCTGTGCCATTTAGGGATTGTTCGTCGGTCTTGCAAATAGACAGAGCGTTAGCAACACATGTGGCTTATCCGGCCGACGACAGCCCTATAGCCTGCCATACAATTTCGACTGGCCAGAGTGCGGGTTGGGTTTGGGATATTGGCCTACGGCATCGCCGAGGCGTGGGCTACGTCTACAGCTCTGAACACATCAGCGACGATCAAGCCGAACATGAACTGAGAGCCTACATCGGCGGTGACAAAATCATTAGCGAACCTCGGCGAATCGATATTAAGTCAGGACACAGGGAACACTTTTGGTACCGAAATTGCGTGGCAGTGGGTTTGTCGGCTGGGTTTTTGGAACCCCTTGAGGCGTCAGCCATTGTGCTTGTAGAGTTGTCGGCCAACATGATTGCTGAGCAGCTTCCAACCACTCGCTCGACAATGGATATTGTGGCCAAAAGATTCAATTCAACGTTCCTATATCGTTGGCAGCGCATCATTGATTTCTTAAAGCTTCACTATCTTTTGAGTAAGCGTGACGAGCCTTTTTGGCGCTCGATGACTGATTGCAACTCGATTCCGGAATCACTCGCTGAGCAATTGGAGCTTTGGCGTTATCAAGTACCTTGCGACCATGACTTTGATTCCAACAATGAAGTCTTTCCAGCGGCAAGTTATCAGTACGTCTTGTATGGCATGGGTTTCAACATAGACGCACAAAATCATCGGCGATCACCGATGACGGCATCGCATGCCGCGCAAGAATACCTGCGTAATGCGCAAATTACGCAACAAGCGTTATCAAAGCTGCCAAGTCATCGTGAATTGATAAATAAGATTCATGACTACGGAATGCAGACAATATAAGAACAAATATGCGCGGAACAGTCAGCGCTATTAAGGAGCAATTATGAGTAATATCGTATCACTGAATTTCGACCATCATTCGACCTTACAAGTACAAGCGAACCTGCGTCATTCCAGCGCCATTAATCAACATTTAATGCCGCTGGTACCGTCGGAGTTTGGAAGAGCGAGTAGCTGTTTTCCGATCGTCATCGTTAAAAGTGAGGATACGGGGCAATTTACGTTCTCTGCCATGATGGGCTTTGGACCGGGCGAAAACTTGTTTGTACGTGAGGGTCTCTGGGACGCAGATTATGAACCTTTGCAGATTCAGCGCCAGCCGTTCTTCGTTGGTGACGACAATGGCAACCGAGTTGTGTGTTTTGATTCTGATAGTGCTGCACTAAGTTCGGACGTCGGCGAGCCACTTTTTACTTCATCTTCCCAGCCGAGCGACTACTTAGAGACCGTTCAACAGATATTAAATGAGCTTGTGAACGGCGAACAAGAGTCCAGAGAATTGGCGAGTCAACTACTGGATTTAGATCTCCTAACTCCATTCAGTATCGATATTGAATTTAACGATGCAAGCAAGCAAAGTGTGCAAGGCGCCTACATGCTGAACGAGAGTAAGATCGCTGAACTCGACGACCAAACCGTGTTGGCGTTACATCGATCAGGTGCGATGGGGTTGATCCATACGTTAAGGTGTTCGATGCATCAGATACCTAATTTGATTGCCCGAAAAAATAGGATGCTAGAGGTCGCCAAGAGTTGGTTCGAGCGGGCGTAATGGGCAAGCTTGAACATCGCCTTGTGGGGCAGGGTCGTTGGCCAATGGTTGTTATCGATGACTATCACCCTGAGCCCAGATCTCTGGTTGATAGGGCGGGTGCTCTTTCAGACTTTGACTCGAATGCCCGCGATTATTATCCGGGTGTTAAGCGACCAGTGGATCACGTTTTATACGCTGAAAACATCAGAAAATATTCTGAGGCGTTATTAACTTCGTTTGGGGAAGTCGGTGACTTGATTGACAGCACCTACGCCATTGCAAACAGAAAGCCCGCTGAGTTGCTACCGATTCAACGCATACCTCACTACGACACGGCCGATCAGAATCAATTGGCGTTAGTGCATTACCTGTGTGATCCCAAATGTGGAGGAACCGCATTCTATCGACACCGCAGTACCAAAATTGAGCGCATCAGCACTCGCAACGAAGCGTTGTTTCAACAAGCCTTAGGCCGAGAGGCGACCACGCATGGGCTGCCGGCGGCGGATTATGTGGATGGAGACACAAATTTGTTTGAGAAAGTCGCAAGTGTCGATGCTCTGTTTAACCGAGCGATCATCTACCCAGCGTCATTGCTTCATTCTGGCACTATCAATCCGTTAGTCAGATCAAGCCAAACCGTCGCGACCATGCGGCTTACCGTTACCGCGCACTTTGAAATGCTATCCATCTCATAGCCAAAAAAATAGCCGTTAGGCCTCGTATAAAAAGAATCAATCAACATGACTAAAAACAAAAATGACAATGAATAACTACAATACATTTTACATCGTGAAGATTGCGATGATCGCTGCGGTAGGCGGCTTCCTTTTTGGGTTTGATACGGGCGTCATTGGTGGCGCACAGCTGTACTTTACTGAGTACTTTGAGCTCACGCCCGGCCAGCAGGGGTGGGCAGTTGGCAGTGCGTTGTATGGATGTCTAGTCGGAGCATTAGTCGCTGGCTATTTAACGAAGGCCATCAGTCGTAAATTTACCTTAGTGCTTTCGGCGTTGCTTTTTTGTGTTTCGGCGTGGGGGTCTGGTTACGCGGGCTCATTGACGGAACTGGTTGTCTACCGAATCATTGGCGGAGTGGGGATTGGTTTTGCGTCAATGGCCGCGCCAATGTACATCGCCGAAATTTCACCCGCAGAGCAGCGCGGCAAAATGGTGTCGTTGTATCAGTTGTCGATTGTCTTGGGATTTTTCGTGGTGTTTCTAGCGACGTACTATATTGGCGGTGGAAACGCGCTAGAGTCCAGCGCGGATAAACTGGCGGCAGTTCATCAAGAAAACCTCAGCCGAGGCTGGCGCATTATGTTTTGGTCCGAGCTACTCCCTGCTGGTATCTTTTTGGTAATGCTATTTTTTGTGCCACACAGCCCGCGGTGGTTGGTGATCAAAGGACGGCATGATCAAGCGGGTAGTGTGTTGGCCAAATTGTACGTTGATAAAACTGACGCGGATAAACAATTGGCGGAAATCAAAACGTCAATTAACAAGTCAACATTTGGCTCAAACACCAAGGCGTTGGCTGGTGGCTTGGCGTTCGCAATTTTCATTGGTGTCATGTTGTCAGTGTTCCAGCAAATTACGGGCATTAACGCCATCCTGTATTACGGTGCTGAAATTTTCAGTAATGCGCTTGGCTATGGGCCCCAAGATGCGTTGAAGCAGCAATTATGGTTGGGCGCTGTGAATTTAATTTTCACCTTTGTGGCAATTTTTACGGTTGATTTATGGGGCCGAAAGCCACTGTACTTAATTGGCACGCTGGGCATGTTTTTAGGGCTTGCTTCGCTCGGGTTTACCATTTACACCCAGCAACTTGGCATCGTATCTTTGATATCAATTTTAGTATTTATCGGTTCGTTCGCCATGTCCATGGGGCCAGTGGTTTGGGTAGTCCTGTCGGAAATGTTTCCCAATAGAATTCGCAGTTTTGCCATGGCTATTGCCGTGGGAGGGCAATGGTTATTTAACGGTGTTGTAGCCAACTTCTTCCCCGTGGTGAATCGCAGTGAAATCAACGAACAACTGTTTAACGGAGCATTGCCCTATTTTATTTTTGCGTTTTTCTGCGTGATCGCTTTTCTTTTTGTCTGGCGTTTTATGCCTGAAACCAAAGGCAAATCATTAGAAGAAATTGAAAACGTTTGGGATACGCCCTGAAGCTGCAACGTCAGTGGATTTTGACGTTTGGGAATGACTATTTCTTTGCCTTAATGGTGAACATGACAGGCGTGCTACTGTTCGGAAGCGTTGATAAATATTCATTCACCAACCAGTGTTGATCTAATTTTGAAAGCCAGCGTTTAATTGAAGCCGTTTCAGTCTTTCCTGCGGGGTGCCCGGGGTAGCAAATTAGACAAATGATTCCTGCAGCGCTCAGATGGTCTAGAGACGTTTTCAGGGCCACCAAGCTCGAGGCCTCAGAGGTTGTTATGTTTTTATCGGCCTTGGGTAGGTACCCAAAGTTAAACATAGCGCAAGATATCTCGCCTTCTATGAACTCAGACATTCTCTCATGGCCACAATGCTTGAGCTCAACGTTGGTAAGCCCAGCTAAGCCTAAGCGCTTTTGTGTGTTTACAATGGCCGACTCTTGAACGTCAAAGCCAATAACGTTGTCGAACCCGAGTCGCGCCAAGAACTCGGTATCATGTCCGTTTCCACAGGTGGCGTCGATGGCCAGCCCGCCGGTGCTATTTGCAAAGTGTTCGCGCACCAGTGTGTGTGCTTGTCTGGTTAAAGCCATTGTGTGATTGAATAGGGTAGTGAGCGTTGTTCAAGCAAGTGATCGCACAGAAGCGTTACGAAGTGTGGTGCGATCAGGCAGCCTTTACTTCCGAGGCCATTAAGGCAGAATGCGCGCGGTAAATTGGTCAATGGGCCGACAAAAGGGTCTCGTTGCGTCGTAGCTGGTCTGACGCCCGATTCATGAGAAATCACGTGAGCAGTCAGTCCGGTATGCTGTTCTAAACTCAGTAGAAACTTGTCAGCAGACTCGGCTGACGTCGTTGGGCTAATATCATTCCAAATGTAATTTGAACCGAGTTTGCAGGCCCCGTTTAGAGCAGGGACAAGCCAATGCCCCCAGCTCAGCATTCTGTCTACCTGACGAGAGGGTTTAATCGATAAGATCTCACCTTTTGCCAGCTTGAACGGCAGATGCGATAGCCAAGGATTATTGAGCGCTTGATGACCTTCACAAAAAATCACTCGATCGGCTTCAATTTCATCGTAGCGGATTTTACTTTTTACGGTTAAGAGCTTTGAGTAAATCACGTGTTGCTTTGTAATCGCTCGTCGTGCCGTCAACCACGAGCTCATTTGGTACAAAAGCTGTTTCGTGTCGACAACCGATGTTTGAGAGATGCCAATAGCACCAAAATGTCGTTCAGTATGTGCCGTCTCGAGCTTACCTGGGGCTTCCTCGAACCAGCCACCGGTGTTGTCCATGTCGCCCAGAATATCGCTATACTCCGTTTGGCTTTGACGTTTTACTAGGTAATCGGCTTGCCCAGCATTCTTGATTTTTCTAGTTTGTCGGATTTGACGATGTATGTCGCATCCTAAGTCTCGTTCTATCTGCCAATAGAGTTTTTGCGCCGTCGCGCGATACATCGAATAACCGTCAGTGATATTCAACCGATGCCCTGTAACCGGATTAATTAGACCCGCCGCGACTCGACTTGAGCTGCCTTCATGATCATTGTCTAGAACATGGACCGTGCAACCACGCTTGATCAATGAATAGGCTAAGAGGGAGCCCGCTAGGCCTTGGCCAATAATTAGAAAGTCAACAGAGTGCATTCGGTGAAGATTGTGGTAGTCTGCATATCAAATAGAATTCATTATAGCGTTAGTGCTTGGTTCTGCTTTTAAAACCGAGTGATTAGACCTGTATTTAGGCTCGGAGGCAACGTTGGCTAACAACCTGATCAACGAAAAGCGTTTTTTACCCTATTTTTGTACCCAATTTTTGGGTGCTTTTAACGATAATATTTATCGAAACGCGTTTGCGATTTTAGTGACCTATTTTATCGCCAAGGAGAATGAAGGTGTGATCGTAAACGCGGCCTTGGTGGCGTTCATATTGCCCTTCTTTTTGTTCGGTGCGATTGCTGGTCAGCTGGCTGATAAGTATGAGAAAGCCAAGTTAATACGCCACATAAAAGTAGCCGAAATTGTGATTATGATTTTGGGGAGCTTAGCACTGTATTTTCAATCCGTTGGCGCGATGTTGTTTGTGTTGTTTGCTTTAGGGTCGCAGTCTGCTTTTTTCGGCCCGATCAAATACAGCATATTACCTCAGCACGTCAGTAAAGATGAGGTGCTGACGGCAAACGCGTACGTGGAAGCGGGTACTTTCGTTGCCATTCTCTTAGGTACCATTCTTGGCGGATCGCTCGCCAATTATATGGGCGTCAACATGAACTTTCAGTACGCGTTGATGGGAGCCATAATCGGATTCGCGATTTTAGGCTGGTTTGCTTCAGCCTTGATCCCCCAAGCGCCAGCGGCGTCGCCTGAGTTGAAACTGAGTTTTAATGTGCCTCGCAGTACAGTGGATATTATTACGAAGACTCACGAAAATAAGCCGGTGTTTACGGCCATTCTTGCTAACTCATGGTTTTGGTTTTTCGGTGCCGTGGTGATGACGCAGTTTCCAGCCTTTGCCAAAGACATATTGTCGGGGGACGGGAACGTTGCGGTCATGCTGTTAGCCACGTTTTCCATCGGAATAGGCATGGGCTCCTTTGCCTGTTCAATTTTTTCACGCGGGCATGTTGAGATGGGGCTTGTTCCGTTTGGGGCCTTTGGCATTTCATTTTTCGCTTGGCAATTAGGCAGGACAGACCTCGTTGTTTCGACTGAACTTTTAAGCCTGACTGAATTAATGGCCGTGCCTGGAATCTGGTGGGTGATAGTTAACCTAACCATGTTGGCGTTTAGTTCCGGGTTATTCATTGTGCCCTTGTACGCCTTTATGCAAGTTTTCAGTGATGAAAAACACCGCTCTAGAACGATCGCAGTTAACAATATTTTGAACTCGGTTTTCATGGTTGTGGCCGGAGTTGCGGCTGTAGTGTTACTCGCGCTGGATTTTAGCGTATTGCAAATATATAAATTGGCCGCCGTGGCAAACGCCATTGTTGCGATCTATATCTTTTCGCAAATCCCGGAGCATTTTCTTCGGCTACTGAGCTGGCTATTGATGCACAGTGTTTACCGCATTAAGAAGGTTGATCTTGATAAAATTCCCAAGGAAGGTCCGGCGCTGATTGTATGTAATCACGTTAGCTTTTTCGATCCGCCTATATTACTCGGGATATTGCCTAGACCGGCGCGCTTTATTATGTGGCACAGTTTTTATGACTTACCTATTGCTGGGCGCTTGTTTAAATGGCTTAAAACTATCCCCATTGGAAATGCTCGCGAGAGAGCAGACCTGATTCCATTGGCGTACGATAAAATTGCTGAGGAATTGGAAGCTGGACATCTCGTGGTTATTTTCCCAGAAGGGCACATTACAAAGACTGGCGAACTTAATAACTTCCAGCCTGGTATCGATAAGATTCTAAAGAGGACACCCGTACCCGTTGTTCCCATGGCGCTCAGAGGCATGTGGGGGACTTGGGCGTCGCGTAAGAAGGGGCGCGCACTGAAAGGAGTGCCGACCGGTTACATGAAAAAGCTTACTGCGGTTGCAGGTGATGTTTTAGATCCGGCCGAAGTATCTCGCCAAAGCCTCTATGACCAAGTGCTGGAGCTCAGAGGGGATGAAAAGTGATACACAGATGCCGTTGGTGTGAGGGTGATGCGCAATACGAGAAGTATCACGATACTGAATGGGGTGTGCCAGTACGTGATGATCTTGAACTGTTTGAAATGCTAAACCTGGAAGGAGCTCAAGCGGGATTGAGTTGGATTACCGTATTAAGAAAACGAGATCACTATCGTAACGTGTTCGATGGGTTTGATCCTAAAAAAATAGCAAAATACGATCAACAAAAACGTGAAGCGCTGCTCAGTGATCCTGGGATTATTAGAAACAAACTGAAAGTGAATGCCTTCATCGTTAATGCGCAGCTATACCTTGATATGCAGGCCAAGGCCAAGCGCGGAGAGAGTGCTGGTTTTTCAGATTTTTTATGGTCTTTTGTCGGCGGAGAGCCGATAGTGAACCACCCTCAAACTCTTTCCGATGTTCCAGTAAATACTCCCGAATCTGACGCAATGAGTAAAGCGTTGAAAAAGCTCGGCTTTAAGTTTGTCGGCAGTACTATTTGTTATGCCTTTATGCAGGCGGCCGGAATGGTAGACGACCACGTGGCTGATTGTTTTAAGCGTGCTTAAGCGTAAATCCAGCGAAGGTGATCGTCGGTTTGATTCTCGTTTTCTTGATTCAGACAGTTTCGCCGCTCGTCATGGATAGGTGGTAATGAATTTAGAACTGAGCGACTAGAAAACGCAGTTCATATTAGATACTATTTTCCTTTGCGTAAAAGATGCGTAGTGTAAGGAGCAGTAGAATTAAAAAGGTTATCTTTTATGCCGTCATTGTGGCGGTGAATTGTGTCTTTCTGGAATTGGTGGCTTACGGTTTCTTTCGAGCCAAGTATGGTGAGTTCTCACGTGCACAGTTGCAGCAAGAGCGCTTGGGAGTCGTTGCCAGCGTACAAACTGGTCCAGTGTTCACTGGCAAAGAGGCCGATACGACTGAGGCCGAGTCTAAGAAACAAGAACAGCTTAAGGAAATCATCCACCCTTATGCAGGCTATACCGTTCAAGGAAGTCGCAGCAAGAGCGGGTGCAATTTACAAGCGGATAATCCTTGGGCTTGTAAGGAACGTGTTGTTCGCCCAGAAGACTCACCCATGCCCAAGCGCAACGACCATACCCTTAATGTTGCATTATTGGGTGGTTCGGTGGCGGTTGGAACGGTTAATGGAGCTCCGCCTAATTATTATCAAAAGAGGCTGGCTGCGCTTCCGGAATACCAAGGGCGCAACATTGTACTGCATATGTTGGCCGCTGGTGGGTACCGACAGCCTCAGCCATTGATGCTGCTAAATTACTATCAGACCTTGGGGGCAGAATACGACTTGGTGATTGCATTGGACGGGTTCAATGAAATTGCGATTGCCGGGACTGAGTATAAGCGCCACAAGATACACCCTTCTTTTCCACGCAGTTGGAAGTTTAGGATGTCGGATAAGGTGTCCCCTGACCTAATTCTACTGCTAGCCGAGAAGGTCGCCCTTGAAAAGAAACACATTGCAAGAGCAACGTTTTTTAGCAGCCCGTTACCACGCAATAGTGTGACGTTTAATTTATTGTGGAAAGTGATGCATTCGAATTTCAGTGCCCAATTGAGTACATTGAACACACAAGCAGAGCAGGCGCAGGTTACAGACGCGGATACGCCTGAAGAATTTCAATTTGAAGGGATTGGCCCGCGTTACCCGTTTACTGACTGGGAAACCCTATTTGAATATTCTGCCGCTTTGTGGGGTAATAGTACCTTGTTGTCCAACAGTGCAGCCAAAACTCATGGTGGCAAGTTCTTCCATTTTCTACAACCTAACCAGTATATAGAGGGGGCTAAGCCAACGATGTCCGCGGCTGAAAGAGCCGTCGCTTTCTCGCCTGCGGGAAAAGGTGGGTATGGGAATTGGTATAAGAAAGGTTATTCTTATTTGAAAAAGGAACAGGCTCGCGTACAAAAAATGGGAGTGCATTCGGTTGACCTAACCTATCTTTATGAACAAGAGGCCGGTGAAATTTACATTGATACCTGCTGCCATGTAAACTCAAAGGGCTCTGCCATGATCGTTGAGGCCATCGTTGACGAAATCCATCGTGTTAATACTCTCAATAGTCAACCTCAGCCGTAGTTGCATTTAAATTCCAGGTCAATCGCAACCCCCACCAACCCTATACCTCTCTATTATGACTGATAACAAACAGCCTACTCCCAACATGCTTAGTGAGCGAAGTTTTGGATTAATATTTGCGGCCATATTTCTATGCATTGCCTTGTTTCCTCTTATTTTTGGAGAGCCTCTGAGGCAATGGGCGATGATTCTTATGGGGGCTTTCGGGCTCCCTGCGTTGATTTTCCCCAAGGCTCTAAGACCGTTAAATATTGCTTGGGTGCACTTTGGTCAATTCATGCATCGCATAGTGAACCCCATTTTGATGGGGCTAATATTTTTCGTGGCGGTGTTGCCGACTGGTTTAATGCTTAAGCTTTTTGGCAAAGATCCTATGCGAAGAAAAATGGATCCCAATGCAACGACGTACTGGATACCTCGTGAGAACGAAGATTTAACGAGAGACAGTTTCGATAATCAGTTTTAACTTTAAATACGAAGAAAGACGATGGACCTTATTAAAGAACTTTGGCGTTTTATGAAAGCTAGAAAAAAATTCTGGCTTCTCCCCATTATTGTGTTTAGCTTGTTGATCGGCGGGTTGGTTGTCTTCGCTCAAGGATCCGCATTGGCCCCGTTTATCTACACATTATTCTAAGCAGCCTATGATCATTCTCGGTATTTCGGCGTTTTACCATGATAGCGCCGCCGCCATCATAGATGGCGAGCGTATTATCGCTGCAGCGCAGGAAGAGCGGTTTACTCGGATCAAGCATGATTCTTCATTTCCGGAGAATGCAGTTGAGTATTGTCTCGCGCAAGCCGGACTTAACATTGATGACGTTGATAGCGTGGTGTTTTTTGAGAAGCCATTTATTAAGTTTGAGCGTCTGCTAGAAACCTACGTCAGTTTTGTACCACGAGGCTTCGCTTCGTTTAAGTCCGCACTGCCTCTTTGGGTAAAAGAGAAACTGTTTCAGAAAAAAATTATTCGCGAAATGGCTGGACGTTTTTCGTCTAATCCAGAGCAAATAGATTGGGAACAAAAACTCAAGTTTTCTGAGCATCATTTGAGTCACGCCGCAAGCGCGTTTTACCCTTCTCCTTTTGAAGAAGCCGTGGTTTTAACGCTGGACGGCGTGGGTGAATGGGTGACCACGTCGGTGGCTATTGGGCGAGGTAATAAGCTGGAAATAGTAAAGGAAATACACTTTCCGCACTCCCTAGGACTATTGTATTCAGCCTTTACGTATTACACCGGCTTTCGAGTGAACTCCGGTGAATATAAAGTCATGGGGCTGGCTCCGTATGGTGAGCCCAAATACACACAACTAATTCTAGACAATTTGATTGACGTCAAAGAGGATGGTTCTTATCGCTTAGATCAGCAATATTTTAACTATTGCACTGGTTTGACCATGACCAATAAAAAGTTTGATGCACTGTTTGGTCGTCCGGCGAGAAAACCAGATCAAGAGGAACTCGAGCAGTTTCATATGGATATCGCCGCGTCGGTTCAGGAGGTCACTGAAATCATCGTACTTAAGTTGACCAAATCATTAGCGGCTGAAACTGGAATCAGAAATTTGTGCATGGCCGGTGGCGTGGCGCTAAATTGCGTTGCAAATGGGAAGATTCAGCGAGCAGGTCATTTTGATAATGTGTGGGTGCAGCCTGCTGCTGGCGATGCGGGTGGGGCATTGGGGGCCGCTCAAGCCGTTGCACATATGGTGCATGATCTTCCTCGTACGGTAAAACCCAACGACAATATGCAAGGCTCGTACTTAGGGTGTGAATTTAGTAACAACGAGATACGTCAAAGGCTGGACGCGGCTGGCGCTGTCTTCGAAGAGTATGAGCAAGATGGCATGCTTCATGAAGCGGCTAAGGCTTTGGCTGAGCAACAAGTTGTGGGTTGGTTTCAGGGGCGCATGGAGTTTGGTCCCAGAGCGCTGGGAGGGCGATCAATTTTAGGTGACCCACGATCTGAAGCGATGCAAAAAACGCTTAATCTAAAGATTAAGTATCGTGAGTCGTTTCGACCCTTCGCACCGTCTATCTTGCGAGAACACGTGTCCGACTGGTTTGAGTTAAATGGCGACAGTCCTTACATGCTGTTAGTTGATAAGGTTAAGGGTGAGAAATGCATACCCATGAATGAAGAGCAGAAGTCACTCTTTGGCATTGAAAAGCTCAACATTGCGCGTTCGAGTATACCGGCGGTCACTCACGTGGATTATTCGGCCCGCATCCAAACCGTCCACAATGACACCAACCCGCTTTACCACGGGTTGATTTCTAAATTTAATGATCTAAGCGGGTGCCCGGTTGTTGTTAACACCAGTTTCAATGTTCGAGGAGAGCCGATAGTATGCTCTCCAGAAGATGCATTTAATTGCTTTATGGGCACAGAAATGGACGTGTTGGCCATTGGCGACTTCATTCTTCGAAAGGCCGATCAGGATTCCAGTTTAGCCAAGGACTACAAGCACGCATTTAAGTTAGATTGATAGACGGTGATGGCCACCGATGATGACATTGGGGCATTGTGTATCTTAGGTTCACTTGTGCGCTAGCATCTATAGCTAGGCAATAAAAAAGCTCCAAAGCATTCGCTTCGGAGCTTTCAGACACATCGTTGGAAGGTTTACTTTATCCGGATGCTTTTTCGCCTTCAATTACCATTCCCGATTGAGGGAAGTCATTAAAAGGGAATGGGCGTTTGTCAGAATTGAACGTCACAAACGCCAAAATTTCTTGTACATAGCGGCTAAGCGTATCACCAAGCTTCATCAGCTGAGGATTAGGTGTTCCAGTAAACAATGTGAATAGGCATTGGCCTATTGCAACGGCTAAAATCACCAATTGGGTTACGTGAAATACCACCCAAAACAGAGCCACAAATAAAATTCGTAGCCATGTAGATTTGTTTTCAAATTGTTCAGTCATTACATACTCCATCTGTTGGTTACAATTGTTAAATAGGGACATTGAATTAGTTTTCAACTACTTTTTGTGACAAATATTTTCATTCGATCTATTAGTTTTTCTGGTGGAATGTCTCTAAGTTACTGATTTAGTGTGCATAAACCCCTGTCAGTATTTGATAAAACTGTGCATACGTATTCAACTTTTTTTTCCTCAGATTTCCCTGACAATAGTCGCGCATCGCTTCGGCCTTCGTTAACTCAGGCGCTAGACTCGGCTTTAAGCCAGATTGATTAGCAAGCACGGGCCTCGGTGATCGTCAAAGAAAAGTAAAAATTCTCACCAAAAAAATAGAGAAACCAACCAGAGGAAATCATGGATTCATTCAGCACAAAAAATAGGCTGGGTCATCTCAAACTGGGCGCAGCATTTATCTTGAGCACCGGGTCGATCGCAGCGTTTGCGGCCGATACACCAGACCCTACTACCGTAACCATTCCAGGCAATCTACAAGAATCGCTTGGGTGTCCCGCTAACTGGCAACCAGAGTGTCCGAACACCAAGCTGAGCTTGATAGATTCAGCCAACGTTTGGAAAGCAACCTTTGATATGGTCGTGGGTGACTATGAATACAAAGTAGCCTTGAACGAGTCCTGGGATGAAAATTACGGTGAAAATGGCCAGCGAAATGGAGCGAATGTAAGGTTATTTCTCGACGGTGATGCGTCGGTTAGCTTTTACTATGATCATGAGTCCCATTGGGTAACCGACAATCGAAATTCACGCATTGCCATTGTGGCTGGCAGTTTTCAAGAATTTTTGGGTTGTACTGGAAATTGGCAGCCCGATTGCTTGAATGGATGGTTGAAAGACATTGAAGGCGATGGTGTTTATACCCTTACGTCAAATCTAATTCCGGCCGGCAACTACCAAGCTAAGGTTACCGTAGGAGAAAGTTGGGACGAAAACTACGGGCAAGACGGTGTTCGCGATGGTGCGAACATTGACTTTACTGTTCCAGCAAACGGAGAGGAAATGTTTTTCCGTTTTGAATCGGCGACTAACAAGTTGACCATCAAGGCTGGCGGAGAGCCAAATGGTAACTTGGCCATTCAACGCGCACAGTGGTTGGATGCTGATACCTTGGCATGGGATTCGTCATTGAGTGATGGAGACCAAGTGATCTTGCATTCAAGCTCAACTGCCGAACTGAGCCTGAGCACCGACGGTGTTCAAGGTGGGGTTGACTATGTGTTGGGCTCGGTATCGCAATTGAGTGCGGAATTGCAAGCAAAATTTCCACATTTAGCCTCATATTCTGCGATCAGTACCCAGGGCTTGGACGACGCTTTGAAGAGGCAGTTGGTAAAAACCCAGTTGGCGGTTTCGATTATTGATGCAAACGGCGATTTAAAAGACGCGACCAGCATCCAACACCATGGAATTCTGGATGATCTATTCTACTTTGATGGAGACTTAGGCCCTGTTATTGACGGCGAGCAAGCGTGGGCCAAAGTATGGGCGCCAACCGCTCAGAATGTTGAGCTATTGCTTTATGAAACAAGCGCCGACGCGGCTCCTTCACAAGTGCTTCCTATGGTTGTTGATGATGCTACTGGAGTGTGGTCAGCCAGCGCCGGAAATTGGGATCGAAAATATTATCGTTACCGAGTGACCGTTTACACCAACATTACGAATCAAGTTGAAATTAATGACGTCACAGACCCTTATTCGTTGAGTTTAAGTACAAACAGTAAACTCAGTCAGTTTGTTAATCTTGACGATCGAGATCTCAAGCCACGAGGTTGGGATTACCTGCGTAAACCTAAGCTAAAAGCACCTGAAGATATCAGTATTTACGAATTGCACGTTCGCGACTTCAGCATCGCCGATGACTCCGTCCCAGAGCAAGATCGCGGTACGTTCAATGCGTTCAGCCGGTATTGGTCTCGCGGTATGCGTCACTTACGGTCATTGTCCTACGCCGGGCTGAGCCACATTCATTTGCTACCGGCGTTTGATATAGCCACCGTGAATGAAGAGAAGTCCGAGCAAGTCACGATTGCTGAAGACTTGAGTCTCTATGCGCCAGATTCCACAGAACAACAAGCCGCCGTGGCGGCAGTGCAAAATCAAGACGGTTTTAACTGGGGTTATGACCCTCTGCATTTTACCGTGCCTGAAGGCAGCTACAGCACTAACGCCGATGGCGTAACTCGGATCTTAGAGTTTCGTCAAATGGTCAAGGCGCTTAATCGAGTCGGATTGCGCGTGGTCATGGACGTGGTATACAACCACACATCATCGTTTGGTCAATTTGATAACTCCGTGCTCGATAAGATTGTTCCCAGCTACTATCATCGTTACAACGCCGACGGCGGACTGGAAATGAGCTCTTGCTGTGCGAACACGGCGTCAGAGAACAAGATGATGGAAAAGCTCATGATCGACTCATTGTTAGTATGGGCTAAGGCCTATAAGGTCGACTCCTTCCGCTTTGATTTGATGGGCCATCACAGCAAACAAAACATGCTTAATGTGCAAGCGGCGTTATCTCAGTTAAAGCGACGTCGCGATGGCGTTAGTGGCAAAGATATCTATTTGTATGGCGAAGGTTGGAATTTCGGCGAAGTGGCGAATGACGCGCGCTTCACTCAAGCCACGCAATTGAATATGGCTGGCACCGGTATTGGTTCATTTGATGATCGGGGGCGAGACGCCATTCGTGGTGGAAACCCCTTCGGAGGATACCGTGACCAAGGCTTTGGAAACGGCCTATTCACCAATCCAAACGGAATCGGCGATGACCGAGAAAGCACGCTATTAACACTGGCCGATCGGACCCGCAGTAGTTTGACAGGAGGCCTCAAGGAGTACCGTTTCGAAACCAATACTGGTGAGGTGCTCAGTGCTCAAGAGATCGACTACAGTGGTCTGCCAACCGGGTTTACTGATGACCCTCAAGAACAGATATCGTACATAGCGGCACACGACAACGAAACGTTATTCGATGGGATCCACCTTAAGGCGCCTGACGCCGCTAATGTGGCTGACCGAGCTCGCATGCAGAATTTTAGCAATTCGATCATATTGCTCGGCCAAGGAGTACCATTTTTGCACGCTGGGCAAGACTTCTTACGTTCGAAATCTCTGGATCGAGATAGCTATAACTCTGGCGACTGGTTCAATGCCATTGATTTTAGTTTCCGCGAGAACGGATGGGGAAAGGGATTGCCCATCGCTGAAAAAAATCAAGATGCATGGCCTGTTATGGCTCCGCTGTTGGCCAACACCGAGCTAAAGCCGTCACCGTGGTTGTCCTTCAAAACCAGTCTAAATTTTAAAGAGTGGCTAAGGATTCGATACGCATCACCGCTGTATCGCTTGCAGGATAAAGACGCCGTCCAACGCAGTGTGACTTTTCTTAATACTGGGCCATCACAACATTCGGGCCTTATCGTAATGCGCCTCAAAGACCCCGAACGGCCACGCGCGCGAGAACAGGTTGTTTTGTTTAACGGAACCAACACCGAAGTTGAGTTCGAAAGCGACGCTTTGGACGCAAAGCGATATCGTTTGCACCCAGTGCAGCGTTGGTCTTTTGATCGAATTGCCGCGAAATCAACGTATAAAAACGGGAAGTTTATTGTCCCCGCGATGACCACGGCGGTGTTCGTAGGGCATTAGTACGTCACAGACTTAGCTTGCTTGCGGAACTCAGGCAAGCTCCGTTTTACTGTTCAATGCCCGATTGTTGCCCATGCAGCAATCGGGCTTTTTCTTGTGCTACATTGCTCTATAAGAATGCTAAGCAAATGAGCGATAGCTTCTTTTTCAGACGCAGTCTTTTGGTTTTATACCGAGTTAATTTAGTCATTCGACTAAAACTAACGAAAAAAGCTTGCAGTTATCGAGAGAAGATCAAATAATAATATATATATTATAAATAAAATTGACCGTTTAATTGTTTGAGTTTCCATAGGCGTATCTTTCGGTACCCCGGATTCAAGAATATGTGTGGTTTGTCAGCACATAAGCATCTGATAGAGTCAATTTCAACCAAGCTGAATATCAACTGAGGGTGTCGTGGATGAGCGCGTCAAATAAATCGCTGGTTTTTGTAAGTGAAGACTTAGTTTTCAATTTGTCTAATGAAAATGTTTCGTACATATTTAGAGTGTCCCCAGAAGGAATTTTGGAGCATATCCATTTTGGTGGCGCCATTGCACCGACTCACGGATTAGCGGCTGGGCCTCGTAGGGAGTTCCGTTGCACTGTGTTGGAGTTCCAAGGAATTAAAAACTACAGTTTAGATGATACTCCTCAGGAATACCCTTTATTTGGTACTTCGGATACCCGTCAACCTGCGCTTCATGTGGTTAACTCTGACGGCAACAGCACCAATACATTTTTGTACAAGTCTCATGAGGTCGTGCTGGATAAGCCATTGCTGAATGGGTTACCAAGCGCACGAGGTAACACACTAGGTAACAAGGGGGGCGATCAAAAATCAAATGACAGCGAAACATTATTGCTCACTCTAGTCGATCAGACGTCGGAACTTGAAGTGACGCTGCGCTACACGATATACGCAGACCATGATGTTATTGCTCGTTCTGCCACTATTCGCAACTGTGGATCAAAAGAGGTGCTGTTGCACAACGCGTTGAGTTCATCGCTTGATTTACCTCAGAGCGAATATGAACTGGTTCACTTGAGAGGAAGTTGGTCAAGAGAGTTCGAACAAGAACGAATGGACGTGCCGCACGGACGATTTGTCATTGACTCTACTCGAGGAACCAGCAGCAACGCTCATAATCCGTTTCTAGCCGTCTTAAGCCGGGGGGCTGACGAGCGCAAAGGCGACGTGTACGGAACGGCATTAATGTACAGCGGAAACTTTGCCATCAGTGTGGAGAAAAACGAGTTTGAGAGTGTTCGCGTTAGTGCGGGAATCAATCCCTTTAACTTCCAATGGCGGTTGCAGCCTGAAGAGGAGTTTGTTACGCCAGAGTCACTTCAGGTATTTTCATCAGAAGGGCTGAGCGGGATGAGTCACGTTTGGCATGGTTTTGTCAACGGAATGATCAGTCCTCCTCAGTTCGACGGCGTTCCCAGGCCAACCTACTTAAATTCGTGGGAGGCCGCTTACTTTGATGTTAGTCACGACGTTGTATTAGGGCTGGCTGATAAGGCCAAATCGTTAGGCGTTGAAATGTTGGTGCTTGATGACGGTTGGTTTGCTGGCAGAGACGACGACACGTCTTCACTAGGAGATTGGTTTTCCGACCCTAAGAAGTTTCCAAATGGGGTGGAAGAAACAGCGCGTTTGGTTAAGCAAAAGGGACTAAAGTTTGGTTTGTGGTTCGAACCTGAAATGGTCAATAAAGAAAGTCAGCTCTATCGGGATCACCCCGACTGGTTGATTCATGTACCCAATAGAACACTATCCACTGGTCGCTATCAGCACACCTTAGACCTGTCTCGTACCGAGGTGGTTGATTACCTTTATGCCCGGTTAGACAGCTTTCTTTCCAGTGGGCTCATTGACTACGTTAAGTGGGATATGAATCGAGTGATGACCGAAGTTGGCTCCGCGGGTTTGCCTGCAGAGCGACAGTTAGAGGTTCCGCATCGTTACATGCTTGGGCTATATAGCTTAGTTGAACGAATTACGACTAAACACCCGTCGGTCTTATTTGAAAACTGCGCCTCGGGTGGCAATCGTTTTGACCTAGGAATGCTGCGTTACATGTCACAGGGTTGGGTGAGTGATATGTGTGATCCTATTGGGCGGTTGAGTATCATTAACGGAGCTTCTTTGTTGTTTCCATTGAGTACCTTGGCGAGTTACATTGGACCGGTTCCAAATCACCAGAATGGTCGTCAGACGTCTGTGAAAATGCGAACGGAGGTCGGATTTTTTGCCTCAGCGCGAGGTCTGTCTTTAAATGAAGAAGATCTCAATGCTTCCGAAGACGAAATAAAGGACGCCATCAAGCTCTATAAGGCGTCGGCGCAAGACATGGTGGACGGCGACTTTTCGCGCATTAAATATCAAGACAATGAAGTCTGTTGGCAACTCATAAGTAAAGACGGCAGGCGCGTTTACGTTGGGTATTACCATATTTTGTCGGCCCCCAATTTACCTTATCGACGCGCAAAGTTAGTGGGTTTAGACTCGTCGGCGCAATACAAACTCGAGCATGGTAATCAGGTGTTTGGGGGGGACGCTCTCATGACGTTAGGCATCGATTTGCCTTACGTCGACGCAATGCAGCATCAGGACGATACCGATTATACAAATCATTTGGAAAAAGGCGATTTCACCTCCAGATTAATTGTCCTTGAACGAACTTAGATCGTTGTTTTCAGTCTCTATTTCAATTCATAATAGGGCGTTGTTTTCAACGCCCAAAGTGAATTGACAAGCGTAGAATCACTTTGACAGAGCTGGTCATCTTCTGTACCATCATATTTATCATATAAATATACATAGTGATGTTTGTTTCTATTCTAAGCTGATTAATTCTCCCGGGATGAGCAGCCGAAGCGAGCGTTAAAATATTCATTTGGAAGTAAGCCGTTTTGGGTTTGAATTTAGGTCTAGAGAGAACCATTCCATGAAAATTACCAATTTTCGACTGTATTCAGTTAAGCCTCGTTGGCTGTTTTTAGCAATAGAAACGGATGAAGGAATCACCGGCTGGGGGGAACCAGTGATCGAAGGGCGTTCCCATTCGGTGGCAGCGGCGGTTGAAGAGCTAATGGCTTACTTAATCGGCAAAGACCCGCGCCATATTAATGATCATTGGCAAACCATGTACCGCGGTGGGTTCTATCGAGGCGGGCCTATTTTAATGTCAGCAATTGCTGGAATTGATCAAGCACTTTGGGATATCAAAGGCAAAGTATTAGGTCAGCCTGTTTACGAACTTTTGGGTGGAAAGCTCAGAGATAAGATGAAAACGTACTCCTGGGTTGGTGGTGACGATCCAGCAGAAGAAACAGAACACATACAAACTCTGGTAGAACGCGGTTGGGATACATTTAAACTGAACGGATGCGGTCGTTTGAAAATGATCGATAACCACCGAGCAGTTGATCGCGTGGTAGAACGGATAGCCAGTATTCGCGAAAATTTTGGCTCAGCAGTCGATTTTGGGCTGGATTTTCATGGACGCGTGTCAGTCCCAATGGCCAAAGTGCTCTTAAGAGAACTGGAACCCTATCGTCCATTGTTCGTTGAAGAGCCAGTGCTCGCAGAGCAAGCAGAGCAATACGCCGCACTCTCTCAGTCAACCAGTATTGTGCTCGCGGCAGGTGAAAGGATGTTTAGCCGTTTTGAATTTAAACGGGTGTTTGAAGACGGCGGAATCGGCATTATTCAACCCGACTTATCTCATGCTGGTGGCATTACTGAATGCATGAAAATCGCGTCCATGGCCGAAGCCTATGACGTAGCACTTGCACCGCATTGTCCGCTAGGCCCTGTGGCCCTTGCCGCGTGTTTGGCGGTGGACTTTGTGTCGCATAACGCTGTGTTACAAGAGCAATCAATGGGCATCCACTATAATCAGGGGGCCGAAGTCCTTGATTATGTCGTCAATAAAGAAGATTTTGCCATCGAAAATGGTTACATCAAACCGTTAGATAAGCCTGGTTTGGGTGTCATTATTGACGAAGATTTCATGCAAGAAATGGCCGAACAAGGTTGTGATTGGAAAAACCCAATTTGGCGCCACGATGATGGCACGATTGCTGAGTGGTAAATCTCGGCAGTTAAACGAATAACTTAACCCAGTCGTCAACGTCGGTTGGGTTTTTTTATGTCTTTACTGTCGTCTGGCTTCGCCTGGACCAATACCAATGATCCGTTTAAAAGCCTTGCTAAAAGATGCTTCGCTTTCGTAACCACTTTTTAGTGCCGCATCCAATGTTGATATTTGTTCGTCCGCGAGCCAACGATAAGCGCGCAACATTCTCCATTGTGTTTGGTATTCCGCTGGTGGCATTCCCACACTGTGTTTAAATTGAGCTGCAAATGCTGACCGAGACATCGCGGCCGCATCCGCAAGTGATTCGTTTGACAGTGGCTTATCGGCATTCTGGTGGATCAATTCAATGGCCGGCCTTAATTGAGGATGAAGTATGGCGGCCAGCAGGCCTGAACTTGCATTAGCATGATCCCTAATTAGGATAAAGAAGAGCGCGTCAGCAAGATGGTCTAACAAAAAGTGAGCCCCTTGGTCAGCTCGACGAGCTTCTTCAAGTAATAGGGCTATCAGCGCTGAGCAGGAAGCGTGTTTGTCGTGTTTGATGACAATCGCTGGTGGCAGAGCTCTCATTAGACTGGCGCCCAGTGGGTGTTCGTTAATGAGGTTGCCACAGATCAGACCGGTACTCGTTTCCTGTAAAGGCTCCGTCATTGGAACAGAGCACTGTTGATTAGTTTGAGCCTTTGTATTGAAGGAGTCGCTGATTGTGTGTTCAGCGTCATTCGGCAGAAATATCGCATCGCCGGCCCTTAAATGGTGTTGTTGCCCCGACACACTAATGACGCAGTTCCCGTGCGTCACCAGATGAAAAGAAGTGCTGCCGCTTCCCGAGGTATCCACCGCCCAAGACCCAAAATACTGACCGTTATGAAATACATTGGCGCGGACGTTCAGCGCCTTAAATAGCTGATTTAGGGCCTTCATGGACGATCGGACATAAAGCTAAGACGCACGAACATATCGATCCAACGTTGGGGCATTTAACATACTCCTATGGCGTACAAAGCCTGATTCATTAATAACATTTGGATATAGAACCATGAAACTACGACACAGTCTATTTATTATTTTTTCCGTATTATTGACCTTTTCAGTTAGTGCATTCGCCGGCAACGATCACGTTGAAACGGACAAAAACGGAGTCATTTTAGCCGGCTACGACGCGGTAGCTTACTTTACACAAAACGCGGCGATAGAGGGAAGCGCGGAATTCACTGCAACGCATAACGGCGCGATCTATCGCTTTAGTTCGTCAAAAAACAGAGATCTATTCACCGACAATCCAGAAAAATTTGAACCTCAATATGGCGGGTTCTGTGCCTATGGCGCAGCGTTAGGCAAGAAGTTTGAGGTTAATGGAAAAGCATTTGAAATTGTTGACGGTAAGCTCTACGTCAATAAAAACGAGGACGTTTACGAAGTTTGGGAAGAAGATAAGTCCGAAAACATCGTAACAGCGGACCAGCAATGGAAGGTTATCAAGGCCGTTGCCGCTTCAAAGCTGTAACAGATAACAAACCATTTAGCATGGCTAATTGAGCTTACGCTTCACCGAGTTTAGGCTATTTAGGTTCGGGCCCACCTTGTTTTGCAGGGTGGGCTCTTACTGTGTTTCTGCTCATTTTTTTATTATCAACGGGGTGTTATTTTTAGCCTCAAGCCAACGCTCCATCTTTTCGCGGTCTGGTATCGTTATTACGCGATAGCCCAGAATAATCATCTCCTCGGTTTGCAGTTGTTTTAGCACTTTTCCTAATGATACTCGTGACACACCGAGCGAATCAGCCAAGTCGCTTTGGCGTGTGCGGATCTGCGCTATTCGCCCACTGTGGTAAGAAAGGGAGAGCATTAACTTTACCGTTCTTTCTTTCAGAGGCAGCCGTCGCATAGAATCAAGCAACTCTAATAGAATATGGGTTCGTATTAAGGTTGTTTTTAATACGGCTTTCAGTAATTCGGGCTCCTCATCGCATAGCTTAGTGAACCGACCGGCTTCAAGTTGATGAATCTCTACGTCGCCATTCGCAGAAACATCATGGGTACGAGGCAGCTCTGTGAAAATGGTGAATTCTCCGAAGCATTCGCCAGCGCCTAACAGGCCAGCCATGATGAACGTGCCGTCTACCCCATACACACCCACATTAGCAACTCCCTTTTTAATGATCGATAAGCCCGGCTTAATGTCTCCGCGGCTGTGGATCAACTGGCCATCGGCGTATTTTATGACGTTTGATTGATACGTCAGTGTTTGCCGAAGAGCAGGCGAAAGGTGAGTCATCAAGGCGGGCGACCCACCTTGCATAAATGTTGAGCGGAATTTGTCCATGCCCAATTAGAACTGATTGATAACTATTTAGCAATTGGGGTTGGCGACGCTTGTTAAGCTTAGGCTTGAACTGAGCTATTGCGAGCCCGTCAATACGCGCTAGCATGTTTTTTGATTATGGGGATTTAAATGAAATTTGAAGTAATGGCCATCGCATCAATTTTCTTCGGGTTCGTGCTGTTAGAAATAGTGTTCACGCGGTTTTTCCACAAACCAGGGCAGGGACGGGATGACGCGATTGTTGAAGTTATAGGCAGTCTACTGTTGATTGTTTTTACACAACCTGTGGTGTTCGCTCTTGGTGCTGGCGCAGCGGCTTTGTTGGTTCCAGGCTGGGCCGGCGTTTTGAGTGATTGGTCGTTTTTCGCCGTATTTGGTCTGTTTTTATTATTTGATGATATGACGCAATACTGGTGGCATCGTTTATCTCACACCGTGCCTTGGATGTATAAACTGCATCGCCCTCATCACAACGCAGAGTATTTATCCATACGCGTCGTCTACCGGAACAATTTCTTTTTCTATCTTCTCATGCCCGGTCTTTGGCTTTCTGGGGCCCTTGTTTTCATGGGGGGAGGTTGGGTCTACGCTGTCTATTTAGTGGTGAAAATGACGGTTATCTATGCGGCACACTGCGATGTTAGGTGGGATGAACCACTGTATAAAATAGCGTGGCTTTCGCCCGTAATGTGGATTGTGGAGAGAACTATTTCCACGCCTGCGACTCACAGTGCTCATCACGGGAAGCACGCTGACGACGGCGTGACGCACTACAAGGGCAATTTCGGGAATTTATTGTTTTTCTGGGATGTGTTGTTTGGAACCGCCAAAATAACGCGCCGTTATCCTAAGCAAATCGGAGTTGAAAATTTACCGTCAACCAGCGCTGGCGAACAACTGTTTTGGCCTCTGGTCAGGGCCAACACTCAGAAGCCATAGAGAAATTAATCATCGATGAAGCACCAATCTATTGGTAATTTTCAGGGTGAAAGCTGCGCTCAATCAATTCGATAAAAATGTGCAATATTTTAATGTGCAGTTCTTGAACTCTGTCAGCAAAGTCTCCGCCTTTGGTGCAGATGTAAACTTTGGCCAAAGACTCCAGTTCTTGTGCTTCGCGGCCACTCAATATAATTGAATGAACACCAAGCTCTTTAGCGACCTTCGCGGCTTGAATCACATTTTTGCTCGTGCCGCTGGTGCTAATTCCTAACAACACATCTCCTTCTGAGGCGTGGCTTTCGATGTATCGAGAGAATATATATTCGTAGCCAAAATCATTGGCAACGCAGCTAATGTGGCTGGGGTCACTGATTGAGACGGCCGCATGGCCTTTCCGGTTTTTTCGGTAACGTCCAGTGAGTTCTTCTGCGAAGTGCATGGCATCGCACATAGAGCCACCATTGCCGCAGGAAAATATGGTTTTACCGTTTTCTAACGCGTGCACCAAAAGTTGGGCCGCTTGTTCGATATTGCCGAGTTGTTGTTCATTGCTCAATAAGTTTTCCAACGCAGATTGAGCTTCTGTCAGGCTGGAGCGAATGTGATCTTTCATAGTGATAAAACGTCTAATGAGTAACGGTTAACAAGGTCAAGCCTTGCCTAAAAGCATGGCCAGAAGGGCCATACGAAGTGGAACCCCATAGCTGGCTTGTTTGAAATAGAGCGCGTTAGGCAATGAATCCACGTCGGTGTCTATTTCATCTATTCGTGGTAACGGGTCAAGTATTAAGCAGTTGCTGCCTTCAACTTTATCTCTCGTTAGGCGGTATTTTCTGCGATTCTTGTCGAACAAGGCTTGGTCGGCAAATCGTTCTTGTTGTAGGCGGTTCACGTAGGCGATATCAAATCCGTCGCCGAGCTCGACCTCTGAGCGAATCTCGCACTCCACTCCAAGTGCCCGCAGGTCTGTCAGCACTTCATCGCGCGGATTTAGCTCTTTTGGGCCGGTAAACGTGAACCGGTTGTTTGGGTATTGAGCAAGCAATCTTGATAGCGAGTGAATGCTTCTCGATTGCAGGGAATCATACCCGAACACAACATTCAGGTTATCCAAGCGTCCCTTGTGCTTGTGGATGGTGTAGACGTCAATGAGCGCTTGTGTGGGGTGTTCATTGCCACCGTCACCGGCGTTAATGAAAGGCACTTTGCTGGTGTTAGCGGCAATTTCTGCGCTCCCTGGCATGGCGTGTCTCATCACGATGATGTCTGAATAAGCTTCGACCATTCGGATGGTGTCTTCAATGCTTTCGCCTTTTTCCAGTGAGGTTCCGGCGGCACTTTGCGCAAACACCATACCCGCTTTTAGTCGTTGTGCGGCGCTCTGAAAGCTCATCATGGTTCGTGAGCTTGGCTCGAAAAACAGCAGTGAAACCACTTTGTCGTCCAGCAGATCGATACGCCCCGACTGTTCGATATTCTGTGCCATCGCATCCGTCACAGAAATCACGTTCGCGACGATTTCAGGAGTGAGCTGTTGTGCTGAAATTAGTGAGTCAAATGGCAGCATGGGAAATTCACTGTCGAGTTTAAAACTGCGCGCATAATAGCACAGAGCCTAGGATTTCTGGGCATTGAAGTAGGTTTCTAAGATCAAGCACGCTGCAATCTGGTCGCGCATTTCGGTTTTTCTGCGTTCCGTTAAGCCGCGTGCAGCAAGCTCACTGTTAGCGGCGCTGGATGTCAGGCGTTCATTGACATCAATGATGGGTATTTTATGGTGCTGTTGTATGTGACTTTTTACTCGATTGATGGCCTTATTTAAATGCGGGTCGCTGCTCTCAGGGTCTCCGATGACGATCTGATCGGGCTCCCATTCGCTGATTAAGCTGTCCAAGCCCGGCCAGTCGTGCCTGCCTCTTGTGACGGTTAGTTGGCCCGCGGGTGTCGCCGATCCGGTGTAACTGTGGCCACAGGCTACGCCTGTCCGCTTAAGTCCAATATCAAGCGCTAAAACAGTGATGTCCACACTCAGCCTCGCCCACTCGCCGTACTATCAAAGCTGTTATCAGGTAAAAAATGGATGGCCCGGGTAATCACCAATATGTTGGTGTTTTCAAAATACTCTTCATCGGGGAACGCTTCAAACGGAGAGGCATCGCGAACAATCCTCAACGCAGCATCGTTTAACAATTTGTAATTCGAAGGTTGAAGTACCTTAATCGAATGAATGGTTCCATTGCTGTTTATTTCAATCGACATGATGAGGGTTCCATGCAACCCCCGAGCTTTGATTTGAATCGGGTAGTTCGCATTGCCAACCGTAACAACGCGTTTTTTCCATTTTTCCAAATACTTTGCTGCTCCGTGAGATTTGGTAATCGGGCCGACGAATTTCTTTCGTGGTCGCTTCTGATAGTTTTCCCAATCGCGGCTGGTTTTCGCTAACAAACGTTCTCGCTCGAGCATGCGAGCGTTGGTGGTGAGTCTGTCGGCGCCCGTCTGGCTGCCGTCCATTCGCAATTTCTCAGGGGTTGGCAATTGCCGCTGTAGGCTTACCTCTCCTTGCTCAGCGCTTAATAATCTGTCTGGTGAAACTCGGGTTTCCACCACGCGTTTGGCGGTTTTAGCCACCGATTGTACCGGTGACGGGTTGACGGCCTTCCAAGGAAGCGGGGTTTTACCTTCTCGTTCATCATCGCCGCCACCTTCGTTTCCAGCGCTGGATATCAATTGTGCGTCTTCCACCACTTGGTTGTTGGCGTTATTAAGCAAAATAACGTCTAAGTTATTGTCCGTGTTGGGGCGCGCGGCAATATCCGGCAATTTAAAACTCACGGCTAAGATCAATATCGTATGCAGCAGCGCGGACAGAAACGCGGTAACGCTCAGTAAATCGTTTTGTTTGCTGTTGTATGGGTTTGCCATGAAGCCAGACGTGCCTTATTTTTTCGACAATGTTTGTTCGATTGCGCGCATCAAGTCTAACGCGATGTTGGTGTCGTATTCTGCATTAATCTCTTTGATACAGGTAGGGCTTGTTACATTAATTTCAGTTAAGCGATCACCAATGACGTCAAGGCCTGCAAACAAAATCTTGCGTTTTACCAATTCAGGGCCCACAACTTCAGCAATTTTACGGTCGCTCTCACTCAAAGGTTGCGCCACGCCTCGACCGCCTGCAGCGAGGTTGCCTCGCGTTTCACCTTTGGCTGGTAAGCGTGCGAGTACGTACGGGACAGGTTCACCGTTTACCATTAATATTCGTTTGTCGCCCTCGACGATTTCAGGCATGTAGCGTTGCGCCATCGCGTAGGTGCTTTCATGGTTGGTCAACGTTTCAATGATGACACCGATATTTGGCGAGCCCGCTTGAATTCTAAAGATCGAAGCGCCACCCATGCCATCCAATGGTTTTACAATAATGTCGCCGTGCTTTGCTAAGAAGGCGCGAAAATCAGAGGCTTTGCGTGTGATCACGGTGTCGGGGCAGACCTCTGGAAACCAAGCACAGTAAGCTTTTTCGTTGCAATCTCTTAGCGCTTTAGGGGAATTAACCACCAGTGCGCCTTGTTCTTCCGCGAGTTCTAAAATATAGGTTGAATACACAAACTCCATGTCGAAAGGAGGGTCTTTGCGCATTAATATTGCGTCAAGTTCTCCCAAATCGATTCGGCGTGATTCGCCTAATTGATACCAATCTTCGGGATTCTGTTGCACGGTGACGTGTCGCGCGTCTCCTTTGGCAATACCGTTGTCAATTGAAAGATCATTCATTTCCAAATAATCTACCTGCCAGCCGAGTTGCTGAGCTTGCCAGATCATTTCGAAGGTACTGTCTTTTTTGATGTTGATGGACGAAATAGGGTCCATCACTACGCCAATTCTCATGTTTTTTACCGCGCTTAAGAAGATGAGTCGAACTCGTTAATGGTAACCCGATTTACCCAGAAAGTAACCTTAACTAACCTCCCAATTGGGCCAACTGATATACTTAACTTATGGACCCAATAAACACGGCAAGGCTTACACTCAGGCAATGGGAATCTGCGGATATATTGCCATTTTACGAAATGTGCTCGGACCCAGAGGTGATGCGCTTTTTCCCAAGTACCTTAACGTTGGGCGAAGTCGAGTCCGCGATAACGCGTTTTAGTGATCACATTGAGAGAAATCAATTTGGTTTTTGGGCTGCTCAAAGAACCGAGTCTGGAGAGTTTATTGGTTTCGTAGGCTTGAAGTTCGTTGACGATGGGTTTGATTTTTCACCCAATGTAGAGATTGGGTGGAGGCTGTCAAAATCAAGTTGGGGACAAGGGCTGGCTACCGAAGCCGCCTTGGAATCGCTCAAATTTGGGTTTGAAAATCGTCAGTTAAATGAGATAGTGTCAATGACACCAGCGCTTAATGCGCCGTCTGAACGAGTAATGCAAAGGATTGGGATGATTGGAAGTCCAAAAAAATTCGCGCATCCAAAACTGCCATTGAATCACGTATTAAGTGAGCACGTACTGTATCGATTGTCACGACGTGATTGGCTAAATCAACGCAAAAAGGGGGAAGTTTGATTGAGTTTTAGATCACATTAGTCTCAATCATTTAGTAGTACACTCAGTTCGGGGGCATGAACAATGATGGTAGTAAAACGGTTTCTATTAGTGATGCTGGTGGCCAATTACGTTTGGCTTTGCAGTGTTGTCGTGGCACAAGGTGGTAATGCCATTACCCCTGCGGCCAGCGGTAATCTTAGTAAAGGGCAGGTCGATGTCATTATTGATCGCTTTGCCGGGCGGCCGTTTGATGATTTTCAAGACTTCGCCTTTGGGCTGTATAATTCAGGCCAAGCTTTTCTAAGCCGAGAGCAACTGAACTCTCTGGCCAATTTTGCGGTTAAAGAGCCATTGTCTGGCAAGCAACGCGAGGTTATGTTTCGAGTTTTGGGGCTCTATTCTCAATTTAAGTACGGCGGAGACGCATTGAGATCGCTGAAGCAGCTGATCGAAATACCGACCGTAGACGGCGCGTCAATGGTGGAGGTCGCTGAGCGACGTAAGAAGGATAGAAAACGAAAGAAGCGCTCTAGTAATGCAGCACAAGTGGTTGCAACCGCCAAGTTATTACAACAGATGTCGAAGGAGTTCGGGCTTAGGTTCCGTAAAGTCGATGATAATCTGTTCGAGATCTCGCTTCCTTTCAACCAGAGTAAAGCAAGGGATATCGCCCTACACACCCACATTGGCGTTTCAGACGCCCAAGCGAAAAACTGGGTGGTAAACGGGGCTAAACTGAACCCTTACACATTGACTAAACTTCAAGGCAATTTGTACGGTCGAGGTGTTCAAGACAATAAGAATGCGATCGTGATTGTTATGTACGCAATGAGGGTCATGGTTGAAGAAAACATCAGCCTACTCAATAACGTAACGCTGTTGGTGGATACGTCAGATCATTCAAAGCACGCTGGAATTGTGCATTATCTGGAGACTCACAAAGCGCCTTCGTACAATGTGTTGCTGGACGGTTCATACCCCGTATCGCAATCTACGGCCATCTACGCTGAAGGGGATAAAAGCAATCAACCGATAGGCAAAAATAACGTGTCTGAAGTTAGCACTTCTCAAGCCAGTTCGAACGCAAATAATTACCGAAGCCGGTGGGGTAAAGCCTTGCTAAGAGTGGCAACCGAAAGCTTAAACGCAACGGTGGCGATGCCTAGTGAGGCGCATTCCGCGTTGTATCTCCACGCTCCAAACACGCTTCAATTTGGCTTGGCCTTGCCAAACGAAAAAGGGGCGGACCCCTTGGGTGTCGAGTACAAAACGGTCGATCAGTTCTTGCTTGATTTTCAAATCGTTACGGAAGTCATCGCAAGGATTGGGCAAATGCGAGAGCTGGACTGAGCGTTTTTCAGAAGCCTTTGCGCCTATATCAAGAGATAGCAAAGGCCGGCAATCAGCCCGGCAAAGAGTAGGTTTAATAGTAAGCCTTCTCGCATCATTTGTTTTACAGATATTTTTTCGGTGGCGTAAGCGATAGCGTTTGGTGCGGTGGCGACAGGGAGCATGAACGCACAGGAAGCCGAAATGGTTGCCGGAATCATCAGTAGCTCGATTGGCAGTCCGGTACTGGTGGCTGCCGCCGCTAAAATCGGTAGTACGAGCGTCGTGGTTGCTAAATTAGAATTGAGTTCTGTAAAGAAGGTAATGGATAAGCACACAAGTAACACGATTAGCAGCGGATGAAAGCCTCCAATGCCTGCGCTAAAATGGGTGCCGATAAGGCCCGCTAAGCCGCTTTCAAAAAAGGCTTTGGCGATGGTAATGCCGGCACCGTACATCAGCAGTATGCCCCACGGTATGGTGGTTGCGGTGGGCCAATCTAACAAGCCATCGCCTTTTTCAGAGCGCACAGCGAACATCATCAAAGCGCCCAGCATGGAGACCGTTGCATCACCAATTCCGGATAATCCCAGTACGCCAGTCCAGCCACCAAATGGTTGGCTGCGAAATACCCAGAGCAAAATAACCAGCGAAAACACCGCGACCACGCGTTTTTCATCCTGTTGCCAGTCAGGTAAGTCTGGCAGAGCAATCGGGCACGATCCAGACACATTACGCGACAGCCAAGCCCAGGCCACTGGTAACAAAATAATCACGATTGGACCACCAATGGCCATCCAATCAAGAAAACCAAATTCGCCGCCTGAAATTTCCTCGTATACCCCGGCAAAAATAACGTTTGGCGGGGTGCCGATCAGCGTCGCAATGCCTCCAATTGAGCAAGCGTAGGCCACCGATAAAATCAACGGTGTGCTCAGTTTAGGATCCTCTATTTGGTTGAGGCACGCCAAGACAATGGGCATCAACATCAAGCACGTAGCGGTGTTGCTAATCCACATTGATAACAACGCGGCTGCCAGCATAAACGCGAGAATCAGGCGCTTAAGGCTGTTCTGGCCCACGGATCGTAAAATCATGATCGCAAAGCGGCGGTGCGCACCCGATTTTTCCAACGCCTTTGCCATCAAGAAGCCGCCAAGCATCAGTAAAATTATGTGCGAACCCATGCCGGCGGCGGCTGTTTTGTGATTGAGCACCCCAAATACCGGAAACAAAGCAAACGGTATTAAGGACGTGGCTGGGATGGGCAGCGCTTCTGTGGCCCAGTACCACGCGGTCAACAATGTGATTGCCGCGGTAGCGCTGGCCGGTGTTGACACCCCAGAAGCATTCATTAGCCAATAAAGTAAGGCTGCGAGCAAGGGGCCGACGAATAAATGTGTATTAACTGATGAAGCTTTGCTCATGGTAAGGGCGATTAATCTCTAATTTTTGTTATCATAGGAAGATACCATTGCAATTTTGTTTGCACCACATACTATAAAAATGAAAACACACACATCGGTTATTACTATGGTAAAGCGCAGTTTGGCTCCATTGACTTTGATCCTCGCCTTTAGTTTGACTTTATCCGCCTGCGGCGGTTTTAAAAAAGATAAGCCGGCACTTGCAGAATCAAAGCAACCCTCGGTCGATATTACTCGCCCACCTGAAACCATTGTCGGACGAAAAGAGGTTGAAGAGCGTGATCCTGAAGAAACTATTTCTTTTGATGAGTGGCGTAAGCGTCGTTTAGAAGAGCAAAAAGAGCAGGCCTCACCGGAATAACTTTACCCTGCCCGACGTGTCATCGAGAGTCGCCTGGTTCTCGTTGCCAGCACGGGCAATTACCCATACAGCAAGGAAAGCCGACTAACCGAAGGATGTTCGGGTTGCTTAAATTGTAATATAGCTGTAATCAAACCTAGTCAGAATACGCTCGTCCACACAGTTAGGGCATTGATCAAGCCGTTGTAGTGCAAATGCGGCCCCCCAACAAAAATGAGGTTTGAGTTAAATGAAAGTTAAATTGATTGCAGCTTTAATCGCTGCTTCAGCCGTTACCGCCGCTCCTGCTGCCAACGCAGAAGTTAAAGTTTCAACCAAAGGCGGCTTGAAAGTATCAAGCGGCGATTACAAATTCCAATTCGGTGGTCGAGTAATGTATGACTTCAACCGTTCTGAAAAGAATGGCGAAGTTGACGAAAATGACTTTGACCTTCGTCGTGGCCGAGTTTACGCGAAAGGCAACATTGCTAAAAACTGGGCTTTCAAAACTCAGTTCAACACAAATGGCGATGGCGTAGAAGATCTGTACTTGCGCTACACTGGTTTTGGTAAGGGTGCAAACATCACCATCGGTAACCAAAAAATGCCTTTCGGTCTAGAAGAACTGACTTCTTCTAAAGACATCAGTGTTTTAGAGCGTTCTGCCATCACTGAGCGTTACGCGGTTGGTCGTGCTGAAGGTGTTCAATTGCACGGTGCTGCAGGAAGTAACTCTACGTACGCGATCGGTGTATTCACTGACGACGAAAAAGACGCAGACACGGGTTTTGCCGCACGTTACACAACAGCGTTCAAGGGCGAGAACAGCTTAGTTCACCTTGGTATCGCTTACAAAGACATCAACGAAGATTCGGCGTTGGGTTTCGAAGGTGCTTTCGCATCAGGCCCTTTCCATATCCAAGCTGAGTACGTAGACGGCGAAGAAGGTTCTAACGACGACCTAAGCGGTTACTACTTGCAAGCTGGTTACATTCTAACGGGTGAGTCACGGCCTTATAAAGGCGGCAAATTCAAACGTGTTAAGCCAAAAGGTAAAGGTGGCGCATGGGAATTGGTTGCGCGTTATGAAGATGGCGACGGTAACCACAGCGACATCGAATTAGGCAGTGACGACGCGTCTGCGTTCACGCTAGGCATGAACTGGTACGCTCATAACAACGTTAAATTTGGCATCAATTACACGGATGGCGACAGCAATACGTCTGACGACGATGGCAGCGAATTCCGAGTTCGTTTCCAACTTACATTCTAACGTTAGTTCTTGCTAACCTTAGACTAGTAAGCGCTAGTACAAAAAGGCTCTGCGTAAGCAGGGCCTTTTTTCGTTTGTGGTCGGTGTTTGTTTGCTAAACTTCCGTAATGAAAAATACAACGATCACAGTGCGCGGTTTACGCACTCATATACAAGAATGGGGTGACCCTAGTAACCCCACCATTTTTATGCTGCACGGGTGGATGGATTGCGGCGCCACGTATCAATATATGGCCAAGTACCTAGAACAAGACTTTCATCTTGTGGCGCCAGACTTACGGGGGTTTGGTGAAACCGAGCACGCACCAGGCTATTGGTTTCCCGATTATTTGGCTGACCTAGAGGTTATTCTTGATCATTACGCCCCTAACGAGTCGGTGCAGTTAGTTGGTCACAGTATGGGCGGTAACATTGTCACTATGTACGCTGGCCTGAGGCCGGAGCGAGTTGGCAAGGTTCTTATTCTTGAAGCGTTGGGCTTGGCGCCAACCGAGCCGAGTGAAGCACCTGAAAAGTACCGACGTTGGATGAATGAAATCTTGTCTGAAGAGCCCAGCAAAGTGTACCCAACGGCGCAGATGCTCAGAATGTCGATTTACGCAGGCAACCCGACATTGCCTTCAGATAAGATCGATGACCTGGTTACAATGTGGGGGAGGCCGTTTGGCGACTACGGTGCGTTGCAGCTTAAGGCCGACCACAAGCATCGATACGCTAACCCAGTTCGATACAACTTTGATGATGTATTGGAAATATGGAAGCAAGTGCAAGCCAAAGTCGGGCTAGTGATGGCGGATAAGTCGTGGATGTTTCGTCGGTTTGGTAAGTCAGGGCGAATCGAGCAAGCCAAAGACGTGTTGCGAATCGCTGATGAAAACTATTGGGTAGTCAATGAGGCCGCTCACATGCTTCACATAGAGCAACCCGAGCAAACCGCAGACACCGTGAAAGCGTTTTTTAGCTAATCCGTATTGGCTAGACCATCGGCCTGAAAAAACTCAAAGCTGTCGAATTTGCTTTAACTCGTCTTCCACCGATTCGATTTTTGCGCCCAAGCTTTCGCGCTCGTATTCTGTCTTAGTCAACACAAAGGCGCGCTTGAATTGCTCAATGGCAAATTCGTAATTTCCGCGCATGTAGTGATACTCGCCGCGTTCAATGAACGATTGTTTGGTGTCGCCCTGAGCCGCATGAGCGCGAGCTAATAAGAAGTGCAGATACGGTTCTTCTTGGTTGTTGGCTAACGCGCCTCGAATGATAGGAATCGCCTCGTCGTTGTGGTTGGTTAACACGAGGGCGTTGGCGTAATAGATGTCGACCATGTGATTGCCCTTGGCAATTTCGTCGTCGTATAAGCTCTTTAATAACTCTAACCCGACTTCAATATTGCCAGCTTCGAGTTCATTGTCGCCCTGAACTAAGCGAACACTCATGTTGTCCGGGTATTCTTTCAACAGCGCCTGGTATTCTGTTCGTGCTTTATCGAACTCACCATTTTCAGATAAAGCGATGGCGAAACCGTAACGCGTGGCTAACGTCGAGTCACCCTCTTTGATTCGTTGTTGAAACACGTCGCGCGTAAGTTGCTTGTTTTTTGAGTAGGCCGCGGTGGCTTTCGCTTGCATCATTAAAAATTGACGTTCGTCTTGCGGTGGAGCTTCCGGGTAGGCGCGCACGCGTTCCGCTGATTCGGTAATCCGGCTGATGGTAAGCGGGTGTGAGCGCAAAAATTCCAAGGCTCGTGATTCATTAATTCGGTTTTCGTCCAGCAGGCGTTTAAAAAAGATGGGCATGGCGCCCGGATTAAAACCCGCGCGACTTAGCAGGCGAATGCCTAAGGAGTCGGCTTCCGCCTCGTAATCTCTTGAATAGCTTAATTGTCTGTCCAATATGCTGGCTTGTGATACGCCCAATGCCGCTTGCGCTGCTTCTGCGCCGCCCGCCGCCGCCGCGGCCAGTAGGGCACCAAGGGCAATCCAGCTGTCGTACTTGGAGTTTTCCAGTTTGCGGGAAATGTGCGCTTGAGTAACGTGTGAGATTTCGTGCGCCACCACCGACGCCAACTCGCTCTCGCTCTCGGCCTTGGTTAAAATGGCCGTGTGCATGGCGATGTGGCCACCCGGCACGGCAAACGCGTTAATGACGTCGCTGTCGATTAAATAAAAATTATAGTCTTTGTCGGCGTCTGGGCTAACTTCAAGCAGCCGGTTACCCAAATTATTAATATAGCTCACCAGCTCTGGGTCAGACACGTATGGAGTACGATAGCGAGACTGACGAATAAACGATTTGCCCAACAGCTTGGCTTTTTCTTCAGACAGAAAAGTGGCCGCCTGAGAACCCAAGTCCGGCAATTGGTCAAAATGATCTTCTTGCCCAGAGGTAGTGCCACCCAAGGTAATACCAGTCGCCAGCATTCCAACAAGCACCGTTTTCTTTAATCGGGTTGTCATCGTGTGGTATTTCGAGTTTTGCTTACGTATATGCATTACAAATTAGCCGACAGTTCATAAAATCACCGCGAGATTTATCTAAGTTTGTTAAAATTCAGACCGCGACGTCGCCGGAATTATCCCCAAGTCGTAATTTTTAGGCTTAAATACTAACCCATGTCAGGTAAAAGTTTGATTAAAAGCACGTCAGAACAGGTTTTAATAGCCAAAAGCGTTGATGCTAAAGGCACTCGTTGCCCAGTTCCGTTGTTGCGGGCCAAGCAAGCCTTAAAGGCGGTGTCCGTGGGTGAGTACGTGGAAGTGTTGGCGACCGACCCCAGCGCTAAGCCCGATTTTGACGCCATGCTTAAGCACTTGCCGCATGAACTAGTTGACTACAGCGAAGGCACAGGCACGCCCCGAGTGGATCGCTTTGTGATTCTTAAGGGCGAGTAATACAGCGCAAACAGTAAGAGACTTAAGAGACTATAGTAATGCAATGCTACGTATACAAAGGCGATAGAAAAGAAGACCACTTTGTCTATCTAAATGAAGAGCTGGATGCAGAAGCGCCCGATCAAAGTTTACCTGCGGCTATTCTCACGTTAATGGGTGAACTCAGTTTTGTGTTGGAATTTGATTTAACGCCTGACCGACAGCTGCCACAGGCAGACGCCGTTCAGGTATTAGCCGACATTGAAGAACAAGGTTTTTACTTGCAAATGCCCAAGAAAGACATGCGCGCGGAAGAAGACCGCTTGTTTAGCTAGGCCGTATTAGCCCATGCAATTCAATATTATCATCAGTGGTGGCCCAGATGGCTCTCAGGCAGCTTACTCCGGCAACGAATTTGCAAAAGCCGTTATTGCGGCTGGCCACACAATCAATCAGGTGTTCTTTTATCAGAACGGCGTGACTCAGGCCAATGAACTCGTGGTGCCGATGGCTGACGAATACAACGCCTTGGAACAATGGCTAGCCTTGGCCGACAATCACGCGGTGCCGTTGGTTGTTTGTGTGTCCGCCTCCGAGCGTCGTGGCATCATCGACGATTCCCAGATGCAAGAATTTCAAAAAACGGCCACAAACCTGCATCCTCAGTTTACCGTGGCTGGCTTGGGCGTCATGCTTGAGGCAAGCCTACAGTCCGACCGTACGGTGACTTTCAAATGAATGCACCAGCTAAGTTACTCTATGTATTTGAGCGCGGGCCTTATTCGTCTTTGGCTGGGTTAGAAGCGTTGGACGCGGCGTTCATCGGTGCCAGCTTTGAGCAATGCGTGTCCGTGTTGTTCATGGCCGACGGAGTGTTTCAACTCAAATCCGGTCAGAGCGTAGGCGGTACATCGCTCAAGCAGCACAGCAAAATGTTCAAGGCCTTGGCTGATTTTGATGTCGAAAACGTTTACGTGCACGATCTAAGCATGGTCGCGCGCGGGCTGACTCCGAGCAGCCTAATGATAGAGGCCCAAGAGCTGGATTCGCCAGCCATCGCCAGTCTGATTAATCAACAAGACAAGGTGTTTACGTTTTGAGTACGGTGTTCACCCTCAATAAATCGTGGTTCAATCGCCCTGCGCTGTACGAGCAATTGGCCTTTGCGTCGGCCGGTGACGCCATAGTGCTTATTGAAGACGCGGTGTTGGCATTGCAAAGCCCCATTTCGTTGGCGTCCTTTCTTGCCAAATGCGAGCGTGCCTCGATTAACGTCTACCGCTTGCAAGGTGACTGCGCTTTGCGAGGCATTCAAACCCAATACGACTCCATCGAGAGCATAGATTACTCAGGCTTTGTGGCACTGGTTACCAAGCACGACAAACAGGTGGCTTGGTCATGACCGATCATTTTATCGAGTTCGAGGGCCAGCGATACGGCACTGACGTACAAGGCTTTCTCAAGCAACGGCTCACCTGGAGCGAACCTTTGGGGCAGTATATGGCGCGCCTTGATGGCGTCACGCTCACCGAGGAGCACTGGGAAATCATCCATTATTTTCGCGAATACTACGAAGACTACAACATCCCGCCACCCATGCGCATGGTCATGCGGGTATTCAAAAAAGCGTTTGGCGAAGAGAACGCCAACAGCCGCTATTTACTTAAATTGTTTCCCGAAGGCGCCACCAAAGCCGCGAGTAAGTTTGCTGGCTTGCCTAAGCCAAAGAACTGTAAGTAACGCGACTAAATTTTCTTTTTGTCACCTATGAGCTTGATAATGCATTCGCATTTTGACAAGATGCACGCGCTGTAAATTATTGGTCAGGACGATGAATCAGCTCAAGCTAAGGAAGGCAACGCCTTGTTAGTTTTAACTGTTCATATCGGCCTGAATTAGGGATCACTTCACTCCGATTGCAAAATGAAAAACACACTTACTATTAAGAAAATCACCAGCCTTACTATTGTTGCTATTGCGGCATTATTTTTTTCGCTGCAAGCCAGCGCCGCCTCGGTTACCCATAAAGGTCAAATTTCGCGAATTTACCTTGCTGGTAACGGGGCTGTCTACATGAAGTTAAAGAACAAGACACAAGGCTGCACACCGGTGCACAGCAACCATTATTATATCTTGCCTGCGGCAAGTCCGGTGTTTGATACTACTTACGCCTTGTTGTTAGCAGCTGCCCACGCAGGTACAGAAATATCGTTCAGATTGGATGACATCGCGTGTACGCAAAGTGAGTACACCAGCCCACTTATTTCAGTTACTCAAGCTTTTTAAGTCATTGTTTTTAGTTGGGTGGGCGGGCATGCCCGAAACTAATTCAAGAGTAAAAAATAATGATGAAAATTAGATATTTAGTGCTGATTTCGGCGTCGCTGTGCTTTTTCGCAGGTTCGCTGATCGCCGCACCAATCGTGTACGTTACCTATAAAGGGTATCGAATCCCCATTGAAGAGCATGTCTACGGTGACTCAGATGACGACGGTATCAGTGATGAATTTGATATATGCGCTAACACAACCAACGGCGAGCCAGTCAACGGCGGTGGCTGTTCTGCTTCTCAGCAGGTGGCGTTAGTGAATTGCATTGACACCGTTAATGGCCAGGAAAACGTCAGGCTGAGCTGTTATGACTTTGAGTCACAGGATACCGATCGTGACGGCATTATCGATGCCAACGACGCTTACCCGCATCAGTCTGCACTGATGTGCCCAACGTAGCGTCATTACACATAGCTTTTTTAAAACACGATAAAACAATACACATGAGTGCCCGTTGGTAGCAGGCATTCTAAATGGAACTTTTAACACCCGTTCGCCATGAATATTAAATCTGCTTTTTTGCCTTTCGCATCGTTACTTGTCGCGCTTTCCGTTGGTTCGGTTAACGCCAAAGACATACCGGGTGCCACACCGACGTCCTACGGCGTATCGTCTTCGGGCGCGTTTCAGTTTTCGATGCCGATCGTGGTGCCACAGGGGCGTAATGGTGTAACACCAAGTATGTCGTTGAACTTTTCCAGTAGTCAAGGTGCGGGTGCATTAGGGGTTGGCTGGAGTGTCTCGGGTCTATCGGCGATTTCACGGTGCGGTAAGACGGTGGCAATAGACGGGATTCGCACCGGAGTTCAACACTCAACGGCAGATCAATATTGTTTAAATGGGCAGCGGCTGATTCTGGTCGCGGGCTCGCATGGCGCCAACGGGTCTGAGTATCGAACCGAAGTGGACGGTTTTTCAAAAATTGTTGCCTATGGCGCAGGGTCGACCAACGTTAACGGTGGAACCGCGCCGACTCGCTGGCGTGTCTGGGCTAAGAGCGGTGCAATTTACGATTACGGTGCCCCAGATGGTGTGGCGTCGCACAGCGCACAGTTCAAGTTGCCGGGCACCAACAGCATCCACTCTTGGAAGCTGGCGCGGATGTCAGACCGTGACGCTAACTATTACGAAGCCACGTACCGCACCAGCGATGGATTGGTGGATGAAATTGGTTATACCTATTTTGGTGCCACCGCGTCGCAGCGAATCGATTTTCAGTACGAAGCAAACACCAATGATCAGCGTTCCCGTTATGTGGTAGGTTCAAAAATTAATTACCTTGATCGATTGTCAAGTGTGGTGGTAATTAACAACAGCAATCAGGTGTATCGCAGCTATAACCTAAACTACGAGACGGCACCGATAACCGGTCGTTCACGCATCACGTCAATCGTAGAGTGCGGGCACGATGGTTCGTGCATGCCCAGCGTGGACGTTAACTGGCTTGCCAAAACTGAAGGTTACACCAACGTGACCTCATCCGGCAGCGCACCGTCGCCAGATTACATTGCGCCAGAAGACTTAATCGAATACGAAACGTACACTCGCCAATTAAGTGGCGGGGCCACAGAGCCATTGTCCGTTAAGCAAATCAATCGTGGTTCTTGGGTTGATGTGAATGGCGATGGCGAATTGGATGTGGTCATTGCGTATACACCGTCTACCGGCCCAACGGTATTGAAAACGTATTTACGTAAAGATGGCCGTTGGGAATTACAAACGGGTACGACCTGGAAGTTACCCAGACCATTGCGGAGTTACGAAGATGATATCGTTAACAATCCGTTGGCTCGCTTTTTGCCTGGCGTCATAAATATGGGGCAATTTGCCGACGTGAACGGCGATGGGTTAGTGGACGTAGTTTATTCCTACCGCTTGGACACCAAACGGCATCAGTACGGTACGCCCAGCTTAGGCGTTTCCGAAGTGGTTGACGTACGCGAAACCTACCTCAATACGGGGGCTGGTTGGGGGGCAGCGCAGACTGGGGCAGCCGCATGGGCCCCTAAAGATTTACTGTTTGATTATTTGACCAATGGTGGTGGTAATTATACCCGCAGTGAAACGGTACGTGGCCGCTTGATGGACATCGACGGCGATGGCTTGGTTGACTGGGTAACGGCGTACCACAATTATATTTCCAGCGCTAATGCTACGGAACATAAAACCACGTGGATAAACACCGGCAATGGCTGGTCGCATAACCCAAGTTACGACATGCCAGACGTGTTCAGTGAATTTAAGGGTGTTTACAACTTATCTCATGGTCAATTTGTGGACGTGAATGGCGATGGCTTACTCGATTGGATGCGCTCCTATCAGGCCAGTCAGAGTACACACCAGCAAGCCGTTTGGTTAAACACCGGCAGTGGCTGGCTCGCTCAATCTGCTGGGTCGGTGTATAACTTGCCAGAAGTAATGTACGACAATCAAAACGGTTGGAATGATGCATCGCCTGTAACGCACGGCCGTTTTGTCGATATCAATGGCGACGGATTGCGTGACTGGGTGAGCTCGTACGAGCGCATTGGTGGTGTAATCGAGCAATACGTGCGGCTAAACACCGGAAAGGGCTGGGCGGCGCGTAACGCGGGCTTCACTGCGCCTGGCTTTGTGCACGCTAATTTTCGTTATTCTGACTTTTCTCGAGGGTGGCCTGTACATAATGGTGGTGTCTATCTTGATGTAAACCAAGACGGGCTGGTCGACTACGTAGAGTCTTACAAGAGTTCTGCAACTGGGTATCCGGTTATTAAAAAAGCGTGGTTAAACACGGGGTCGTCATGGGCCGAGCAAGCCGCAAGCAGCCCCTACACGCCGCAGCAATTGTATTTTGATTACAGTGGCCGCGAAAAAGCCATGTCTGACTTTGGTCATTTCGTAGACGTGAACAACGACGGCACCACCGATTGGGTGGGGGCACGCGCGGGCACGACACGTACCACCCGTTTGATGGCGTCGGCTCGGCTAGATCAGTTGGACAACATCACCACCACATTAGGTGTGGTAATTAAGCCAGAATTCGTGGCACTGACCGACAATGACAGCGTGTACACTAAGTACCCAGCGTCCATTGCTGGTGGCACCTTGGCCGCTGCTCCAGGCGCGTACTTTATCGAGAGCCCGCTTTACGTGACCTCCTCATTGATCACGCCCACGCCGGACGGTGGCACGCAAACCACCAGCTACGAGTACGAAGGCGCGCAGGTCAACCGCGAGGGTCGCGGCTTTTTAGGGTTTTATCGTTTCTCATCGTTAAACTCAGTCAGTGGTTTACGCCAAACGCGGGTTATCAGTCAAAGCTTCCCGACCATAGGGCGCACCATTCACAGAGAGACCAAGCAAGACGTCCAAAACCACGTAATCAGCCGATCAGTCAATGAGTACGGCGCCACCCAGCAGACGCGCTTGGGCGGCTTAAAGACCACGTTTTCGTTCATGAATTATTCGCGCAGCGAACGTTACGAGCTTAAGGCTAACAGCAATGGCGCATTGATTCGTATTAACACCAACACTTACGATTACGACGCTTACGGCAATCTCACAAATCAAGTGAGCCGTGTCAGTAGTTCATCCAGCTTGAGTGGTAACCCTTTGCAACCGACGTCGCCGTTGCACACTACAACCACGGTTACAGATTACAAAACGGCCAATACAAGTCAATGGTTGGTGGGCCAAGTAGAAGACATTACGGTGGGCAATCAGACTCACACTGTGGATAACAGTGCTAAGTTTAATAAAACCGAGTACGTTTACCAAACCGGCACTAATTGGCGCTTAAAAAGCATCGAGCGTGAGCCCGATTCGGCGGACAAAGGCATTCGTCTTTTGACCGAATATCAATACGACCTTGACGGTAATGTGGTCTCGGAAACCACCACCGACCCCAACCCACCGGCGATTCCTGCCATTCAGCCTCAGCCTCGTTTTGCCACCATTGGCTACGACCTTGGGTTTAATCGCTTGCCGACGGTCATCACCAACGCCGAAGGTCATTCGTCGACCATTGAGTATCACGCAGTGTGTGACGCGCCTAAAAAGGTAACCGACGCCAACGGACAAGTCAGCATGTACGAGTACGACGGCTTCTGTCGTCAAACCCAAGCGACCAATCCAACCGGTCAAAAGAGCATCAACCTGTATGACGACTCCCCAACTTGTTATGACTGCACCGCGCCGGCAACCTTTGCCGTAACCACGTCGACTAAGTCGCAAAGCAATGTGGACTTGTCGCCCAGCGTGACCCAATACCTAAACCAGTTTAATCAAGTGGTTAAGAGTAAGACTCAAGGGTTTGGCTTGGTGGGCATCTTGATGGACATCCAACAAGAAACTAGCTACGACGCTTTCGGCCGAGTGGCAAGCCAATCAGAACCGCACTTCATTGGCAACGCCAAAAACGAAACCGTATTCAGCTACGACGTGTTGGGCCGCAGTACCAGCACCAGCTTACCGTACGACACCGCCGGCGAAACCATGGATTACGCTTATGGCGTAACCGGTGGGTTACTAGAGCGCACGGTTACAGACTTGAAGAACAAAGTCACCACCGTGCGTGCCAATGTCTTGGGTCAGGTTAAAGCGGTGGTAGACGCCAACAGCGAGACCATGGCATACCATTACGATTCACGTGGCAATTTGGTCAAAACCATCGACGCATTGGGCAACGCCATTGAGCTGACGTACGACGTACTCGGCCGACGCACCGAATTGGATGACCCAGACCTCGGCAAGTCGGAGTACACCTTCAACGCCTGGGGCGAGCTGCTGACGCAAAAAAACCCCAAAGGCCAGACCATCACACAAACCTACGACCGGCTAGGTCGGTTGGTGGCGCGCACCGTGCCCGGTGCAGACGTTGACAGTGGCGGAACCAGTACGTGGACCTACGACACCCGTCCCAACGGATTAGGTGCTTTGGCGCAAGTAGAGCGGCTTAATAACAACGGCAACACGGATTACGACTATCGTCAAAGCTATTATTACGACAGCCACAGCCGACCTGAGCGAACCGTAACACTGATTAAAGGCGTTACCTTCGAAGAGTCCGTGTCGTATCAAACGGACACGGGGTTTCTGGCGGGCCGTAACTACCCCAGTGCCGGCACGGTTGACGCCAATGGCGTGCCTGTGCCGCTGGCCATGCAATACGAATACGACAGCGGCTATTTGGTGGCGGTTAAAAGCACCGAAGACGAGCTGGGTAATTGCGTCGAACATTGGCGCGCCAAAGAGTACGATGCACTGGGGCGTAATGTGCACGATCAAATGGGCACGTTTATTGACACCACGCGTGGCTTTAAGCCTGGGCAAAATGTGTTGGAAGACATCGTTTCGACCACCAGCCTGATCGGCAACATCAAGCAAGTGCAGAACCTGCACTATGAGTACGACGAAGTTAATAATCTTGAGAAACGCGAAAGCAACCTAGCGGGCAAAGAGTTTACTGAAACGTTCAGCTACGACAATTTGTATCGATTGGAAACCTACAGCCGAATTTCCAACACCATTAATAAGTCGGTGACGGTTAGCTACAACGCCATTGGTAACATCATGTCTAAGTCAGACGTGGGGTCTTACTATTACGATGGCAACGGTGGCCCGCACGCCGTGGGCCGAGTGGTGGGCAGTGCCGCTGGTGTATTGCAAAACCCTGAATTTGCGGTTAACTGGGAGTTTAATGGAAGCAGTGAAGTACGTGAACTGCCCACCATGGACAGCAACAGCGAGATCAAGTACACCTACGACGTAAACGGCAACGTCACCAAGAGCGGTAACCGCGAAATCTCGTGGAACGCATTTGATAAACCCTCTTCCATGATGTTCGTACAAACTGGCGGCACCAAAAAGGGCTCATTGTATGAGTATGGGCCCAGCCAACAGCGCATTTACAAGCACGAAGGCACCATGGGTGCGATTGGCACCATTGGCACCACAACAGAGCAAACAATTTATCTCGGTAAATACTACGAACGCATTGAAACGCCATCGGGCACGACCCACCGTTACACCATTCAAACGGGCGGCGGCACAGTGCAGATCGAGCGTGAGCAAGGCACAGCCAAAGACAAAACACATTACCTATTAGCAGACAATCTAGGGTCGCCAAACGTCATCATCGACACCGCGGGCGACGTGGTGCAGGAGTTGGAGTTTGATCCGTGGGGCATGCGGTTGTCCACCAGCACTGGCCTGGTCAACGGCATCACCAATCGCGGCTACACCGGCCATGAAATGGACGATGACACAGGGCTGATTAATATGAACGCGCGGATCTATGATCCGTTGATCGGGAGGTTTTTGTCGGCGGATCCGGTGTTGCCTAATGCATACAATATGCAGAGTTTCAATCGATACAGTTACGTTCGTAATAATCCGTTGAAGTTTGTTGATCCTACTGGGAATATGGAGGAGATCATAGTGAAGGGGCATAGAGAGCTGCCCCAATGCGAAGGCGATTGTTTTCAGGGTGGCGGACCTGGGGGCGTTTCTTCTGGCGGTCTTTCTAATGGCAGCGGTGCAGGTGGAGGTAATGGTGCTACTGATACAGGTGATCAGAGTTCAACTTCTGGCTCGGATGAAAATACAGATGAGGGTCCTGTTGACGATGAGGATCTTCAGGATCTAGTTGATGATCTTGAAGACGCTGCGGATGATCCATGGGCGGCTCAGGGTCGTTTATCAACTAAAAAGAGAGATGAAGCGCAGGGTCATCTAGATCAATTGAGGGATGCATTCAGTACTTTAAGGGCGTTAAAAGAACAATATGATAGTGACCAACCGTTTAGTATCAGCGAGGAAGAAGCATTAAATTTAATCGAATCGGTTAATACCGCAGTTGATACGATTACAGGGGTCGCTTTTGTCGCTGGTTCTTTTGCAGCTGGTGTTGGAGGGTTCATCGCGGCTGGTGGGATTAAGGTAGTAAAGCATCAGATAATTAATGCTATTAAAAGTAGAGTCAGGACGAGTTTTGCCACAAAGGGGGGAAATAAGAGCTTCAGAGATGAAATGTCGCCTGATGAAGCTGCAAGGTATGATAAGTCCCTAAATAAACGTTCTCCAGAACAATCAAGTCCTTACAACACCCATAATCGATACAATGAAGATGGGTCGCTCAAACAAACAACTACTTACGATAAGTATGGTCGTAGACATCGTCAGTATGATGTGAATGATGGTCGAAGAGCAGAGCATCAGCATAATTTTGAGTATGGTTCAGACTATCCGAAAGGAACACGCAGCGGCCATTTGCCAATTGATGAGTGATGCTTATGGAATGGGTTCGTATTACTGATGAAGTTACCTTTAAACAGAGGGTGTTATTTGAGGTCGATTGGCCTCATTCTTTCATCAGAGAAATTAGCGTAGTTTCACCAAGTTATATTCTTCCAGATTCTAGAATGGTAGCTCCAGATTGCTTACCTAGTGTTAGGGTGTTTATAAGTAGCCAGTCTGAAATTGTTGCAGGATTAGAGCTTTTGTTTGTTGAAGTTGATGAGTTTGCGGCTTGGTTTACTGGAGATTTAAGTCCGAATGTGAATATGTTTAATGAAGTTGTTAAATGGAAGTTTAACGAGTCGGCAAACGCATCAGTAACAAGTAAATTTTTATATTTTAGGTTTTTGGGTAGTGATAGTTGGGGTAAAAATTTGCGTTATGGTTGGGAAGATGTATTTAGCGATGGCGGTGAGTTATCTATTCTTTGAATAAAATTAACGGACACGCTCAAAATATCTACTCGTAAGGCGGGCTACTCAATGAGCGCCCGCCGAATGGTTTGCAGTTGATGGATAACGGCTTGTCCCTGATCCTGTAACCACTGCTGATGCAGGAACAACCCCAAATGCCAACGGTGGCCGTCGATCTCTTCGTTGTAATCGGGGTGAGTGATGGCATGAATGGCCAAGTCAAAAAAGGCGTGACAGGCGAGTAAGTGATTAAGTTGATCTTCCAGCCGCGCTAACTGGTTGCTGGGTAAAGAAGTTGTAGAGCCGCCATCAACTGGCGCGTAAATAAAAGGGGTCAGAGCCGAATTAAAAGAAATAAAAGGGGTCAGAGCCGAATTAAAAGTACAAAGGAAGTACGAATTAAAGGGGTCAGAGCCGAATTAAAAGTACAAAGGAAGTACGTA
>NZ_BAABWF010000016.1:0-57133 GCF_040366405.1 Arenicella sp. 4NH20-0111
GGGCCCTATATGAATTATTCATCGATTAATTCGAAATTGAATTTTGTTCTAGCTATCGAAACTTTGGCCTTTTATTTTTTAGGTTTGCACATGATGCCAAATTATCTAAAACAGCTTGCTTATATGGGTATTGCGCTGCCAGCGCTGGCAATATTATGTATCAAAACATACAAATTTTGGGCTTTAACTCTAGTAATCCCCGCGATAGTAAAGGTTGGTTTTGTTAAATCATCTGAGATAGCAGGTAGCCATAAACCTACTATCGTATTATTGTCACTAATTACCGCTTTAGGTGTTTGGTTTTCATTGTCTTTGTTGTCAGTGTATTTGCCGATATCCCATGCTAGCAAATAACAAGTTGCCCAATTCACTCCGCCCACAAATGGGATCCGCGGGGCGTTATGTGTTCTAGGAGGTTTTGATGAGCGAAGAAGAAATTCTATTGGTCTATGATAAGGAGTGCCCTGCTTGCAACAATTACTGTCAGGTAATTCGAATACGAGAAAGGGTGGGGAAGTTGAAAATAGTAGATGCTCGTGAGAACAGCGAAATTATGGATGAAATTACCTCTAAGGGGCTCGATATTGATCAGGGGATGGTTTTGAAAATGGGAGATCAGTTTTACTATGGTACAGATGCAATCCATGCTCTAGCTCTGATTAGTAGCAAATCTGGGATTTTTAATCGCTTAAACTACTGGATGTTCAAGTCCAAGAAAGTTTCCAGCGTGTTATACCCAATGCTACGTTTTTTCAGGAATACGCTTCTAAAACTATTGGGTAAAACTACAATCAACAACCTTGATAAAGATGAAAATAGCAAGTTTTAAAAAGACAAATAACAAGAAAGGGTATTTTGCCTTACGGGCTGGACGCGCCCTTCGCGCGCGCATACCTTGGGCGTTAGGTATATGCGGGAACCACCAACACTATTTAAAATCAGTTATGAAAAACACTCTATTTATATTCTCATTCGCTCTCTGCTTAGCTGGATGCGCCAGCTCTCCTACAAATCATTGGATGAAAGTTTCGGTTATAGATTCAGAAAATGGTGATTGCGCGTTAATCCAGAGCATTGAAACTTTCGCTCCTTTCTCCGAAGGCCAACCTCCGAAATCGGAGGAAGAAATCAAAGCGAAAATGCAGTCGGAAGGAACTCTGATTTCAGCGATTGATGAGCTGAAAAAGAAAGTCGTTGAGGTATCAGGAAATACGGCTTTGATGCAAAAATATGAGGCAACTTCTGCGGGAGTAACTGTGAAAGGACAGGCGTTAATGTGTTAAAAAAGTTACGTAATAAGCCTCAAAAAAACGCCTTCGGCTCGGACGCGTTTTCAACGGAAACCTCCTCCCGTTTTAAAGACGTTATCTATCCGGTAAAACCATGAAGAAATTATTGTCCCTTGTATCTTTTGGCTACATTCTCTATGGCGTTGGAATGCTTATTTTCGTTGGTGTCAAAATTGTGCAAGTGCTCGAAGTCGGTTCATCTGATCCAAATTTTTCAATTTTTAGCGCGCATGGGATACCAACTCTCTCGTTGGGTCTAATCGGACTGCTGTTGTTCGGGTTAGCTTGTTGGGTGGGGCGTTTGCTTTTCCAGTGTAGGAATCGTAAAACCGCGACTATCCTGTCTATCGTGTTGTTACTGGGGTTTCCATTTGGCACGGTTTTGGGCGTCGTAACCTTGTGTTTATTGCAAACCAAAGAAGTTAAGCATGCGTTTGACGACTAACCAGGCAAAACACTACCGCCGCGCTTGGGTGCGTATCACGTGCCTGTGCCCACTTGATTAGATTTACGAAAAAATAAAAGCAGTGAAACTGAGCTATTACGTTTTAACCTCTTTAACCGCCCTTGTGTATTTGGGGTGGAATTTGAATACGTCTAATCTACCAGTACATTCATCGGCTGCAGTCACTATCGTTTTAATTACTCTAAGCGTTATTCAGGCGTTTTTACCTGGCATCTTTTGTGCGCAGATTGTTTTTCCTGTTCTTCGTAAAAAAACAAAGGCAGAGAAGGTTAATGTAACGGTACTGCTATTATTATGTTTGCTCTTGTTGTTTGGAAGCCTAAATGTATTTGGTATGCAACATCCCAGTGTTTTCCTGTTTACTCTTTCATTTGGTTTTTTTGGGTATAAAACTTGTAGAGATAAGCATAGAAACTTTTTATGCCAATGAATCCTAAAGAGTTTAAAGGCACGTGGTCATTATGTCGTGCTAAGGCACGTCGGCTATTAAGCCTGCCGGATTTTCAAAATTTGAGAGGTTGTTTATGAATTATCATTTGGCGCAATTGAATATCGCTCGTTTTCGGTTACCTCAAGACCACCCAGTTAACAGTGACTTTATAGATAATTTAGATCGGGTTAATGCAATCGCCGAAAGCCAAGAGGGGTTTGTTTGGCGTCTGACCGGAGAGGGCAATAATGCCTTGGATGTCAATGCATTTGATGATCCCAATGTTGCCGCTAATATGTCTGTGTGGAAAAGCCTAGAGGCTCTTGGCGCTTTTGTGTATCGAAACAAAGAACACAGAGAGATAATGCGTCGAAGAAATGAATGGTTCGACAAAATCGATTTTTATTTAGTACTTTGGTGGATTGAAGAGGGGCATACTCCCACGCTAGAAGAAGCGAAGGCGAAACTGGAATGGTTAGTTAGCCAAGGGCCCACAGCGCAAGCCTTTAGTTTTAAGAACCCATTTCCGGCCCCAAATTCAGATGTAATTAATCCTGTAATTGACGAATGCGCATAAAAATTTAGGTCTGACGACAAACACCTGAACCTAACTTACTGGCTAAGTATTTTTACGCGGTGTTACTTAGGAACACCGGCGTTAACGAATTGGAATGGCAACCTTAATCTCATGTGAGGTTTTAGGGTCGGTTTGATAATTTATTCCAGTGTATAGCCTCTGGATGCAAAGGTCTTTGGGACCCTGTATTATGCGCGCAACTATTTTATCTTATCCGTATTTTTAAGAGTCGACCCATGAGCAATCCAGCTAAGCCGAATACCAGCCGCCTATTGAAGCAGTCTCATTCTAATATGCCAATGGGGGTCGCTGATAGTTACCGCTATTGGGGAGAGGATAATACGGTTTTCGTGAAGTCTAGCGACGGGTGTACGATCACCGATGCCGATGATCAAACCTACGTCGACTTTCGTTTAGCTTACGGCCCTATTATTTTGGGCTATCGTGATGCCCGCATTGACCAAGCCGTGATTGGCGGTATTACTGACCGTGGGACCATTTCTGGCTTTTCAACGGACCTTGATTCAGAGGTCGTCGAATTGGTTAAGCAGATGTGCCCCAACATCGAGAAAATGCGTTTTGCTAACTCTGGAACTGAAGCCGTACTCGGCGCTGTGCGAACGGCACGTGGCTTTACTGGTCGCAATAAAATTGTGGTGGTTGAAGGGGGCTTTCACGGGTTATACGACGAAATGATGTGGAAATCTGACGTGGATAATTGGGATGCAGAATCTGGCCAAGCGCCTGAAATAGCGTCGTTCGGTGTGGGAATTCCGGAGGCCAGCCGCGAACATTTAGAAACCGTGCCTCTGAACAGCTTTGACGCCATTGATGCTGTGTTTGCACGCGTAGGAGATGACATAGCGGCCATTGTAATAGAGCCAATCTTGGGCAACTGCGGAAGCATTGCGTCAAGTCAAGAGTACATGCAAAAGCTGCGTGATATATGCGACGCCAATGACACCTTATTAATCCTGGATGAAGTTAAAACAGGTTTTAGAGTGGCTAAAGGCGGCGCGCAAGAACTTTATGGAATAAAGGCTGACTTAACCACCTACGCTAAAGCCATGGGCAATGGTTATCCAGTCGCAGCATTCGGCGGGCGCGCTGATGTGATGGACATGATTAATTTTTCCAGCAAAGGCGTCACTCACGGAGGAACGTATACCGCGAACATCATTGCGTTAACGGCCGCAAAAGCCACCTTAACCGTGCTGAATGAAACAAACGCCTACGCCACTATCAATAAGGTTGGCGCGGATATCCAACGGGTGCTTAGTCGCGTTTTCACAAAGCATGGTATAGAGCATAGGTTTGCCGGGCCTGATTCCATGTTTGGCATTCATTTTGGTGACATTGTTCCCAGCAACTACCGGGATTGGAAACAAACCAACAGTGCGTTATACACTGAGTTTGCCATGAATCTAATCAAAAACGGCATTATGTTAGAACCCGATTCTCGTGAACCTTGGTTCATTTGTGAGTCCCATCAATCGGTTGATTTGGATTGGCTAGAAGAAATTGCCGATATTTCTATGGCTGAAGCGCTAGCTTCTAATACATAACCTAAGGTTGGCGGGCTAAATTTAATTAGAGTCGAGAACAACGAGTTACGGTAGCCCTTGTGCTCAATGCGAGACGAAATATCTTACGATGTGACAGGCAAACCTGAAATCAGTATCGTTTTGTCTATAATTTCCTACTCTGTGCGCTATGTACCTGATTATAAAAATGAGACTTAATACTATGTTCAGCAATAAAACTAATTTCGGAGGCGCGCTTTTATTGTGCGCTTCATTGATTTTGTTCATAAACACGGCGTCAGCGGGGGAGCCAAGGAAGCAAACCGTTATTGAACCAGGCGGGTTTCTTCATAGTGTGTACTTTTGGTTGAAAAATCCCGATAACGAAGACGATCGAAAAGCCTTTGAAGAGCACTTGGGTATGTTTATTGATAGTTCTCAGTACGTTAAAAGTAAGTTTATCGGTACCGTTGCACCAAGTGAACGTGAGGTTGTCGACAGTTCATATACCTACGCATTGATACTGACTTTTGAAACTAAGGAAGATCAGGATAAGTATCAAGCTGAGCCTGTTCATCTAAAGTTTGTGGAAGATGCTCAGCATTTATGGAGCAAGGTGGTTGTTTATGATGCGTTCAATTCATTGTAGTCTTCGATAGGAAAATCACCCTAAGTACTTCCATTGTTCAGTGCTTAATGGCGAGTAAGTCTAACAGTGAGGTGGGTACTAATAAGGAGCTAGCTAAGTGGCCGCTATGAAAGAGGCGATTACATTTCGGCCCTATAGCAGTCTCGATAGGCCGTGTTGTCTTGATATGTTTGACGCAAACTGCCCTCAATTTTTTGCGCCCAATGAACGAGAAGATTATGCAACATTCCTTGATTCGGTCGTATCTCAGTACCAAGTCTGTGCCATTGCGGATAGATTGGTGGGAGCGTTTGGTTTAATTGGCCAGTTCAGCGACGTTGGCGCTCTTAACTGGATTTTATTGGATCCTGGTGTGCAAGGGAGCGGAATAGGTTCTCTGATTATGGATAGGGTTGTGGTGTTGTCTCAACGTTCGGCGTATCGTCGGGTAAACATTGCCGCAAGCCACAAATCAGCTCCCTTCTTTAAGAAATTTGGGGCTCAAGTGATAAAAACAACGCCAGATGGTTGGGGCCCGGGCATGCATCGAGTGGACATGGTTCTTAGAATGAGGGGCGATGCTTAGTTGTTACGGTTAAATCAGTCTGTTTGGGATGGTAAGAATTGGCACGGTTGTGGCACCAAGGGTCATAAAGCCCTGATCCACGCAACTGGCGGTAAGGTGTCGTGGTTTTCTCGTGTATTAGTCGTAAAAGAGTCTTGGATTCTGGTTGATACTCGTTTTGCCTATTTAACAATGGCTAAGAACTATATATGAAAATTAATGCAGCACTAATTCTTGAATTGAGACTGGAGCGAGGATGGTCCCAAGAGGAACTGGCCATCGCATCAGGGTTAAACCTCAGAACGATTCAACGAGTTGAGGCCAAGTCATCGGCCTCCCTTCAGTCTAAGAAAGCGCTGGCGTCTGCGTTGGACATTGATCTTCAAAGCCTCAGTCACCAGGAAACCCACACTGTGAAAAAATACGAATACAAAACCGTTGAGATGCCGTTCAAATTTGGTATCTTAAAACAAGGGACACCGGACATCGATAAAGTCCTGAATGAACAGGGAAACCTTGGCTGGAAATTACATCAAATTGTAATGCCTGCGTCTTCGAATATGGGGCAATCTGAAAAAATGATTGCGGTTTTTGAACGAGAAAAGTCTGAGTGACGAAATTTACGTATAGATGATACGGTAGCTGAGTAATAGCGAGCATGAGAATGTGCAAAAGTACTACCAGCAAGTGGTAGTTGGGCTGGTATAGCCATACAATTAGACATGAAATTCCTATGGTGCTGATATGTCATGCTTCCTAAATTACTTGAAAAGTTCAGTTGTGTTCAAAAACGCTGTTATAGCAGGCGTGTATTTAATGTTATTTGCAGGGGTTTACGCATTAGAAAAAGTAAATAATGGTGGTGAAAAGCACGAGATTGGTCGAGGAGTAATAACGTTTTGTTTTGTGCGCGGAAAGGGGGTTATTGCCGGTGTAGCCAATATAAGGCTCAACTCTGGAAAATTAATACGATCTAGGATCGGCTCTTGCGAAGTAGATGCCAATGTCGATGTTTCATACACTGAGGGGCTATTAGAGTCTACCTCTTATTATGAAGCCGAACGAATCTAATATAGCCAGAGAAAAGGTCGCGCTCGACCCTATTTATTTGTTCAAGTTTGTTAAAGCAACAGAGTCAGACAAGGATTATCTATTGACGCTAAGGAAGCTCACGATGACCGAGCACCTTGAATCAGCCGGTTTGTTTCTAACTGAGGAAGAGCATGTCGATAGGCTCAATCATAAATTTGATTGCTCCTATCTTGTGGTTTTTAACAACGATAAAGTGGGGCACGTGAAATACGAGCTTAATGAGCAAAATCTAGATCTAATTCAGATCCAGATTGACCCCAAATATCAAGGAAAGGGGATTGGTTCAGTTGCCATTAAACGTATTTTGCGCGAAGGGAAAGGCAAGAGAATCACGTTGTCTGTGTTGAAGGCAAACCCGGCAGTGCGGTTGTATGAAAAGTTTGGTTTTGAAATTGTTGATGAAGATAAATACGAATACCATATGCGAGCCATCGGTTGATATAAAACCAACGCGCTATATATTGATGACGTAACGTTGGTGCTTCAATAACTCTACGGTGACTTTCCAAACTAATCATGAACACTGAATATAAGAAACGCATTGAACGTGTTATCAGGTTCATTGAAGATAACTTGCATCAGCGTATTTCGCTCAGTGACGTGGCGAGCGTTAGTCACTTTTCGGTTTATCATTTTCATCGAATCTTTACAGCAATCGTGGGCGAGACGGTCAATGATTACATCGTCAGAAGACGGCTCGAAAGAGCAGTAAACCATCTGGTTTTTCACCGAGAATTAAGTATTACCCAGATAGCCTTAGATTTAGGTTATTCGTCCAGCGCGAATTTTTCTAAAGCGATCAAAGGGCACTTCGGCTTTAGTCCGTCAGAGATCAGAAACCCTGATAAAGCAAAAAATAGCAAGATTGGAAAAGTATCCAGCAAGTACGGAAAAGTTTTTACCCCATCTGATTTATATCCTGCACGCATCACAGATAACGTGATAAACAATAATAACTCACAGGATAGAAAAATGAATATCAAGGTACGGGAACTCGGTTCCCAAAGAGTATGCACGTTAGCATCAAATGGTGGCTACGCCCCTGACGCAATATACGCCGCTTGGGATAAACTGATAGAGTGGGCGTCAAATAATGGCATACCAGAACACAATCAAACGCGGTTTGCGTTGGCGTACGATAACCCAACCGTAACGCCGGTTGATAAATGCCGGTATGTCGCGTCTATTGTTGTGGCTGATGAAATCCAAATTAATTCGCCGTTTACATCATTTGAAATTCCAGCTGGGAAGTACGCCGTTCTGTATTTTAAGGGTGATCCAGAGGAAGCGATTAATGCGCAACTTAGTATTTACTCGGATTGGTTACCCAACAGTGGGTTCGAGCCAGATGACTTTCCAATGTTAGAAAACTACTTAAACGACGCCAGAGTTGACGGGTTTCTTGAAATGGAAATCCATGTAAAACTTAAGGGAATGTGACAACATTTTGAGTAAGCCTTCATGGCCCATCAGTGGTGTAAAATACTCCGTTGATGGGGCTTGGCATCGGCTTGGCTTCGGCTTGGCTTCGGCTTGGCTTCGGCTTGGCTTCGGATCTGGGTTGAACACCATTAAATGGCTCTTGGAACTGCGGGCTGTTTGTGTCAGTGTTTTGATTACCAACGACTACGCCCGTTTTTCCTTTGATGGTAATCCGACATAGAAAGTAGACAAACTGGGTCGTCGTACCCTTAGAGTAAAAATATGAATATAGAAAGTTATGGGCTTTTTTTGGCCGCCAGTTTCTTGTTATGGATAACACCTGGGCAGGACACCCTATACATCATCGCCAGAAGTGTTGCTCAGGGTAGAATGGCTGGAGTGGTCTCAGTGCTAGGCATAAGTACGGGTGCGCTATTTCACGCGGGACTCGCGATTGCCGGAGTGTCTTTGATTATTTTGACGTCTCCGGTACTATTTTTGATGATTAAAATCGTTGGTGGTTTGTATTTGATTTACTTGGGTGTTTCCACGCTGATGTCTGAATCATCGCTGCCCACTTCCACGAACCTTGAAACCACTAAGTTGAGAAAAATATACTCTCAGGGCGTGATTACTAATGTGCTAAATCCGAAGGTAGCACTATTTTTCATCGCGTTTTTGCCTCAGTTTGCCGATGTAAATTCTGTCTCGGCAAGTCTCCTATTTCTTGCTTTTACATTTGTGTTAGGCGGCACGATTTGGTGTTTGCTGGTTGCTTGTTTTGCGTCGTCATTCTCAACGACCATTCGAAATAGTAATCTGGCTCAACACTGGATTAACAGGGTAACAGGTGGGGTATACATCGCTCTTGGGCTAAATGTTCTACGTGCGAAAGCTTGACCCTACGTTATTCAAATAGATAGGCAAGACTGCGATGTATTGGAGTGCACGCGTTCAGAGCAGCTTGCCGGGACAACTAACTATTAAGATGGCTTCAGAGAATGAGAATTGAAGGTCTGGGTGTGGGTATTAGAACCTTCGCCGATCAAGATGTAATCGGATTCCAGCAACTGGTATTGGAGTCCGCCGACTATTTGTCTGCGATTTTCCCGTGGTGCCATTCCCAATACAGCGTCCAAGAGTCCCAAGATTGGGTGTTCAGCCGTCAATCAGCCTGGGATAATGGTGAGGAGTATTCGTTTCTTATTTATGAGTGCGAAAGCCAGAAGCTGCTTGGCAGTATTGCGCTCAATCAAATTAATAAGCCGCATCGTATTGCTAACCTTGGGTATTGGGTTGGGCAGAGCGCACTGGGAAAGGGTATTGCGGCGAAAGCCACTAAATTGATATCTGGATATGGTTTTGACGAGTTGGCGCTCTCTCGCATCGAAATAGTGACGCTGCCCGAAAATCTTCCAAGCCAGAGGGTAGCGGAAAAGGTGGGCGCTAAATACGAAGGCGTTTTACAAAACCGTTTGCTGGTTAAGGGTGTTTCTGTCGACGCGTGCATGTACTCATTAACCAACGCATAGAGTTCTAAGCGTTGTAAGACGAATCGACGCCGTTTGCCAAACTGATTCTTAAATGAACTGTTTTACATTTTTTTTACAAAGTATTTATGGCTTTCTGACCATCTAATTTTTCACTATTGGCACACTGTCATTGAACAGATACAACAAACAAGGTGACGATATGAGTACATTTTTTAAACGGATTATGGTGGCGGTGGTGACTTCGCTTGCGTTGAGCTTTAGCGTAATTTCTGCCGCTAAGACGGTGAGCGTAAATGCAGGTTTGGCGACTCCTATTATGCAGGCTAATACTGAAGGTACGGCTTTCTTACGCGTTGCGTTAACTGGCTTTGAACTGGGTGACGAAGTGCAGCGCCCACCTTTAAACGTGGCGCTGGTCTTGGACCAGTCTTCTTCGATGAGCGGAGATAAAATCGAAAGAGCCAAGCAAGCCGCCATTATGGCTGTCAGCAAGCTTTCGGCTCGGGACGTGGTGTCGATTGTGACCTATGATTCGGCTGTGCGTGTATTGGTGCCTGCAACGCAAGTTACTGATAAGAGTCGTCTGTATAACGCGATCGAGTCCATTAGAGCAAATGGCAGTACTGCCTTATTTGCCGGTACAAGCATCGGTGCTGATCAAGTAAGTCGATTTCTGAATAAAGAAAAGGTCAACAGGGTGGTATTGCTGTCTGATGGCATGGCGAACGTAGGCCCAGACAGTCCGAAGGAATTAGGTGACTTGGGGAAGGCGTTGGCTAAGAAAGGCATGAGCGTTTCTACCATAGGCTTGGGTTTGGGCTATAACGAAGATTTGATGACGCAGCTGGCGAACTACAGCGATGGTAACCATGATTTCGTTAAAGACTCAGCCGACCTTGCTAGAGTGTTTGATCGAGAGTTTGGTGACGCCATGTCGGTGGTGGCACAGGACGTTAATATTGAAATTATTTGCGATGAGGGTGTGATTCCAATCCGAGTCGTGGGGCGTGAAAGCACCATTATTGGTCAACGGGTTACCACTCGTGTGAATCAGTTGTACAGCTCGCAGCAAAACTACGTTATCTTGGAGGTCCAAGTACCGCCTGCGGAAAGTAACAGTGAGCGTCAAATTGCCGCTGTCAATGTTGTTTACAATAACATGGCAACCCAGAAAAGTGAGAGGAAGAGCGATCTGGTGTCAGTGACTTTCTCTAATAATAACGAACGAGTTAAAGGAGCCATCGATAAGGTTGCCTATGAATCGGCGGTAGAGCAAATCGCCAATGTCGAGACACAACGCGCGCTTGAGCTTCGTGATTTAGGAAAAGTCAAAGAAGCTAAACAAACGCTTGATTCTAACGCCAGTTATTTGGATAGGGCAGCGAAACTTATTTCGTCTCCCAAGCTATCTCGGCAAAGCGCTGAGTCTAAGGCTGAAGCCGATGTGGTACTCGAAGACGAGGATTGGAATGAGTCGCGTAAGTCGATTAAAGCCAAAACGTATAAGCGGTCTAAGCAACAAGAGCGTAAAGACTAAAGCAAAAACAGCTGTGCTACCATGGAGTGACTGGTAGCACACTGCTTTTTTTACATTCCTCTCAAATTGATATCACATTGAATACTCGTTCGCGATTTATACTTTTTTTGATTTTGGTTTTGCCTCTCATATTATTGGCATGGCTAGGTCAGCGATCTCTGATTCAAGACCGGATTGTGGCCGAGCACCAAGCAAGTGAATTAGCCGATGCTCGGCTACGGCAAGCGCAAGGTGTGGTTCATGGGTTTATCAATGAGTTAGAGCAAAGCGCTATTACTGCTTTGTCTTTCTTACAGATTGCCGACAGTATCAGCGATGAAAATATCACGTTGATTCGTCAGGTTATTAATACTGATCCATTTTTAGATCACGTTTTTGTACTAAATTCGGATCGAGAACTGGTGTTTCCACAAGACACAGCTATTTACTCCAACGCTGAAAGGCAGTTTGTTACGTCGTTCGCAGAGGTGTTGTCCGATCCAAATGCTTTTCGCTTGCGATCAAAGGCGGATGTCATCGGGCAAAGCAGCGGTGCATCGAGTGACCTCATCAACAGTCATCGTTACGAGGCTCGCCGAGAGGGCCTTATTGCCAGTCTCAATCGTTCAAAAAATATAAATGAGACGGTTGCTAGCACCCTCAGTGATAGCTCAGACACGCCACCCAGGGTTGAAGCCGGCTGGACAACTTGGGACACGGGGACGGCAACGGATGTGTATTTGTGGCATCGAACGTCTAGTGATGTGTTGGTTGGGCAAAAACTGTCTTCGGCTTATTGGCTGTCGCAATTAATTGTCCGCTTGGGAACCAGTCTGGACGCTGGCGGGTTGGTGAATGCCACTATACGCTTAGTGGATAAACGCCAGCGCACGATTTATCAGGCAGGTGAACATCTAGTTCGAGATAATCTGGATGGTGACGTGATGGAAAGCCCGCTATCTAAAGAGTGGTTGACCTACCCATTAGACGGCTGGCGTCTTGAGTATTTTGCGCCGGCGACCCCAAATACTAATTTTAAATTGTTTGTGTTCTTGAGTTCGTTTCTATGCTTATTAGCCTTGGTTTTTATTGGGGTGCGTCTTGTATGGCGTGAATACCAACAAAAAATTCATACCGCAGAACAGCGCGTCAGCTTTGTTAATCAAGTTTCGCATGAGCTGAAAACACCGTTAACCAACATTTGCATCTACGCCGATATGTTAGAGACCGAGGCTAATCAAGATGAACACTCTGACCCAGCTCGTGTCAGTAAGTTTGCAAAGGTGGTGACATCGGAGAGTCAACGGCTGAGCAGATTGATTAATAACGTGCTTAATTTTTCGAGAGCTCAGCAACAAAAGATAAGCGTGCACAAAACGCTTGTTTCCCCAGATGAGTTGATTTTACTTACATTGGACAACTTTGCGCCAGCGTTCGAGAGCAAAGGAATTCACGTTGAGACTGATCTAGCGATTTCTCAAACGGTGATGTTAGACGCTGAGTTGTTAGAGCAAATCCTAAATAACTTGTTCAGCAATGTCGAAAAGTATGCGGCCCAAGGAGGATTGGCGAAGGTTGTATCTTCTTTTTCTGGCAATACCGTGACTGTATTGGTTAGTGATCGTGGAGAAGGAATTCCGCTCGCACTAAGATCCAAGATCTTTGAACCTTTTGAACGGGGGTCTGACTCGTTGATTGAGGGTGTTTCGGGCACCGGAATTGGGTTGAGTATTGCCAGGGACCTGGCCAGACTTCACGGGGGCGACTTGTCGCTAATCGACAGTATTCAAGGAGCTTGCTTTGAGCTGACATTGAAGACGGAGGTGTTTCAATGAAGTTACTCATTGCCGAAGATGACGCGTTGATTAGAGACGGACTGGTGGACATTCTTTCTACCGAAGGGTTTGATTGCATCGCAGCGCAAGATGGAAACGAAGCCTGGGTGAAGTATCAAGAAGCTAAACCAGATATGGTGCTGCTGGATATTATGATGCCAGGGCAGGACGGTTATTCGGTCTGCCGCAGGATTCGGCAATCCGATGAACAGACGGCGATCATGTTTATCAGTGCTAAATCCGAAGAAATAGATCGCGTGCTAGGGTTGGAACTGGGGGCCGATGATTACCTTATGAAACCATTTGGTAAGCATGAGGTTCTTGCTCGCGTTAGAGCAATATTTAGGCGATATAAGCGTGATTCAATCGCTCGAACGCCACAAGTAGAACCTGCTCAAGTGTTCATGATGCATGACCTAAAAGTTGACCCCGAGCAGTTGCGTGCATCAAGAGGGCAGGCCACCTTTGATTTAAGCCTAAGGGATTGCTCTATCCTTAGCTATCTTTTTCGTAATCGTAATAAGGTAGTGACTCGTGATGAACTGTTTAATCAATGCTGGGGGCGTGATTACATGCCGAGTAGCCGCACATTAGATCAGCATATATCGCAGTTACGAAAGTTGGTGGAACCTGACCCCAAATCACCTTCACTGATACGCACCGTGCATGGTGTTGGGTATCGTTACGAAACAGGTTGATGGAATAACTCAATCTCAAGTCGACGAACGCCGACTTGGATATTGTGATCCTCAGCGGATGGATAAATTAATGTGCCTCAGAAAGCTCTCGAAGTTCCTTTAGTTGTTGGTGGGCCAATTCTCTTTTCTTGGCTAGGGCAGCGTGTTGTTTTTCTAATTCCTTATGTGTTTTAGCCAATTTCTTTCGAGCCTTTTTTACGGCTGCTCTTTCAGAGTGGTGGGCGCGCTCTAGTGCACGTTCAATTTTTCGTTGTGTGCCATCTGAACCTTCAATCATGGTAATGATTTTGATGTCTTCCGGAGGCATTGGGGGCATAGGTTCCATGCTCTCGAAGCGTTTTTCAAACTCGTCGATGTCAAACTCACCATCGTGATCGAACGTAAACGAATGAACATTTTCGAACTCGAAAATACCTCTTCGGTCAGAACCGCGCGAACTTGCGTAGCGTACGCTTTGTTCAATTAGCTTTTCGAACTTTTCTTCCTCTTCTCTTGTGAGCTGGCGTTGTTCATCGCCTTCAATAATAAAGCTGTCGCCATCTTCTGAGCGGTACGTTTTATCATCGGTCTTTATGGTGATTTGTTTTTTATCGTCAGTGTTAATTTTTACGATACTGATGCTGTTTGGCTTTGACGCCTTTTGGTCAGGTTCAGTCGGTTCGTCGGCGGTCGCGATTGCGATCAAAGAGCTTACGACCAACAGTGACGCTATTGATAATGACAATAAAGCATTTTTACGGGTTGGGTGATTGGATTTGATATTCAAAATTCGTTCCTCTAGTTGATTAAACATTTTCCAGGAACACAGCAGACTGACCGAGTGAGTGGCAGAAACGGTCGTAATGAGAGCATGGCCATAGGCCTTGTGGCTATTCCGGTCAGCTTTATGCAAGACCAAATAGTCGCAAAATAGTTCTTGGTCGTGCCGAAACGCGTGCCTTGACCAATAGAGTAGTGGGTTAAACCACATGAAGCAGACCAATATATCCCAGGCTAGATTTAACCAAAGGTGTCCTTGCTTAATGTGCTGTACTTCGTGTTGAAGAATCAACCTACGCTGTTGTGAATCGAGTTCATGAAACAGCGCGGTTGGAAAGTAGATCTTGGGTCTGAAAAAACCATAAACCGCTGGTGAGAAACCCTCTTGAGAAACGCCTTGTATTGGAAATGCACATTCTGACTCGAGATTTAAAGGCCGATTGAACTCGGGTGAGTTGAGCTGATTTCTTAGTTTTATGTGCTGAATCACTAACCTAATCAGCAGCGCCAGACAAATGATAGCCCATGCCAGAATAAACATGCTCGTAGCGCTTATGGCAATCGATGAGTTGGTAGAACTCACGGTTTGTTCGATCACCGATTTTTGCAAGATCGGGGAGACGTCATTTATCACACCACGTTGTTGGAAAATTGGGGCGGCAAAGTCTCTGAGCGCCGATGTTTGACCGAAATAGGACACCACGTGGCTGGTGAGAAGCCCACTGATCGGCGCAAGTGGCAGGAAGAACCAAAGTAAATAAGCATTGTAGATCTTGGCTGATTTACGTAACAACCAACGCACCAGTAACACAGCACACAGCAGGGCGCTTAGATGGCCGTTGAAGCGCCATAAAGTATCAAAAAGTATGTCCATTATTGCTCCTCGTCCAATAGATCTTTGAGGTACTTTAGTTCTTCTGAGGAAAGCTGTTTGTTCTCCACAAAAGTGGCCAATAAGGCTTTCATGTCGCCCTGAAATACTCTTTTAAGAAAGCCATCGCTCTCTTCGCTTAATATCTCGGATCGTTCTACCTTAGGAGAATAGAAATAGCGGCGCCCTTCTTTACGAAACGCCAGAATGTCTTTCTTAACCAAGCGATTGAGAAAGGTTTTAACGGTTTTTTCAGTCCAATCGTGAGCGCTTAAGCGCTGAACTACGTCTTGGCTGGATAGAGGAGATTCCTGCCACAGTATCTCCAATACAATTTTTTCTGAGTCACTCACTCGGTTTGTCATGCTGTGATTCCACTGAGTTATTTAAGATTACGTCTGTAATCGAAATGAAGATTACGCCTGTAATCGTTGTGTGTCAACCGAATGCATCTTACATCTGTGTAATAAATTGACGTTTTGGAAGTTGGAAGTGAAAATTGCCTAGGTCCCTCTGACAATTAACTCCGTTGGAATGGTGCTGGATGTCGGGTTATTTTTATTAAGTACCGACATGAATTTTTCCACCAAAAGAGAGCCGGCTAGAAAAGTATCTTGTCTGATGGTGGTCAGTCTTGGCGAAAAGTGAGATGCCTGCGCAATGTCGTTATAGCCGATGAGGAAATAATCTTTTATAGGCTCAAGGCCATGTTCATTCAGGGCGTTGATCACGGCCATTCCAGCGGTGTCACTGTAGGTGAATATTGCGTCAGGAGCGGACGACTTCTTTAAAAGCCTCGCCATTGATTCAAAATGGGAGCTAAACGAAAAGTCTTCAATTTCAAGTTCGCGAAACTTAATGTCGTAGTGAGCGGTATTTAGCGCTTTTCTGAGTCCATCACGCCTAAGCCTTAATTCAAGGTGTTCTGAATTTCCGACGTACAAAACGTCTTTGCATTTGTTCGTAACGAATCGTTCTCCGGCTAGATATCCACCCAAGAAATTATCACTTCCTACGGTGCAGTATTCAGTGTCATCTGTTTTGCCACCCCATACGACTAACGGAACATTAAGTTCATGGAGTTCGCTAAATAGCGCATCATTTGCGCCTTGGCCTAACATGATAAAACCGTCAACAACTCGACTCATCACGAGGTCTCGGTATGAGTCCACATTCGTGAGAGTGGGAGGGGACAACAGCAAATCTTGATTTCTGACTGACAGAGCTTCAGATACACCCGCCAATAACTCATAAATAAACGGGTCTGAAATTCTATCTCTTCTGTGAGAACTGAAGTCCAGTACGACGGCGACGGTGTTGGTGTGTTTTTCTCTTAGCTTTCGTGCGTTTCTATTGACCGCATAGCCGTGCTCTCTGGCAACGGCTAACACTTTTTCCCTGGTTTGTTCCGTGACGTTTGGGTTTCCACTGAGCGCGCGGGAAACGGTGGGTTTGGATACGTTTGCCAAACGCGCTACGTCGTCCATTGTAATTTGTTTTTTTCGCATACGCCGTAGTCAGAAAGTTAGAGGGGATACCGAGTTATTAGCTAACACTCGCTTGATAGAATCGTGCTAAAGCGAAGACGACAGCCATTTATATAACTCCGAAACCTTGAGGCCTATTTGACCTCTTCAACAATGTTGCGGACCAAGTATATTCTAATTCAATTTATGAAATGCATTTCAGAAATATATTGAAATGCATTTCATTTGTTTTTATACTGCACTCAGTCAGGTGAATAGCTGACACTAATAATGGTCACTTTGGAGATTTAGGAGAAAATGATGAGATACACTAATTTACGACTAGCGCGTACCCCGGTTTGCCTAGCCGTGCTGTCAACGATGTTGATGGGTACGAATGTGATGGCCCAGTCGCAAGGTACGCCCGATACGGGAGCCCAAGAGATTGAAGAATTAATCATAATTGGGACCGCCGGTGGTAAGGGCGTGAGCCGAGATGACGTCAGTTTTGCTGTTACTACGATTAACAATCAGCAGATTGAAAAGATTCAACCTAAAAGTACGGCAGACTTACTTAAATCTGTTCCCGGTATCTGGGCGGAAAGTTCAGGCGGTGTTGCTGGCGCAAATATCGACGTGCGTGGTCTGCCCGGCGGTGGTGATGCGCCGTTCACTTCATTTTCAGTCAATGGGTCACCATTATTTGGGTTCAATAGCCTCTCGTTTTTTGAAGGAAGCACACTTTTCCGAGTCGATGAAACGGTTGCCTCTGTTGAGGCCTTAAGAGGGGGTCCCAATGCCGTCTTTGCGAAAGGCGAACCGGGTGCCACGATTAACTTTCAATTGCGTGAGGGCGGCGAGGAAACAACAGGGCGGGTTAAGTACTCCACGTCAGATTATGACTTACAGCGAGTAGACGGGTTCGTCAGTGGCCGACTAAGTGAGGGGTTGTACTATATGGTCGGGGGCTACGCGAGTAAATCTCCCGGCATACGCGACGCTGAGTTCGATTCGGAAGAAGGATGGCAACTTTCAAGCCAGATTACAAAGGTGTTCGACAACGGTAAGGTGAATTTCTATGCCCGTGCCACAGACGATCATGGGCAATGGTATCTGCCAATATCATTGAACAATCGAGAAAGTGATTTGGGTACTTTTTCACAGTTAGGCAATGCGACTCGATTTCGTGAAATACAAACAGCCCCCTCGGGAACGACAGAGACCTTTGACTTTTCAGAAGGACGCGGTTGGGATGGTTTGGTCTCAGGGATCAATATTGATTTTGAGCTGGGCGCGGGCTTTAAGATCAAAAATAACTTTAATCACGTCTCTGGCGATGCCAATACGTTCGGCTTTGTTCCGGCCGGGTCGGCGGTTTCCGTGGCGGCTCTTGAAGAGGTGATCGGCGGGTCTGTGATGACACAGCAAGGTGACAGACTGACTGGAGATCAATTCGCGCAGACTTATGGTCATTGGGTGGTATTAAAAGACATTGACTCATTTTCTAATGATTTGAGTTTGAGTAAGACTTTCGCAGACTCTCATGATGTTACCTTCGGGTGGTATCAGTCCTCGTTCAGCGCGGATGATTTTTGGACCTTAGGCAACCCGATTGCCGTACATAACAGTCAGAATGGGATTCCACTGTCAGCCGGAATTACGCCTGGTGATATTGCCAGCGCTGGCGGCAATGCTGGTTTTGCTTTTGGTCTTTCATCGGAGGGCAATGCTGATGTGTCTGCGCTGTACATAGCTGATACTTGGAGCATCTCAGAGAAGTTAACCCTGGATCTTGGCTTAAGGTATGAAGAGATCGACGTCGAGTATCGGTTGGATACCGGTCCGGGATTTCCTGACGGTGTCAGAGATCTGGACGTAAGCCTTGATGGTGATGAGGTTGCCACTACGGCAGCTATCGATTATCGGGTAAGTGATGAACTGGGCTTTTTTGTTCGGTATTCTGATGGATTTAGCTGGCCTCATTTTGACTCAATTCGAAGCGGTGTTCAGTCTGTGTTTGGAGTAGAGCAATTGGAAGGCGGAATAAAATTCTCGAATGAGCAGGTTCGTGCCTACGCGACTTTGTACCATAATGAGACGGATGCGTTCAATTCAGTGGTCGGTGCTTCAGTGGCTAATTCCGCATTTGAGACACGCGCGGTTGGGCTGGAGCTTGAAGGTGAAATATTTCTGTCCGACCGCTTTACGACCGTGTTTGGAGCCACGATTCAAGATGCTGAGATCACGGCATCCACTAATGGGAACGTAGGGAATACCGTGTTACGTCAGCCTGACTTTCAGATCAGGCTGTCTCCGCAATACGATTTTGAGTTTGGGTCTGGTTATCAGGCCACAGTGTACGGTACGTTCTCTTACGTTGGAGATCGCTTTGGGGACAATGGCAATACGGTTGATCTGCCGTCATTTGAAAAAATAGATTTAGGGCTCATTGTTCGCGCCGATTCTGGTCTATTTCTGCAAGTGCATGGGGACAACATAACCGATTCTGATGGCATTACTGAAGGGGACCCAAGAAACCCATCAGCGCCAAATGGTCGTCCAATATTTGGTCGGTCAGTTAAGCTCAGTATTGGTTACGACTTTTAGATCTCTAGCCAGTAGTCGTCAATAACTAGAGTGTTGCGTTTAGAGTTTGCTGCCTCACGTCGGCCTTTAAGTAGTGCGTGAGGTGGCAGGCTAAATACGTAATGTCATTAACCAAGATACGGTTTTCATACAACGATATGCATCAACGTAAAACAACCCTAATTGTCTCTTTGTTCTTGAATTACTTTGTGTTCGCTATTTTGTTAAATAGCGTGGGTTCGGTAATTCTGCAGGTTCAAGCAACGTTTTCAGTGTCGGCATCGGACGCGTCTATTCTGGAAGCTTACAAAGACCTAAGTATTGCCATTGCGTCCTTTTTAGTGGCCGCCTTTATCGCGCGCGCAGGGTATAAGCGCTCTATGTTAGTGGCGTTGTTTGCTGTGTTCCTATTTTTGTTGTTAATGCCACAATTTCCGTCAATGTGGATGAACAAAGCACTGTTTGCGCTCGTTGGTGTGAGCTTTGCGGTTGTTAAGGTGTCGATCTTCTCGACGATAGGTTTATTGACAACCGGTCGCAGAGAACACGCCAGTATGATGAGTTTTTTAGAGGCATTCTTTATGGTTGGCGTGCTGTCGGGGTACTTTCTTTTCAGTGCCTTTGTGGATGATTCTGACAGTTTGAGTTTGGCTTGGTATAACGTCTATTACCCGATATCGGGTATCGTTTTGCTGGCGTTTTTAGCACTCCTTATTGCTCCATTGGATGAGAAATCGGGTAAGAAACAAGCGGATATACCAGCGCTAAGAAGCTTCGTTGACATGTTGGCCTTGTGTAAACAGCCAGTGGTACTCGTCTTCGTCATCAGTGTGTTTCTCTACGTGTTAATCGAGCAAGGCATCATGTCATGGCTACCGACGTTTAATAATTCTGTATTGGGTTTGCCTGCCTCTCTGAGTATTCAAATGACCAGTATATTGGCCGCTTCTATTGCAATTGGGAGGTTAATCGCTGGCTATGTCGTAAGAAAAATTGGTTGGTATTTTTTGTTGTGCGTTTGCTTAGGGTTATCCGGGTTGTTGGTATTAAGTGCGCTGCCATTGGCTGATGCCGTTGCGGTGACGAACGTGGTAACCGGGTGGAGCGACGCGCCGTTAGCGGCCTTCGTTTTTCCTTTAATCGGGCTCTGTTTGTCTCCGATTTATCCTATCATCAATTCCGTGGTTTTATCTGCATTGCCGCAAACACAGCATGCCCCAATGACTGGCTTGATTGTTGTTTTTTCGGCTCTGGGAGGCACATTAGGTTCTCTTATCACTGGCACGCTATTTGAAGTGCTTGGCGGTTCGCGCGCGTTCTACTGTTCGTTAGTTCCTTTAGTTGGAATCTTTGCTGCTCTGTATTTTCTCAAGCAGTTCAGTGATCGGCAGGCACAAAATGCACTGACTAATCAGGGCGAGGTGCAGAGTGTTTAACGTGTTTTCGAATGAACTTGCGTTTCCTGAGTTGTTTGAATTGGTTCAAACGAGTGAAATTTTTCCGGACTCTAAAGTGTTCGTCGATGCGATTGCTTTATACGACCCTGTCGCGGTCAATCAAGAGTTTTTGAACAGCGTGGGTGGCCCAGATTTTGATCTGATTTTGTTTTTGCAGAAGAATTTTAAATTCCCTGCTGGCAATGAACTTTCACTTTCAAAAAAAGAACGACGCTCGTCGTTGAGAGAGCATCTTGATGACATGTGGATAACACTCGAAAGAGCGTCGGATAAGGCGCAGAAACATTCTTCGTTGGTGTTTTTGCCGCACAAGTATCTGGTTCCTGGAGGGCGATTTAGGGAGATATATTACTGGGACAGCTATTTTACGATGCTTGGCTACACTGAGGATCATGGTCCTGAGATGCTCACGAATATGCTGGACAATTTTGCTTATCTAAATGATGTGGTAGGTCATATCCCAAATGGTAACCGAAGCTACTTTTGCTCCAGATCACAACCCCCGGTTGCGTCATTAATGATTGAACTGTTGGCGAGGCACAAACCAGCCGATGACATTTACGCCAGTTACATTGGGTTGCTGGAATCAGAGTATCGGTTTTGGATGCACGGAGCGGGTGAAATCGAGGCTCAAGGCGGCTGTTCAGATCGTGTAATTCGTGTTGGTGATGGATTTCTCAATCGCTACTGGGATGACCTCGATACCCCCAGACCAGAAAGTTTTGTGGAGGATGTTCAGTTAGCCAAAGAATCGTCACGAGTTCAAGGCAGTCTTTTTCGCGACATACGAGCGGCATGCGAATCAGGATGGGACTTTTCGACTCGTTGGCTAGGTGAAAGCAAGTCTTTAGAGTCCATTGAAACAACGTCTGTGATTCCCGTGGACTTGAACGCGTTGATCTATAAACTCGAGGCAACCTTAGCATCTTGTTATGAATCTTTGGGGCGATATCAGGATGCCGATTTGTATTCAAGCAAAGCAAGTTGTCGTAAACAGCTTCTTCAGGAGCTGTTCTTTAGCCCCGAACATGACATGTTCTTAGATCTGAATTTAGCCGATCTTACCCAGCGCACAACTCCGTCGCTTGCGGGCGTGTTTCCTCTTTTTGTTGGAGCAGCAAATCATGCTCAAGCCAGTCTAATAGCGAAAAAATTAGAGACTGATTTTCTGCGTGCCGGAGGATGGGTTACCTCCTTAGCTAACTCGAGTCAGCAGTGGGATGCTCCAAACGGTTGGGCGCCGTTGCAGTGGATTACCTATGTGGGTTTGACCAAATATGGTTTCCGCGAATTAGCGAACGCCGGCGCGCTGAATTGGGTTAATAATAATCGAGTGGTGTATGAGTCAACCGGGTATCTATTAGAAAAATACAATGTAGATGAAATAGGTCTGTTGGCTGAAGGTGGCGAGTATAATGTCCAGCATGGGTTTGGTTGGACCAATGGCGTTCTGGTTAGCTTTATGAATGCGCTTAACATTGATGCTCGCGTGTAGCGGGTTTTGCTTGGATGAATCAACAATTTTCATTTAATTTTTCGTTGATTAAAATCAAGAGCGCTACATCAGTTGAACGGCAAGGAGTTTTAATGTCTTATTACGACTTTGCGTAAAGAGGAATAATATGACTATCTGGTATCAGTCTGAGCTGCAGGTGAAAACCCCTGGTCGGAGTGCAATAGACATCTCCGCCGTCATCGACGATGCAGTCAACGGTGCCTCCGTGACAACCGGATTGGCTCATGTGTTCCTAAAGCACACAAGTGCGTCGTTGATGTTATGTGAAAATGCCGATGCCACGGTGCTTACTGACATGGAAACCATACTTAAACGGTTAGCACCTGACGCCGACGCTGAATATAGGCATGATTATGAAGGGGACGATGATATGGCGGCTCATGTTCGATCTGTGTTAACCACCAACGACGTGACATTGCCTGTGTCCCGTGGACGGTTAAACCTAGGCACATGGCAAGGGTTGTTTCTGTACGAACATCGCTATGCCTCCCATTCACGACAGTTGATCGTTACTGTAAGCGGAAAATAGTGTCTGTGTTGTTCTAACATAGGCTTGGGCATCAGCGTAAGAGCTCACGACTAAGTCTTTAAGATGCTCAATGGATCTGAGCACAATGCCGGTTCGGCAATTAATTTACACCTTGCGTTAGATGGCGATTGAAATGAAATTCGCTCGTCTACTTGAATTTCTTAGATATGGTGATATAGTAATGTATAACACTATATCAAATTAACTTATATGTCAGACCAGTGGAACAATGATTTGCCCATTTACAAGCAGCTACGCGATCGTGTAGCCGGACTGATTATGGACGGGTTAATCACAGAGGGGGAGTTTGTGCCTTCAGTTCGGCAGGTGTCGGCTGAGCAGAAAATCAATCATTTAACTGTAGCAAAAGCTTACCAAGAGTTGGTAGACGAAGGAGTTCTAGAAATGAAACGAGGTCGTGGGATGTTTGTGCTCGAGGGCGCACGAGCGCGATTAATAGATGCTGAACGAGTCAAATTTAAAGAGCAAGAGGTTCCCAAGCTATTAGAGCGAATTGCGCATATCGGCATGTCGATCGACGACTTAAAGAAAGCCTTAACCAATTTTCAAAATAAAAAGGGTGATTAATGGAATCCATGATTAGAGCCAAAGGGCTTACTAAAATCTACGGCGATTCGTTTGCGCTAAATAACTTTAACTTAGAGCTGGGGCCAGGCCGAATCATGGGCTTGATCGGGCCTAACGGGGCTGGAAAGACAACGGCTTTGAGGTGCCTGATGGGCATGACTGGCTATGAAGGAGAATTACAAGTAATGGGTAAAAACCCAAGCACTCAACGTATGGGAATGCTGAGTGACGTTGCGTATATCGCAGATACGGCAATACTGCCGAGCTGGATGACGGTCAATCAACTACTTGAATACACAGCCGGAGTACACCCCAAGTTCGATCGAGACAGAGCCGATGGATTTATCTCCTCAACGGAGGTTAGGCTCACCAGTAAGATTTCGCAGCTATCAAAAGGCATGGTCACGCAGGTACATCTTGCATTAGCCATCTCGATTGACGCCAAGCTCTTGGTGCTCGATGAGCCAACCATTGGATTAGATATTTTGTATCGTAAACGATTCTACGAGCAACTGCTGAATGATTATTTTGATGAGAATCGAACCATTCTGATCACCACGCATCAAATCGAGGAAGTCGAACATTTACTCACTGATCTGTTGTTCATAAAAAATGGCAACTCGGTATTAAGTGCTGAAATGGAGCGCCTTGGTGATGACTATGTGGAGGTAGAGGTGAGCGAGCAAAACCTGGAAAAGGCTAGGGCGTACAAACCACTGCATGAGCGTAAGGTTTTGGGAGCGCATGTCTTACTTTTTAAAGGAGTCCCAGCCAGTGCGTTGAGTGAATATGGGGCCACGAGAACACCAGGCGTGGCGGATTTGTTCGTTGCCACGATGAGTTAGGAGTTGATATGAACCAGTTTTTGTATGGAATTAAGCGAGAGTATTGGGAGTATAAGAGGCTTCTCGTCATTATGCCGATGATCGTGACGGGGATTTTTTGCTTGATGGCGATTGTAGCCACGTTTTCTCATCATGTGGAGGACTCCTTTTTGAGTGAAATGGATGATTCAATCAAAATTGACATCTCAGTAGATGGGCAAGAGCTGAGCGTAGATGAGCCTAATAGCGAGTCCGTCAGCAAGCTAGGTGACGCGAGCCCCGATGGTCAAAACGGTGAGCGTGAGGAGTCTCAACTTTTGAATGGAGAGTCTCAACTTTCGAACACAGAGTCTCAACTGAATGCAGAGTCGGACGTCAAAAGTGAAGCGGGCGAACAATCAGAAGATGAAACCTTTTGGTATGTGGGAGCGTATTTAGCGGCCGCATGGTTGGCGGCGCTATTTTACTCCTTGTCGAGTTTGTATAACGACCGCCGCGACAAGAGTATTTTGTACTGGAAAACCATGCCCGTATCTGACGTTACAACGGTTCTGTCTAAATACTGCTTCGCCATTTTAGGATTCGGCGGAGTTGCCATTGCCGTCGCCTGGGTATCGGGCGTTGTTCTCATGACATACGCAAATATCGCACTGCCCGCTGACATGGTGGCCCGAGACAGTGCCGGCATGAACTTTTCAATGATGGTGATTTGGCCTACAGCCGTGCTCCTCCTGGCGTTGGTCTGGTGTGCACCTGTTTTTGCGTTAGTGCTTTTTGTTTCGGCTAGAGCGAAAAAAATGCCATTTCTTATGTTAGTGGTGCCAATTATTGTCGTACGCATTATTGAGAGAATTCTATTTAGCACAGACTACGTTTTCGGCTTTCTAAATGCTCATTCGCCATTCACTCTACTGGAGACGTATGCCCAAGTGGATACGGTCGGCCAGTATCTACACACCTTTTTGATTGATTCATTTGGCAGTCTGCTACTTGGGTTAGTTGTAGCGGCAATACTCATTTACTCAGCGGCATGGCATAGACAGCACCGCTTCGAGCTTTAACTTTTAGATTTGGAGAAATAATTATGGATGCTACGGCTTTTGAACGCCCTCGTTCATTTAATAAACAGCTTAAATGGGCTGCCTCGGCTTGGTATTGCATAGCTGTTGCAGGTTTGATGGCTTTCTTTCTGTACGTGATCGTGCATTACGGTGGAGCCGCGTTTGGTTTTTCTGACACCGAACCAGGTACCACGTTTATTGAGGGGGATACCTTAGGCAACTTTTTCTTGGTGACGCACCTAAGTTTAGCTCTGGTGGTCATCAGTGGGGGATTGCTGCAACTATTGCCCAGTCTAAGAACGCGGTTTCCAGTCTTTCATCGTCTCAACGGACGTTTGTTCATGGTCAGTGCAATCGTGTGTAGCTTGGCCGGCCAATATTTGATTTTCACGCGGGAGATTCCAGGTGACCTCATTATGGACTTAGGAACCAGTTCAGCAGGGGGGCTGGTGTTACTGTTTTCGGCGTTAGCTTACATGACCGCAAGGTCGCGACGTTTTGTTGAGCATCGAAGGTGGGCTCTGCGGTTGTTTTTGGTCGCCAATGCTGGGTGGTTTTTTCGCATTGGGTTGATGTTGTGGTTTGTCGTCAATCAAGGGCCTGTTGGCATGGACATGGAGACCTTTACTGGGCCTGCACTCTATTTTATTTCCTATGCTCAGTTTCTGTTACCGCTAGCCATGTTGGAGCTCTATTTAAGGGCTCAACGAAGTGAAAATAGTACGTTTAAATTGGGGGTGGCATTGTTGTTGTCGATCTCTTGTTTGGCCACGCTAGTCGGAGTTGGTGCGGCCAGTGCGATGATGTGGTTTCCCTCTAGTTAGAGGGACTGAGCGCCCAATAGACCAGGGTCAAGCTAACAGTAGGACGCTCTGGCGTTCGATGGAATACTGAAAGAGAGGAAGGTTTTATGTCAGAGCAGCTAAATCATCGCCAACAGATAAGAGCTTTCTCCGTAGTAGCAGGTTCGGTGTATCTGCTACTAATTATATTGTATATGTCGGGTGAATATCTAATTGGCAGTGTGGTCGATGGTGTTGAATTGGAGGGACTGTCAGCTGTGGTTCAACAGCGGCAGTTTTTCTATCGATCGGGCATTATCTTACAAATAATCACGCCAATTTTTACCGTAGTGTTGGCTTACGCGCTGTATGTATTGGCCCGTCAACACAATAAAAACTTTGCTCTTATGGCCATGATTTGGAGGCTGGGGGAAGCATTTATTGGTGCCGTAACAACAATTTTCACCTTTACTATTTTCCACTTCTATCTGAATTACGAAGGTGAACTCACCGTCCACAGTAAGCTATTAATAGACCTTTTAATTGATGCAAAAAATGTGGGGTTCAATATCTCGGTGATGTTTTTTGGAGTGGGGTCGACGCTGTTTTTCGTCACGTTCTTAAGGGCGAATATACTCCCAGTAGGCATTTCGATATTTGGGGTTATGGCATAGGTGTTGGCGATTGTGACGGCCATGCTTTTCATGGTGCTGCCTGAATACAGCGCCGTCGTTCAGTACGGATGGGCCCCGATGTTTGTGAGCGAAATTGTCACCGGTGTCTGGTTGTTGATTAAGGGTGCTAAGTCAATCGAGTTCTCAGCGCATCAATAATCGAATCGAATGCATTCGAAAAATCGCGCGAGTTTAACCGACGTTCAGCGTTCAATTCTTGCTTCTTGGTGCGTAAAACTGAGGGCGCGTTCAGCGGGTGTTTAGGCAATCTGCTGCGTTGATGTTGTTGTTCCGAATTCGTCCACCATTGCCAGCAACCCCCTATGTTAATTCAGAGATTTCAATAATATCGAGTTTGTTGTAAACCCTTTTCTGTTTTCATACGTCTTAACATCAAACCATTACAACTTCTCTGTGAGACAAACATGAAAAAGACTTTAGTAATAGCCGGAGCCGGCATACTGACATTCGCTGCGATTGGATTAACTCAAGCCAGTGCCGATACCGTTGAGAAATCATTCAATGTTGAAGCTGGCGGAACACTGTACGTTGATTCCGATTCTGGGGCGATCGATATTGAGTCTCATGATGGCGATACCGTTGAGATTCGAGTTGATAAGCGGGGTAAGAACGCTGACGATTTTACGGTTACGTTTGAACAGGACGGTTCGGACGTGAAAATTGACGGTGATAAGGACAGTGGGTGGGGCAATTACAGTTTGAGTGTGAAGTATTCCATCAAGGTTCCTAAGTCCTACAATTTAGATTTAAAGACCGGTGGTGGTTCAATTGAAATTGAGGATCTAAACGGTGAAATTGATGCTTATACCTCCGGTGGATCAATCGAACTTGGCCAGATCAACGGAGACGTTGACGTCAAAACTTCCGGCGGATCCATCACGGTCGATGACGTCTATGGGAACATTGACGCCAATACGTCGGGAGGAAGCATTAAGGCAAAACTCTCCAAGCAACTCACGGATGATTGTAAATTGACAACGTCTGGTGGAAGCATATCCGCGTATTTAGTGCCGTCTATGGCCATTGATCTTAATGCGAGTACCAGTGGTGGCAGAGTGAAAAGTGAGTTCGATGTTGATGGAAAGGTCAAGAAAACTCGAATCAGAGGGTCCATCAACGGTGGTGGTCCAGAGCTCACATTACGAACGAGTGGCGGCAGTGTGTCAATTAAAGAGCTGTAGGTAAATATTATTGTCTAGGTAGCTACGGCGACTGGATAGACGACGTTAAAAAGGCCAGGTGTAAAAGCCTGGCCTTTTTAACGGGTGCGACTAAGTGCCGATAGCTTGTTTTAGAGCTTTAATATGTTATTGCCCGTATCACGGTCTATGTAGCGAACAAATGGGTCAATACCTATGTAGGCGGGCCTTTCATCAAGAATGATCTCAATGGTATTCTCGCCAGTGACGATTGCATGCTCTTGTTTGTAAATGACCTTGTTGTCTGCGGCAAAGTCATTGGGGTTTTCGGTGAACAGAGCCACTTCTACGGTTTCTTTGAGGTCTTGCTCGGTTTCTTTACCCTTACCATCGGCTTTAAATTTCTTAGCCGACGCCGTTAAGACAACTTTAAATCGACCATCCTCGAGTTCCGTTAGTTCAGCTTTGTCGGCGCGTAGGTCAAACAGAGTGATCTGCTCAAACAAATCATCAATAAACGCGCCCTCAACCTCGTTTGCCCCCGCTTTTAAATGTCGGACTAAGTCGAGTGTGGTCGGATAGGGAGTGCTTCTGTATTTATACTCATCAAGAAGCGCTTTCAATGCGTGATTTAAACGTTGTTCTCCAATCTTGTGGCGAATGGCCATCATTACTACAGACCCTTTTTGGTAATGAATGTAAGATTGATTCTCCGCTTTCATCAACGGGTTTTCTTCGAGTATTTCACTCGTTCGTCCTCGCAGGTATTCATCCAACTCGTACGTTAAAAAGTGCCGAGCCTTGGTCTCGCCCAGTGCTTTTTCCATTACCGCTAGTGCACTGTATTCGGCTAAGGTCTCGGACAATACCGCGGACCCCTGGACGTTTGCAGCGCCTAATTGGTGTCCCCACCATTGGTGTGCCATTTCATGCGCGTTTACGAAGTAAACAAAGTCAATGTCGTCGGGGGAGCGTTGGTCGTTAAACCAAATACTTTCGGAGAACGGAATGGTGTTGGCGAAGCTTTGTGCAAAGCTTCGGTACCGTGGAAACTCTATGATTCGATACTGACGATGTTGATATTCGCCAAATTCAGATTGGAAGTAGTCCAATGAGTCCTTGGTGGATTGAATCATTCCGTCAACATTCCATTCGTGCGTCGGGTGGTAATAGACTTCAATGGAAACGCCTTTGTACTCCTCTTTCTTTACGGCTAAACGAGCGGACGTAATGCTGTAAAAGTTGAGCATCGGAGAATCCATTTCGTATCGGAAAAATTTCCGACCATCGACTTCCCACTCTTTCGCAAGGTAGCCAGGCGCCATGGCAATCTGGTCTGCCGAGGTTGAAATGGTGGCTTTGAAGTCAATAAAGGTCATTGATCGGTGGAAGGCGTGTTCTTCATAACGCGATTCATCCTCCAGTTTGTGAGCACGTTCCGGTTCAGGTAAGTCCCGTTTGCGCCTCTCGTGACGATCAAGTAATTCAAGCCCGTTGTTATAGCCAAAAGAGGGAAACAGTTCTGCATTGTTAATGAACGTTCCGTTTTCTAACACCGTGTAATCCTCTCCTCGGTCTTTAAAACCATCATGATCAATGACACTCTCCATCGTCCCCGAACGAGCTTCACCGGCTTGTAGCGGGTCGCTAAAGTTCAGCCAAGCGGTTCTGAGAATTTCGTCGTGCTCAACCAGTTCGCTACCTTCAATGGTTATGTTGGCCGTTTTGGAGTACGTGGGCAGGCTGATAAGCGCCCTTGTAATGGCCTGTTCGCCGCGGTTCTCAATCGTAATGTTCGCCTTGGCTTCAACGCGACGTTGCTCAGGAAAGATAGCCACATTTGCGTCCACTTTGCTGACCATTGGCGAGTTTGAATCTTTGAACTCAGCGTACTTTTTCTCGTAGTCAGCTTGTAAGTCGCGGAATTCCTCGGTGCCGGTGAAGTTGTTAACTATTCTCGTGTTATGAATTATGTTCGCTCCGGCTCCCACAAACACCATTAGCGCTAACGCCGCTGCAACCGTGCCTTTAACGCCGACTTGGTATCTTAGTTGAACGAACCGCTCGCGCAAGGTAGAGCTTGTTCCTCTATGCCATAAACCGTAACTGATAACGCCCAAGATGACCGCAAACGCCGTCCAATAAAGCATGTACCAACTGTGCGCTTTGAGAGAGTCGCCATAGCCGTTCATGTCACTGTAGATCATGTTAGGCGATTCACCATACATAAACATGTTGTGTTCTACGCCCAAATTATTGAGCACCAAAGTGCTAATGATGAACAGCGCGAACAGCATAATACCAATGTACTTATTGGGACTGACTGCTTGCAAAAAGAAAGCCAAGACAGCAATTAGAACGTACTCATAAGCGTCAAAATACAGTAAACGAACGACGTACTGGCTTAATTCAAATTGGGTGTACCCCATAGCGGCTTGAATCAGGACGCCACATAGGATGCCAACTAGCATAAGGATAACGAAGATTGAGCAAATCGCGATCAGTTTAGATGCCCAAAATACAATGTTATGCGTGGGTGTAGAGTCGGTTATGTCGCCCATGCCGGAGGTACGCTCTCGCCAAACCGCTTCACCTGTAAAGTAGGCCACAACGATGAGCATTTGAAGACCAAAAGCACCGGCAATGCTTTCTACGATTACCTGGGTTACCGGCCAGAATGGTTGACCATACCGGCCTTCATTGGTCAAGACGATGGCAAACAATTGCACCAACGAAATAATCATAAAAATGATGAACGCCGGGCTGCTGAAGGTTTGTTTTAACTCGAATTTTAGCCTAGCCATAAATTGAGCGGAAGCCGAAATTTCGTTAGCTTTATAGTCGATTTTAGGGTTCACCGGAGCGTGTTCTAAGAGGGGGGTGCCCCGTTCTTTTTTTGCCGCCTTGATGGTGCTAAGGCCAAGGCTTTTGGTTAACCCGCCGCCGAAAATAAGGATGAATAAGCTGGCGATAAACCAAAATGCTCTGTTCTGCAGCACCGAGCCAGTCAGTTCTATGATGCTGCCATTTCGTTCAAACGCGGTCCAATAGCGCGTGTATTCGCCAAACGTGTTTAGCCCGAATGGGTCTAATAGCGCTCGCATTGTCCGCTGATCTGGTTGATCAAAAATTGCCCCAGATAAGCTGTAGATCATGAATAATGCAATGGCCACAACGTACATGATCATTAAACTGTTAGTACGCTTTGCCACCGCGTAAAAAAGCGCCGACAAAGTAAAGATAGTCGTTACTGACAGAACTAAAAACGGAGCGAGATAGTAACTGAGTTTATTCGGACCAATTCGTTCGGCGTCAACCCAAGGCATAATCGACCCCATCCAGGCGCCAATTGGAACCATGGCGAAGACAGTCAAGCAGATTAAATACGCGCCGAAGAATCGACCTAAATTGTACCCAAGTGGTTGAATGGGCTTGGTGCTGACGATTTCCGCCATTTTGGTGGTGTGGTTTCTGGTGGCGGTATTACCAACAAAGTTCACCACTAAGAACATGGAAAACACGCTCAGAATTGCTAAAACTTGTGTGATCGCATAAGGACTATTCTTGGTGACGTTCCCGCCAGACCCAATTTGAACTTGGTCGATGGACATGCCAAAGTAAGGCAATAGAAAGAACACGAGGCAGGTGACAATGAATGACGGTTGGCGCGTAAAATAGCGCCACTCAAACTTTAAAGTATCTAATAACATTTGGCCCCTCCTTACGCTGCTTTTTGGTTGTTGCGAGCGGAATGTAATGTGGAAAAGTACACATCCTCTAGATTTGCATCCGTCGCTTCGAACCCTTCAGGTTGGCTGTCGGCCATCACGTGCAAGACCGTTCGACCGGCAAGCAGTCGTTTTGAAATTACGGGTAGGTTTTCTTCCAGCTCATCCGCTTCTTTTTTAGAGGCAAGCTTTCGCCAAATTTTGCCATTGAGATCAGCCGTGACGTCAAGTGGGTTACCTTCTAATAAAATTTGGCCATTACCTAAGACGGCCATGTTCAAGCACAGCTCTGACACATCTTCTACGATGTGGGTAGATAGGATGATGGCTTTTTCTTCCCCCAAACTTACCAACAGGTTGTGGAATCTGTTCCTTTCTTCAGGATCTAATCCGGCAGTGGGTTCATCGACAATCAATAGGTCTGGGTCGCCTAACAGTGCCTGCGCGATGCCAAAACGCTGACGCATACCACCCGAAAATCCACTGACGGCCTTTTTCCGGTGTTCAAAAAGATTGGTGTGCGCCAGCAAGCCTTCAACGGCTTCTTTTCGTTCTGCCTTGTTGGACAAGCCTTTAAGAATGGCCAAGTGATCAAGAAGGTCTAGTGCGCTGACTCTAGGGTACACGCCGAAATCTTGTGGTAGATAGCCTAAACGTTGTCTCAGCTCGTTGGGCTGCTTTAGTACATCTAGGTTGTCAAACCGAATGCTGCCTTGGTCTGGCTGTTGCAGCGTCGCGATAGTTCTCATCAAGCTCGACTTACCCGCGCCATTAGGACCCAGCAGCCCAAAGAGACCTTTGTTAACTTTTAGGTTAACGTTGTTCAGGGCTTTTACACCGTTGTCGTAGGTTTTCGAAATGTTTGTGATGGTGAGCATTCTTGTTCTCCGTGGTAGGTCAACGTGTGGATTATTGTTATTACTTTATCGCTTAGATGCGGCTTGGAATCATCTGGATTCACTTTTTTAAGATTTTTATGTGGTCGTCGCAGACAACGACTTCGGCGTCAGTTTCTCGGTGAATTCCATTTTGTACTAAATCTCTAAATGAGCCTGATTCGTGCAGTATTTTGAACATTGTTCACTGCCAGAATGCATGTTCTGTTTATACTGTTTACAAAACAGTTAATAAAACTAATGGAGTAATCGATGGACAATTCGTTTTCGGCCGCCGATCTTGAATTTCAGCAAGAGGTGCGCGACTTTTTTAAAACCGAATACACTGGGGATTTAAAGGCTCGAGCAGAGGCTGGTACTGATGTGAAAGGCGTTGCGACGCAATGGCAGCGCAAGTTGTTCGAAAAAGGATGGGTTGCTCCAGGATGGCCAACTGAGCTGGGGGGGACTGGCTGGTCGCCTGTGCAAAAGTTTATTTTTGATACAGAACGCTGCGAGGCTGGAGCACCGGACGTCGTGCCCTTTGGCCTGAAAATGGTTGCTCCGGTAATTATCCACTTTGGAAACGACGAGCAAAAGGCGAGATTCTTACCAAGAATTTTAAGTAGCGAAGACTGGTGGTGTCAGGGCTATTCTGAACCAGGGTCGGGTTCGGACTTAGCGGCATTGCAAACTAAGGCCGAGCGTGACGGTGATGATTACATTGTTAACGGAGCCAAAATTTGGACTACCTACGCGCAGTACGCTGATTGGATTTTTTGCTTGGTGCGAACAGGTAATTTTGAAAAGCGCCAGCAAGGAATCAGTTTTGTGCTGATCGATATGAAGACGCCAGGGATTACCGTTAATCCTATCCACTCGATCGACAATCATCACAGTTTAAATGAGGTCGTGTTTGATAACGTCCGCGTGCCTGTTGAAAATCTCATTGGCGCGGAAAATCAAGGTTGGACGTATGCGAAAGCGTTGTTGGCTCATGAACGAACGTCGATCGCTGAAGTGGCAAACAGCAAACGTAATCTCGCCGAAATCATAGAATTAGCAAAGAGCCAAACCAACCATCGTGGCCGTTTGATCGATGACCCGTATTTCCAGAATAGGCTGTCTGATATTGAAATTGAATTAATGGCACTGGAATACATGGATCTGCGTGTTTTAGCTTCGATGTCAGCCGGCGATACGCCTGGGCCGGAAGCCTCGCTATTAAAAATTAAGGGCACCGAAATTCAACAGTCCTTGCAAGAATTGCGGATGGAAACCATTGGCGCTTACTCGGCCTCGTTGCAGGTGGATGCATTTCAAAACGACTTGCATCGCGCGGGGTCTGCATCGCGTAAGGAGTACATGTACGGGCGCGCAGCGACTATTTACGGTGGGTCTAACGAAGTACAACGAAACGTCATTGCGAAAGCCGTGTTAGGTCTATAGGAGTAGAGCCATGAATTTTGAATTTAATGAAGAACAAATGATGCTCAAAGACAGCATCGTTAAGTGGGCACAGGACAATTACTCTTTTGAACAACGCTGTGTCTCCGCTGACAGTGCAGATGGATTTAGCCGAGCTCATTGGGCTACTTTCGCCGAGTTAGGTTGGTTGTCGGTACCGTTCGCTGAACAATACGGTGGCTACGGTGGAAGTGTCATTGATTTGGCGGCCATCATGCAAGAGTTTGGTAAGGCGTTAGTGACTGAACCGATTGTGCCCACCATGGTCCTGTTTGGCAGCGCGCTTTCAGGCGCAACCAACGAAACCGTTAAAAGTGAGGTCATTCCGCAGATCATTGATGGAACAGTATTTGGTGCGTTGGCCGTGTATGAGTCTCAATCTCGATTTGATATGAGTAACATCATCACTTCGGCTAACAATGACTCCGGAAGTTACAAAATAAACGGAGCAAAGTCTGTTGTTTTGGGTGGCGGTCTTGCCGATAAGCTCTTGGTCTTAGCGCGGACCAGTGGAGAGCAGATGGACACCGATGGCTTGAGTTTGTTTTTGGTGGACGCTTCAGATTCTGGCGTTTCGAAAGCGACTTACTCACTAATGGACGGGCAGCTAGCTGCTGATATCACGTTTGATAACGCGTTAGGCGTCTTGGTTACTGAACTAGGTGAGGCCTATGAACCGCTCAATGACAGTTTGCAAAACGCCCAAGTTGCATTATGTGCCGAAGCGTCTGGGATTATGGAAACGCTTAATCTTACGACCGTTGAGTACACTAAAACTCGCAAACAATTTGGCGTGCCGATCAGTTCCTTTCAAGCTCTTCAACATCGAATGGTGGATACATTCATGGCCTACGAGCAAGTTAAATCGCTGTTGGTTGGCACATTGTGCGAGCTAACCGATGATAAAACTTCGAAAGCTCGTGCGAGCAAGTTGGTCAATGCGCTGCGCACGTTGACGGCTAAAAATGGCAAGCTGATAGGTGATGAAGCAATCCAATTGCACGGTGGCATGGGGCTGACCGACGAGTTGTCAGTGGGGCACTACGTAAAACGAATGATGATGATCAATCTGATGTTCGGCAACGCCGACTTTTATCAAGAGCGCTTTAATAACGTTTCGTATGCTTAAGGCTTTTGATTTGTAAGTATGAAGGCCTAAGGTAAGACGATGCAAATCGTCTCACCTGGGTCTTGAAATGTTAACGGCCGGTCTGGTGGATTCGGTAGGTCGATTGAACAGGCCGTCGCGCATTTGCCGTAGCCTGTGTGGCTCGCTTGAACAGACTTGTCATTAGGACTTATTTTGAGCCTGCTTAACAGACAGCGTATGAGCGTGATTTTGTTGTCATTAAGGAACCAAAACTTTTGCTAGGAAATACATGAAAACAATAGACGATATACAGAATGTCATGATCGCGGGTGCTGGAACGCTGGGTATGCGTATTGCCCTTCGCTGTGCGTTGGACGGATTTAACGTTCGCATGTACGACATCAATGCTGAGCAATTAGAAGTCGCCAAGGGTATGCAATCTCACTTGACGAAGGTGTTACTTAAGAAAGGAGAGATTGATGAAGATCAAGCCAAGAAGGCGGTTGATAATCTGCTGGCCACACCCAGCTTGGACGAGGCGATTGAAAATGTCGATTTAGTCAGTGAGTCTGTGATCGAAGATATCGACATCAAGTTGGCATTCTATGGGGACTTAACGCCTCGACTTCCATCGGGGACGATAGTCACTACGAACACGTCATTTCTGTTGCCCTCCCAAATGTTGCCTTCTATTCGCGAACCTGAGTATTTTTGTGCGTTTCATTTTCACGATGTAATTACACAGCCGATTGTTGATGTCATGCCTCATCCCAAGACTGAGCAAGGCGTTATAGATCTTTTGATGGAGTTCGGTACTCGCATTAATCACATACCGGTGTTCGTTAAGAAAGAGAGTAACGGGTATCTTTTTAACGCAATGTTTGGCGAGATTCTGGCGAAGGCCGGTGAGCTTTACATGAATGACGTTGGCAGTATTGAAGATATTGACCGTTCTTTTATGGGGAATTTCCATACACCGGCAGGCCCGTTTGGCATGATGGATCAGATTGGCTTGGATACTGTTTGGCATATTATGAGTAAAAATATGGCCACGGCATCACAACCGTTTGCCGCTGAATTGAAACAGCGTATGGAAAAGGGAAATCTAGGGTATAAGTCAGGTGAGGGGTTTTACAGTTACCCTCGCCCTGATTATGCGGCCCCTGAGTTTTTGAATAAAACGAAAACAACTGACAGCTAATGCTAGACACGGCAACTTTAGAATTAAAAAGTGGCCTTTAGTAGAACAAACAACGTGGCAAACGTAGCCAATACATAGGAGACTATTATGAAAGAAGCCGTCATCGTATCGACAGCTCGCACCCCGATTGGGAAAGCCTATCGCGGTGGATTCAATAACTTAAATGGAGCAACTCTCGGGGCTGCCGCCGTCGAGGCCGCTGTAGCTCGTTCCGGAATAGACCCAGCCGAAGTCGATGATGTCATCATGGGCGCCGCTCTGCAGCAGGGTAGCACTGGTGGAAATATTGCACGTCAGATTGCATTGCGTTCAGGGCTTCCTGCCACGGTATCAGGAATGTCTATTGATCGGCAATGTTCGTCTGGCTTAATGGCGGTTGCGACAGCGGCCAAGCAAATTGTGGTTGATGGACAATCGGTGACCATTGGTGGCGGTTTAGACAGCATCAGTTTGGTTCAGAACGATAAGATGAACATGCATCGAGCCGTTGATAAAGAGTTGGTCGCTATGCACCCTCATATTTACATGCCGATGTTGCAAACAGCCGAAATTGTCGCGGATCGCTACGGCATTACACGAGACTCAATGGACGCTTACGGTTTGCAGTCTCAGCAGCGTACGGCGGCTGGTTACGCCGCTGGAAAGTTTGACGATGAACTGGTTCCTGTGTCGTGCACTAAGCTGGTTTTTGATAAAGAAACAAAAGAGACCTCTGAGCTCGATGTTACGGTTTCAAAAGACGAAGGGCTAAGAGAGACCACGGCTGAGGGGCTAGCCAGTTTGAAGACCGTCATTGACGGTGGAACAATCACGGCTGGCAACGCGTCTCAACTTTCGGACGGTGCGTCTGCCCAGGTAATCATGGATGCGAAGCTGGCGGAGCAAAGAAACATCGAACCATTAGGCATTTATCGCGGTATGGCGGTTGCCGGTTGCGAGCCCGATGAAATGGGCATCGGCCCTGTGTTCGCTGTTCCAAAATTGCTAAGGCAAAATGGATTGTCAGTCGATGACATCGGCTTGTGGGAATTGAACGAAGCGTTTGCCGTTCAGGTGCTGTACTGTCGAGATAAATTAGGCATTGATAATGACAAATTGAACGTCAATGGTGGGGCGATTTCAGTGGGCCACCCTTACGGAATGAGCGGTTCGCGTATGATTGGTCATGCCTTGATCGAAGGCAAAAGACGGGGTGTGAAATACGTTGTGATTACCATGTGTGTCGGCGGTGGCATGGGTGCAGCGGGTTTGTTTGAAGTAGCTTAGAACGGAATCAGTCGAGGAATATTGTATGAGTGACCTGTATCGGTTGTATGGCGCCGAATTTTCTCTTTATTCGGGTAAGGCGCGTTCTTACCTTCGCAAGAAGGGCGTTCCCTATGAAGAGATAACGTCGACGGTAAGCGTCTATAAAAAGTTCATTATTCCTCGTACTGGTGTGCGTTATATTCCTGTGGTTCAAACGCCTGACGATGAGGTCATTCAAGACACCACGGCAATCATTGATGAGTTAGAAAAACGATTCCCTGAGCACTCGGTTTACCCAACCACGCCAAAACAAAAATTGGTTTCGTTGTTGCTGGAAGTCTACGGGGATGAGTGGTTAGTTATACCGGCGATGCATTATCGGTGGAACTACCCAGCAATGAATGCTGATTTTATTTACCGAGAATTTGGTTCTATGGCAGCGCCAAACATGCCAGGTTTCATTCAAAAATTTTTAGGGAGGAAAATCGGTGGAAAATTTAAGGGGTTTGTACCTCGACTGGGCATTACTGAGAAAAATATACCCGCATTAGAAAGTTCGTATGTGTCATTACTGGGCGACCTGCAAACGCATTTTGAGCAACATGAATTTTTGTTGGGGTCTAAGCCAAGTATTGGTGATTTTGGGCTCATTGCGCCGCTTTATGCGCACTTATTTCGTGACCCAGCACCCGGAAAGTTAATGCGAAAAAAGGCGCCTGCCGTATGTCAATGGGTAGGGCGCATGACGAATGATACAGCATCTTTGCTCAGCGGACAGTGGTTGGATGACGATGAAGTCCCGGAAACGTTGTTGCCGATCTTATCGCGAATGGCCAGCGAACATTTACCGGTGCTGCAAGACACCGATCGTTTACTGAGCGCATGGCGAGAAAATAACCCCGATGCCCCCGAAGTACAGAGAATCATTGGCTCACATGAGTTCACCGTTGAAGGCGTCACCGCCGAAAGGGCGGTATTGCCCTACTGTCTATGGATGTTCCAGAGACCCGTCGATTTCTATCAAGGTTTAGATGAACACTCGAGGACGGCTGCAGTGGACCCGCTGCTTGAACAAGTGGGTTTTTCAAATGCATTACAGCGCGGTTTACAAAACCGTTTGGTGCGAACTAAAAACGTACTGCAATTGAGTGATCAGTAATGTCCTGCTTGATCATTTATTGCGGTTAAGAAATGTCACGTGCCGCGCGGGTAAGGCGTTCCGAATTTGCGAGCCAAGTAACGGCCAATATCTTTCGCGTTATTAATGAACGTACGTCCATTGTTTACTTGAATTCCACAATCACTGAAAACCGGGCTCGAGTCATTTAGCATTAACGTCGGGCAATTTTGATTTTCTTCGCCCAGCGCTCGCACTATCGCTGAGCGCGGTTTGGAAATTGGCTGGTACACAACCTCAATCGTTTCCTTTACAAACGGGTAGTACGAAATTAGCCCCCAAATTTCCGCGCATTCGGGGCAATATTCTTGGCGATTTTTGTCTTCGAAGCCGGGAGCTAAGAGGAAAAGTGTGTCTTTGTTCATTTTGGTTGTTGTCGTTAGGAGTAGCTTGATGGCCTCGAATACGATTTCACTTCGTAAGGTTAGTTTATCGCCCGAATTGCTAATAGCATGCATTCAGCATGCCGTTTAGTCTACGTTAGAGAACGCCGTTTAGATGTCGCATTATAGAGCATTCGGCGTGATGATTTTAGCGCCATAAGTCCATTTACCGTTGGCATAGTAGGAAGGCCCAAGACGACTTTAGTAGTAATTCTAAGGCTGAATACCTCATTGATACCTTATGCTACTCCGAAAAAAATCGCCGAGTTTGCTCATCAGCGGGGTAAAAAGCCTCGATACGTAATTCGTTTGCGGTAATGTCCTGTGCTGTGCCAAACGTGGATATGACCGAGCACAGCGTCAATATTGGCCCGCCCAAGTCAATTTCCAAAGGCAAGACAGGCAGCAGGTCAGGGTGTGTTGACTCAATAAGTTCGGGTTCCCCAGCCAGATCTTGCAAGCGTCGGCTCTTCTCGATAAGAGCTGTATTTCCAGAATCGAGCGCTTCCTTTTTTAGCCGACGAACAAAGGGAGGACCGACGTCATGCCAATTGGAAATGAACTTTCTGAGCCCGTTTGGATGAACCGTCAGGAGAGCAATATTCATTTCTCCTGTGTCGCCGACGTCACGCCAGACCTTTTCGGGGTCCCCTAGGGCCTCAAAAAGAATGCCGGCTGCGTCGTTTTTCAGCTTTATATTCCAATTACGATCGAGAACGAACGCAGGGTAGGGCTCATGATGTGTGAGTATTTCTTGGAGTATTTGCTGCACCGGCTCCATCGCTGGCTCCGTTAGATCGCGTTCGCTATACAGGTTTGCAAATCCTGCAAGGTTTAAAATTTGATTGCGGTCTCTTAACGGCACGTCTAATGCCTCAGCCAGTCTCACGACCATCTCTCGGCTAGGTTTACTCTTGCCCGTTTCCAGCCAGCTTAAATGCCTTTGCGATACTTCGGCCGCTAAGGCCAAATCCAACTGAGAAAGTTTTTTTCGTTTTCGCCACCCTTTTAGGACTGAATTGAATGAGGTTTGCGCCGAAATATTTACTGTTGTCATGGGTGACTACCGGTCCGTTTGGAGACTTAATAGTATGCTGCTCACAGGGCCGAATTCAATGACCTCTGAGGTAATTGAATCTAAGCATTCTGGGCGGCACACTGGCTAAGGTCAACAAACGAAACAACCAGAGAAGACGATGAACCGAAAGAGCTTAGCAATTTTTATCCTAATTCCGTTTACAGCCCTTACCGCCTACGCGGTGTATAAAGTTGGTTACATAGGCGTTCTTGATTACCAACTTCACAGTCCTGCTGGCTGGCAGGTCTTCGCCGACTTAGTGATTGCCTGCGTGTTGTTGCTAGGTTGGATAATTCCCGAAGCCAAAAAAAGCGGACGCAATCCGTGGCCTTTTGTTGGAATAACGCTGTTGTTAGGTAGCTTTGGGCCCTTGCTGTATTTGGCGACCGATAAAGCCCGCTCTAAAAGCATCAATAATCAACCATGAATGTCATGGTTGGTGTGATTTTAGCGGCTGTCGGTTTACTTCATACTCTGCCAGTTTTAGGCAGTTTAGGCGTGGCGTATTTGCATAAATTGTATGGTATCGACATTGATGATCCTCAAATAGAGTTGTTACTTAGGCATCGAGCCGTTCTTTTTGGCGTATTGGGGGTGACGTTGATGATGCTCAGTATTGAAGCGAAATACCACACCGTGGGCTTGCTCATTGGGTTCGTCAGCACCGTTTCGTTTGTGGCTCTTTCGGTTGTTCAACAAAGCGTGACCTCTTCGATATCACCGCAGATCTCTAGGGTAATCACAATTGATATCATTTGCAGTGTGGTGCTTTTCACTCTATTGAGTTGGACTCTTTGGGTAAAATTTAGGGAGATTGTTTAACACACCTCTAAATGTTTATGCAGCTCCGTTCGGTAAGCATCGCCTATTGGAATTTCAATATCGCCTATCTCGATATCATGTTTAGTGAAGGCGGTAATTTTGCTTTTGTTGATGATGTAGGAACGGTGGACTCTGAGGAAGTCATGACCGAGCTCGTCATGAAACGCGCTGATTCGTTGTTTAATAATGTGGGAACCAGACTCCATGAAGATCTTAATGTAGTCTTTTAGGCTTTGTACATACAATATGTCGGACAGCCGTATTTTTACCTGCTTACGATCTTTGCGTACGAATATGTGTTTAGTCGCGTTCGCTTCACGTTGTTGATTGATGGTCGACGAGGGTTCGGTAAGGGAGGAATCAGTCTTTTTTAGACTGGCTGAAAATTTTTCTATGGCTTTGAAAAACCGAGAAAACACGATGGGCTTTAACAAGTAGTCGACGGCATCCAATTCAAAACCATCTATCGCGTAGTCGCGGTACGCCGTGGTGAATATGACCTTTGGTTTATTGGTTAGATTTTGGTAGAAGTCTGTGCCTTTTAGCACAGGCATTTCAATATCCAAGAACATCAAGTCTATGGTTTGATTTTTGAGTACTTGACTGGCTTCAATGGCGCTAGCGCAAGATGCGACCACGTCATAACCTGTCAGCTGAGACAGATGAGCTTGGATTAGGTCGCGCGCCAAATCCTCATCATCGACGATAAGACATTTTACGTTAGCCATTGTGTTTAGAAGCCTCGCTAGCAAGGTTGTATTGGGTGTCAAGAGACAGTGTTGCACTGTAGCTTTCGCGTTTGTCCTCTATCTGCAGGGTGTGAGTGTCAGGGTACAAGAGGTCAAGTTGCTTTCTTAGATTGGCTAGGCCAACCTTTTGAGCCTTATCATTGTCATTGGTTGAGTGACCGGGCTTTGAGTTGTGGATAACAATATTGAGAGAGTCATTTTTTTCTTTGATGGCAATGCGGATATATCCCTGTTGCAGTTCTTCTCTGATACCGTGCTTGCAGGCGTTTTCGAGAAGTGTCAGCAAAATTAAGGGCGCTATCGTGAGGTTGTGTTTCAGATCCACATCTAAGGAAAACTGAAGGCGCTTTCCGTAACGGATTTTTTCCAACGCTATGTAATTTTCAATTAGCTCGATTTCCGCGTTGATGTCGACGAATTTTTCGTTGCATCGGTAAACCACGTAGTCGAGTATCGCAGACAGCTTTTCGACTGCCACAGGCGTTTGATCTGACTTTTTCAATGACAGCGCGTAAATGTTATTGAGTGTATTGAATATAAAGTGCGGATTGAGTTGGTTTTTTAACGCGTCAAGTTCAGCGGAAATCCTTTGTTCCTTTAACTTAAGCAGTCCCTGTTGTTTTTGATAGAACTTGTATGCGACCAATAAAACCGTCGGGAAGGTAAATTCGGGTACCTTAGTAAAGAGTATATAGCGCATTGCCCAGCTCAAATCCATGCGCTCAAACAGAGTCATGTGAGAAAACAAGGAAAGGAAGCGCTTATAGCTCTCTGGGTACAACACCTCTAAATACAACACTCGTATCACGATATTGATTTCTGAGGCCACCACAACAATCAGAAATACCGTCACCGCAAACCACACCCAGCGACCTTTCTCTAGGAATGCCGGAACCAAGGAGTTGATCGTGATGGCAGCCACAAAAAATTGAAGGCCGGTTTTCATTCCAGCGGTTTCCAGGAGTTCACGCGTCGAGGAATAGATTTCCCAATGTGGTCCGGTATTAAGGATAAATACGGCACCCCAGAATGCACATAGCCCCCAGATGTACGGGTGATGGTGACGTGCGCTAAGAGGATTTAGATTCATTGAATAAGTTCTTAAATAGACGTGGCTAGCATCAGTCTGCTTAGACGGGTTGACCGAGTGCTGACTTCAACTCGTGACTATACATCAGCTCTGTAATCTGTGCTTTAGAGTAGACCAAATTGGATCTAACGCTGACCAACTGGCAACCAGCGTAGACCAAATGGGATTTCTCTAACGAAGTGGGTTAGGCGTCTGTTCAGCGGGTTTCGTCTATTAAAAATAGTGAGGCTAAGTTTACGTTTAATCTTGCCTAACGAATTTTAATTGAGGAAATATTCTAATGAAGAACGTATTAATTTTAGTGGTTCTAATGACGTTTGCATCAATCGGTCTGGCAGCCGATATACCGTATCAAGGCAAAGCAGTTTTGGTGACTGGTGCTTCAAGTGGTTTGGGTAAGCGTATAGCTGAAACGCTGGCTGAAAAAGGGGTGTTTGTTTACGCCGGAGCACGCAAGAGCCACGATATTGAGCGGCTTTCGAAAAACAAAAACATGCTGGGTATACGCCTCGATGTGACCAAAGACGATGATATCGCTGCCGCCGTTAAGCTGGTAGAGCAGCAGGGTCGAGGCTTGCACGGTCTTGTCAACAATGCGGGTGTGTTCATTTACTCTCCAATGATTGAAGTGAGTGAAAAAGAAATGGACTTTCTAATGGACGTGAATGTCTATGGGCCTTATCGAGTCACCAAGGCATTTGCACCGTTGATCATGAAAAGCAAGGGTCGTATTAGCTCCACAGGGTCGGTTGCTGGATTCAGTTCGGGGCCAATGTTTGGGCCGTATTCGATGAGTAAGTTTGCAGTTGAAGCGTACACCGATGCGTTGGCCGGAGAAATGGCTAAGTTTGACGTAAAGGTGAGCGTTATTGAACCCGGCAATTTTCAGTCGAATATCATGGAAAATATGCATAAGAGGCTCGCGAAGCTAAAGAGCAACAATCAATCCACTCAATACGAAGACGAATACAAGCGGATGGTTGGTTTTACAAAGTCGGATCGATCTCAGCATAAAGATCCACAGCCGGTTGCTGACGCTGTGGTGCATGCGCTGTTCTCCGCGACGCCAAAGCTTCGTTACCTGGTTGTACCGAACGCTCGCGAGGCCGGATACGCCATTGGTGGATTAATGAAAAAAATTGCGCAGGTCAATGCGGACCATGAGTTTTCAATGACTCGCGATCAGCTGATTTCGATACTTGACGCGCAACTAGCCAAACAGGCTGCCGCAACACAACCGAGTTCCTCCAAGGGCACCTCAAGTCAAGGGGAGTAAGAAATGCCTCTCAATAAGCGTAATCTATTGGCGAAGGTGGTTGAGATGACATCCAATATCCATTCGCACGAGTTCAGAGCAACGGCCGTATCGTTTTTGATGGTGTTCGTTTTAATGGCATCTTACTTTGTATTGAGGCCCGTGCGCGATGCCATGGCCAGCGACTGGTCTGATACTGAGGTTAGTATGCTGTGGAATCTGCAGTTCTTTATCAGCATTGCTATTGTCTCGGGCTATGGGTGGATGATCAGCCGAGTGAGTTTTAAGAATGTGGTGCCCATTGTGTATTCAATATTCGGAGCGAGTTTTATAGGGTTTTACATTTTCACTCCATTGTTTGTCGAACCAACAATTATTGAGAAGTCCTTTTACCTTTGGGTTAGCGCCTTCAGCTTGATACACCTCTCCGTGTTTTGGAGTTTGATGTCAGACACCTTTTCCAAAGAACAAGGTAAACGTCTCTTTGCGGTCATAGCGGCGGGCGGCAGTGCTGGTGCCATCGTGGGCCCTGCTATACCTGCGTTTTTTGCCGACCGTCTGGGTTTACAGACATTGATGTTGATTTCCGCTTGCGGATTAGCGTTCGTGGTGCCGCTGGTGTTCTATTTGTACAAACTAAAACAAACCGACTTAGGCCGTGCGCAATCAGAGGGCGAAGGCACCGAAACGTCGGCGTCTCGCTTGCAGACGAACCCGTTGGGTGGAAATTGGTGGACCGGCTTTAACAAGGTAATCAGCAATCGATATCTATTGGGCATTGCTCTATTTATATTGCTTTACGTTTTCATCGGATCGTTCGTGTACTTCGAACAAAAAAACCTACTGGCTGACTATTCACGACCTGAGCGCGCTCAAATTCTTGGCTCGATTGATTGGGTGGTTAACACCTTAACGTTTGTCTTGGCGTTCTTTGTTACTGGTCGAATTGTGACCAAGCTCGGCATGCCTATTACATTGATGTTGCTGCCAATATTGCTTGTGGTGGGCATGTTGGCACTAACGTTTGCTCCCTTGATTGTGGTGGTGATGGCAATTCAAATTGCACGACGTGCCGGAAATTATGCTGTCACCCGACCTGCTCGTGAAATGTTGTTTACCCAGGTCACTCAAGAGGAGCGATTTAAGTCCAAACCCGTCATCGATGTGGTTGTTTATCGGGGGGGCGACGCTGTCAGTGGAACTCTCTTTGCATTCTTAAGTGAAGGGCTCGGTTTGGGGCTGGCGGCCATTGCTCTTATAGGGGCTGGAATAAGCTCGGTTTGGGCTCGAGTCGCTTTTCGTTTAGGCAAGTCATATGAGCAAAATACCGACATTCAACCAAGCTCTACGTTGATCCAATCAACGGTCCAGAAACCCACATTAAGCAAAGCCTGAGCAAGGTGCTTTGCAATCACATTTTTTCAACAAAAACAGAGTTACTACATTTAAGGAAACACAATGCGCAAATATATATTAACGTTATTCATCCTAGTGTCGCCTGCGTCATTTGGGCAGACAGATGCTGAGATAGAAGAATTTTTTACAGACTATGTCACAAGCTATGCTAAGTACTTTGATAAGAAGCAAGGCGGAGACATTTCCATTGTCTTGGATCACTTTGCTGATCAAACGTTACAGGTTCCGCCCAATGTCGCTCCCAGGCTAGCTGACGGTCATGCGGTGTTGGGCAAGGGCTTTTCGTTTTTCTTGAACTCGCTCGAGAAAAAGGGAGCTGCGGGCATTCGCTGGGAAAAAGTGCAATACGTAAAACTGGGTCAAAACCATGCCTTGGCCAGTAATATTGCCAATGTTTATAACCAAGACGGTGCAGTGATTGATCGACGGTCGTCAGTCTATTCCTTGTATAAGTATGAAGATGGATGGAAAATCTTCATGATTCAATCCATCTCACCTGATCAGACGCCGTTTATCTATCGAAAAGAATCATACATTGACGATTAGCGTTTCGTTCGTGGGTTTTTACTGGCTAGTTTAAGACCAGTCGTGGCCTGTTGCTTGTTCGTTATTGTCGATATACTCAGACAGTATAAAAAACGAGGAGCAGGCCATGAACCAAGCCGAAAAAGACATACGAACCCAACTCGCTGCGTGTTATCGAATCTTCGATTACATGGGTTGGAGCGAACTTATTTATAACCACATCACGGTTAAAGTGCCCGGCGAAGAAGGGCATTTTCTGATCAATCCATACGGTCTACATTACAAGGAAGTCACCGCTTCAAATTTAGTTAAAGTGGACATTAATGGCAGCATCGTGGAAGACACTAATTACGCAGTGAATCCTGCCGGCATGCTTATTCACAGTGCGATTCATGGAGCCAGAGAAGACGCTCACTGCATTGGACACATCCATTCAACCGCAGGCATGACGGTGGCTTGTCAACAAGAGGGGCTTCGGATAGATAATTTCTATTCCGTGCTTTTGTACAACAAAATTGCTTACCATGATTTCCAGGGCATCACCGTAATGGATGGCGAAAAAGAAGACCTTTTAAAGAGCTTAGGCGATAAACAGTTCTTAATTCTAAGAAGTCATGGCCTTCTTACAACAGGCGGAACGATCGCCGATATGTTTATGAACATGACGCTATTGCAGAGAGCGTGCGAGATTCAGGTTTCCGTTGATCAGACTGGAAAGGCCGTTGCGCCGGTTGATGAATCAATCGGGCAAATGACCGAAAAGCTCCTTGAATTGCAAATGGCAAATACGCCAGTCGCAAATGGTCAATTGGAGTTCGCCGCATTACAACGCTTGGTCGACCGTGAGGATGATTCGTACCGAGATCTTTGATTTGTAATGCCATCTGAAGCGCTTAGATGTAGGAGTGTGTTTGCTTGGTGACTGCGCCGTGGATTTAAAAATGATATTCTCTGTCCACGAGCACGCTTTTAGAGCGTGTCACTGGTTGGTCCGGACATAACGGTCTGTGTGCCACTGGTGAATCAGTTAACTTATAGGGTGTTCCTATGTCTGTATACAACTACAAGGTTAAGTATCGCAGTGGCGAGTTACTGAGCCTAAGTGAGTACGAAGGTAAGGTTTTATTGCTTGTTAATACCGCAAGTAAGTGCGGCTTTACGCCTCAATTCGCAGGGCTAGAGGAACTGAATCAACAATATGGAGACAAAGGGTTACAGATATTGGGTTTCCCTTGCAATCAATTCGCCAATCAAGATCCTGGTGATGATGAAACCATTCAGAACTTTTGCCAAACGAATTATGGGGTCAGTTTTCCCGTATTTTCACGGGTTGTTGTTAATGGCAAAGAGGCGCATCCGTTATTTAAGCATTTAAAAGAATCCGCTCGTGGGGTTTTCTGGAGCAAACGTATTAAATGGAATTTTACTAAATTTTTAGTAGACCATAACGGTAATGTGGTTCGTCGTTACGCACCGCGAACTAAACCAGAAAAACTACGAGATGATATTGAAAAACTATTAGCGCAGATCTAACTCCAGCGCAACGCCAATCATCGGCGATTAAAACATTCGAAAATTTATGAACAAAAACTCCGTTGCAGATTTGTTTGGTGGTGCAGTGGCCACTGACACAGAAGTTACAATAAAAGGGTGGGTGCGAACTCGCCGTACCTCAAAGGCTGGCATATCGTTCGTTGCGATTCACGATGGCTCTTGTTTTGACGCAATTCAAGTCGTGGTTCCTGATTCGCTGTCAAATTATGAAGAGGAGGTTTTACAGATAGGCACGGGTTGCTCAGTGATTGCCACTGGCACCTTGGTTGAATCTCAGGGGCAAGGCCAATCTGTTGAGATCCAAGCCGACTCAATCGAGGTTGTAGGTTGGGTGGTTGAGCCAGAAACCTACCCAATGGCGAAAAAGAGGCACACGTTTGAGTATTTGCGCACGCAAGCTCACCTTCGCCCTAGAACAAACGCCATTGGTGCGGTAACCCGAGTACGAAATACGCTGGCTAATGCGATCCATAACTACTACTACCAAAACGGCTTTCACTGGGTGAATACACCACTCATCACCGACAGTGATGCGGAAGGCGCGGGTGAGCTGTTTAGGGTTTCAACCTTAGATATGATGAATTTGCCGCACGATGACAAAGGACAGGTTGACTACTCGCAAGACTTTTTCGGAGGTGAGAGCTTTTTAACCGTATCGGGTCAGCTGAATGTTGAATCGTATTGTATGGCTATGTCTAAGGTGTATACCTTTGGGCCAACTTTTCGTGCTGAGAATTCAAATACAAGCCGACACTTAGCCGAGTTTTGGATGGTGGAGCCGGAAATCGCGTTTGCTGACTTAGAAGACGACGCTGCGTTGGCAGAAGATTTTCTTAAGCACTGTATTAAGGCGGTGCTAGACGACCGAGCTGACGACATGGCGTTTTTCCAGCAGCGCGTCGACAAAGGTATTATCGATCGGCTACAGAGCGTATTGGACTCCAAGTTTGTTCATATGGACTACACGGACGCCATCGACATTTTACTCAAGAGCGGCAAGAAGTTTGAATACCCAGTGGAATGGGGCGTTGATTTAGCGTCGGAACATGAACGCTTTTTGTCGGAGGAACACGTTAAAGGTCCCGTGGTTTTAAAAAACTACCCGAAAGACATTAAGGCATTTTACATGCGCTTGAACGATGATGAAAAAACAGTCGCGGCAATGGATGTATTGGTTCCGGGTATCGGTGAAATCATTGGCGGCAGCCAACGAGAGGAACGGCTGGATGTGTTAGATACACGTTTTCCTGATCAAGAGACCGCGGATCATCTGTGGTGGTATCGAGACCTTCGGAAATACGGTACGGTACCGCACGCCGGTTTTGGATTGGGTTTTGAGCGACTGATTAATTACGTGACCGGAATGGAGAACATCAGGGACGCGATACCGTTTCCTAGAACGCCGGGTTCGGCCGATTTCTAACGGCCGTGTTATTTCCATGAAGCAGCTTTACTCGTCGAAGATGATGATGGCGACGGCTTTGTCAGTCTTTGCCAGCACGTTATCGGCGAGTGAACAAGTAAAGAACGCGAAAGACGCTGCCCCTGAAAATGATGAACAGTTGCTGTATATGGTGCCGGCCATTGTCTCTGCTAAGCAACGAACACCCATTGATGGTAGCTCAACGTCTGCGGTTCCAATCTCGCAAAGCAAACCTGGCCCTGAGAACACTGGGCCAGCCGGGGTGTTGACGCCGCACGATGGCACCATTAAAGTGACCGAAAACGGGGCGTTAATCGAGAATCTTAGTATCCAGGGCTGCATTCAAATTGAGGCCAGTGACGTTACGATTAGAAATGTTCGTATCGATTGTTCAGGTCTGTATGCCATACGTGTCGATGATGATGTCAGCAACGTTTTAGTCGAAGACACGGAGATGTTCAACATGACCTCATCGGGAGTCTTGGGGTCAAATTTTACGTTGCGGCGAGTGAACATTCATGACTCTGGTGGCGATGCGGTAAAACCGAGCCGCAATGTGCTAATCGAGCAGTCTTGGTTTCATCGTTTAGGGTCTAAGGTTGGTTCTCATTCAGACGGCGTGCAGATGGTCTCTGGTGGCAATGTTATTGTGCGTGGGAACAACATCGATATGCCACCGCTTACTGGGTTCACCAACAGTCAGTGCTTGATAATACAGACAAACTTTGGCCCAATCGACAACGTAAGAATTGAAGGTAATTGGCTAAATGGAGGGGGCTGGTGCGTCCAGGTCAATGATAAAGGGCAGGGATTTGGGTCGCCCACCAACGTGACAATAAAAAATAACCGATTCGGTGGAGATTGCGCTTTCGGGACAATTTTGGTTCGAGGTGAAGACGCAGATACTAAAGTCGAAGGCAATATTTTTGAGCCCACCGGTGGTGTGATCGGTACTGACGTTTCAACGAGCACGTGCCGTAACGACCTTTAGAGCATTTCGAATGCAGAATGTCGGGTGTTTTGCTTAAGGCCCCATTGAAATGCGCTGTAGGTTCATCCGCTAAAGCCTTATTCTCCATTACTAATGCATCCTCGGGTGCATAACGGAAATGGTATTTAGTTCCGAAAACCGCCAGTTTTATCGGATTTTATGTTTAGAATAAAATCATGACACTCATTTCAGATACTAAGATTCAGCATCAATACACCAGCGCTCGGCTAGCAAAGGATGCGCGTTTTGATGGCGTGTTTTTCACTGCCGTAAAGACCACTGGGATCTATTGTCGCCCAATCTGCCCAGCGAATCCGCCCAAGGAAGAAAACGTGGAGTACTATTCTTCTTCTATTTCTGCCGCCGAATCAGGCTTTCGCCCCTGCTTGCGCTGTCGGCCAGACAGTGCCCCAAACTCCAATGCTTGGATAGGAACTCAAGTGACCTTACAGCGAGCGGTTAAGCTTATCGATGATGGCGCACTGCAAGACGATTCGTTGGAGGCTTTGTCTGACCGGTTGGGGGTAACCTCACGACACTTGCGTGGGCTTTTTTCAGAACATTTGGGTACGTCACCAAAGCGATACGCGCTGCATAGACAGTGCTTACTTGCCAAGCAACTATTGCATCAAACTGACCTTCCGGTAACTCAAATTGCCTTTGCAACGGGCTTTAATAGCGTGCGCAGATTTAATGAAGTTATGCAGGAGCGATTGGCGTTAACGCCCACACAGATACGCTCTAAGGTGCGTAGCGCCAACGATGGTATCGAACTTAAGCTTGATTACCGGCCACCATTTGATTGGGACAAGTTCATCGGCTTTCTGCAACGACGGATCATTCCTGGTTTAGAATGGGTTGAACACGGTTGTTATGGCAGAACCATTGATATGGAGGGCACCTCCGGTATGTTTGAATTAACACCCGATCCTCAGCAACACTGCGTTCGAGTTAAACTGTGTTTGAGTGACCTCAGTAAATTACCCAAGGTAATTCAACGTATTCGAGCGGTCTTGGATTTGGATGCACCCATTGCGTCGATCGAAGCTCATTTGACTGACATGGTGGACAACGCATTTTCGTATCACAGCGGGTTGAGAGTGCCTGGCGTGTGGGCCACCTTTGAGTCTGGTGTACGCGCAATTTTGGGACAACAAGTGTCGGTCAAGCAGGCTCACGACTTAGTTACCTTATTGGTCGAGGAACTCGGCGAAAGCGTGTCGATGGAACATCAATCAGCCCGTTACCTTTTCCCTTCACCGCAGGCGGTTGCTAACAGTGAGTTGGCGTTTTTTCGAATGCCGCAATCTCGCAAGGATACGCTTCGACGCTTGGCTAAGTACATGATGACGACCGAAGATACCGATGACATAGACGCTTGGTTGGATATTAAAGGCATAGGCCCGTGGACCGTTAACTACGTAAAACTGAGGGCTACAAAGGACCCCGATGTTTGGCTAGATGGAGACTCAGGAATTAAAAATGCGCTCAAGTTAGTGGGTGATTTGGACACAGAGCAGGCACGCCCGTATCGCAGCTATTTGGGCTTTCAGCTTTGGAACTTGCTTTAATAACAATTAATTTTAATAGGAGATAGTTGTATGAGCTACCGAGATCACGTTGATACCCCATTGGGTCGCATGGAAGTATGCGCCGGTGATTCCGGAATTACGTCACTTAATTTTGTGGAAGAAACAAGTTCCGTTAATTCCAGCTCAATCACTGATGAGGCCATACGTCAAATAAATCAGTATTTTGACGGCGAGCGCCGAACATTCAATATTGCTTTGGACGCCACGGGGACTGATTTTCAACAAGGAGTATGGCAGGCTTTATGCGCTATTGATTACGGGCAAACGTGCTCGTATCAAGATATCGCGGAGGCCATTCAAAACCCAAAGGCGGTTAGAGCCGTGGGTGCGGCTAATGGTAAAAACCCCATTAGTATTATCGTTCCTTGTCACCGAGTCATCGGCGCTAATGGTGCCCTCACTGGTTACGCCAGCGGAGTGGATAGAAAAGCATGGCTTCTTAAACACGAAGGTTCACTCCTGTTCTAACTTTTGCGTATACTCAATCTAAGATAAAAGAGAAAACAGACAGGGTTTCGCATGGTTCTTAGAGTCATTATGCTGGTTGTATGGGCTGCCATTCTAGGCGCATTTCTAGGGCTGCTGCCCAGTGCGTATGCATCATGGTTAACGCTCCTAGGCGCTATATTGTTAGTCGCTCATTTGATTGAATATTTTGTCTTTAGCAAACGGATATCTAGCAAGGGGGATTCAACCCTAAAAGGGTTTTTAATGACCATTGTGTTTGGTGTTATTTATATCAATGGTCGACCAAGTTAACGTAGCTGCTTTGCACATAGATTACGTCGCGTTGATTGGTAGGTCTCCAAAAAAGCCAAGCACTCTCGCAACTTTTCCTTTGCGCTCTTCGACCACGTCAAAACCCTGAACGATTTGCTCTCCGTTGACGTGTATCGCCCAATGATATCGATATAAGTCGTGATGAGTATCCACTCTGCTGGTTCTTGAATAGACTGCGCCGGGAATGCGCCCTTGAACCTCGTGAACCATCTTTTCAAAATCATCAATGCCCGTCAGAACAATGGTCGGGTCAGCAAAATACACGTCTGATGTTAAAGCCGCCTCAAGATGAGCGCGGATTCGAGTTGGGTCTTGTTCGTTCCATGCGTCAAGCATACGGTCAAATGAATCTGGGTAGTTCGGCATTTTTAGTCGGCTCCTGAATTATAGTGTGATCTTTTCTTGGAAGTTGATAGGCAGTTTTAATCCATTTGTCATGTAACTCGCAGTAAACTGATCATTAACATGGTGAATACACCTTTATTCAGGGCATGAATGGATGAAAGCTGGCTTTATTGCCCCAATCTAAGCATAATGCGGTAATTAAATCGAGCGCTCGTTCGATTTTTAACTAAGGAGCTGATTTCCCAGTAAGGGCGTAATACAGTCAGCACCTGACACAACACTATAACCAAAGAGGCCAACTAGATGTTTAATGGTAGCGCTATCTCGGTAAAGATGCTTGACGGTGGCATCGCCGAAATGAATTTCGACTTGCAAGGCGAGTCGGTCAACAAATTTGATTCTAAGACGGTTTCTGAACTAGCCGAAGCGGTTGCTTTGTTAGATGACGCCGATGACGTAAAAGGCCTACTGGTCACCAGTGCGAAACCTGTGTTTATTGTGGGTGCTGATATTACTGAGTTTGTTCCATTGTTTGGGGACAACGGTGGTGACATTGACGTTGGCTCACACCTTGGAAAAAACAACGACAGCTTCAACACGCTTGAGACATTAGACTTTCCAACTTGCGTTGCCATCAACGGTTACGCCATGGGTGGTGGTCTAGAGCTTTGTTTGGCATGCGACTTTCGCGTGATGAGTTCGGTTGCAAAAGTGGGCTTGCCTGAAACCAAATTGGGTATCATTCCCGGTTGGGGCGGCACCGTTCGCTTACCACGCATCGCGGGAGCGGATACAGCCATTGATTGGATTGCATCAGGTAAAGAGGTTCGCGCAGACGCGGCATTGAAAGCGGGCGTGGTAGACGGTGTTGTTGCGCCTGAAGACCTTCGCGATGCAGCGTTAACTGTATTGCAAAACGCCATCGACGGAAAAATGGATTACGAAGATCGTCGTGATCAAAAAGACGAGCCTTTAAAGCTAAATGAAACCGAGTCGATGATGGTTTTTGAAACGTCTAAAGCGTTTGTTAAAGGCATGTCCGGCCCGCACTATCCGGCTCCAGTTAAGGCGATTGAAGTGATGCAACACGCCGCGCGCAAGTATCGTGATGACGCGTTAGACATCGAGCAGGATGCGTTTGCTGAATTGGCGCAAACGCCGGTTGCCGAAAGCCTCGTGGGCTTGTTTTTGTCTGATCAACTGATTGGGAAAAAAGCCAAGTCGTGGGAAAAGAAAGCAGACAAAAAGGTTGAGCGAGCGGCTGTATTGGGCGCTGGCATCATGGGCGGCGGTATTGCTTATCAATCAGCGATTAAAGGCACCCCGATTAAAATGAAAGACATTAATCAAGATGGCTTAGATCTTGGTTTGTCTGAAGCAAACAAACTTCTTGCTAAAGCGGTTAAGCGCAAGAAGATGACGGTAGAAAAAATGGGCGAGACGTTAGCGCGGATTGACCCAACTTTGTCTTACGATAATTTTGATGACATAGACGTAGTAGTTGAAGCCGTTGTCGAAAACCCGAAAGTTAAGCACGCGGTACTCGCTGAATTAGAAGATAAAGTTACTGAAGACACAGTCATTGCGTCAAATACCTCTACGATCTCTATTACGCATTTAGCCGAAGTATTAAAACGACCAGAAAATTTCTGCGGTATGCACTTTTTTAACCCTGTGCATCGTATGCCTTTGGTTGAAGTAATTCGTGGTGAGAAAACATCTGATACGGCCATTGCCAGAACGGTTGCTTACGCTAACGCCATGGGCAAAAAAGCCATTGTGGTGAATGACTGCCCAGGCTTTTTGGTAAACCGAGTGTTGTTCCCATACTTTGCTGGTTTTATGGACTTACTTCGAGACGGCGCAGACTTCCAACAAGTAGACAAAGTGATGGAGCGTTTTGGCTGGCCAATGGGCCCAGCGTACCTAATGGACGTTGTGGGTATGGACACAGGGCATCACGGTCAAGCAGTCATGGCCGATGGTTTTCCTGATCGAATGAAAGGAACGTATAAAACGGCAGGCGATGCCATGTACGATGCGAATCGTCTTGGACAGAAAAACGGTTTGGGCTTTTATAAGTACGAAACCGACAAGCGCGGTAAGCCAAAGAAAGTCGTTGATGAAGCGGCCTACGAATTGTTGGCGCCAATCACGGCCGAACGTAAGGAATTTACGCCTGAAGAAATCATCGCTCGCATGATGGTGCCAATGGCGACTGAATTAGCACGTTGCCTAGAAGAAGGCATAGTTGGCTCAGCAGCTGAAGCTGATATGGCATTGGTTTACGGTGTGGGTTTTCCTCCTTTTAGAGGTGGTATCTTCCGTTGGATTGATCAAATGGGTGCAGCCGAATTCGTTTCGCTGAGTGATCAAGTTAAAGAACTGGGGCCACTTTACGACGCAACTGAAACACAGCGTAAGATGGCGGCCGATGGCGCCAAATACTACGCACTGTAACCGTTAACGAATTTAGAAAGGTAAGTATTATGAGTTTGAATCCAAGAGACGCTGTGATCGTAGATTTTGCACGCACAGCAATGGGCCGTTCTAAAAACGGTTGTTTTCGTCACACCCGCGCCGATGAATTAGGCGCGGCGGTAATCCGAGGCTTATTGGCGCGTAACGAAGAGTTAGACGCAGACGAAATTGATGATTTAATTTGGGGTTGCGTAATGCAGCGTGACGAGCAGGGTTTTAACCTGGCTCGTTTTACCGGCATTATGGCTGGCCTGCCGGAAACGGTACCAGCGCAAACGGTTAATCGTTTATGTGGATCGTCAATGTCTGCCATGCACACGGCAGCGGCAAACATTATGGCTGGAATTGGTGACGTTTATATCGTTGGCGGTGTGGAGCATATGGGCCACATCAACATGAACGAAGGCGTTGACCCAAACCCAGAGCTTGGTTTGTACGCAGCAAAAGCCGCGGGCAGCATGGGCATGACAGCAGAAATGCTTGCGATGATGCATGGCATCAAACGTGAAGACATGGATGCACTTGCGGCGCGTTCTCACCAGTTAGCCGCTAAAGCTCGTGCTGCTGGTAAATTCGCTAACGAGATCATTCCTGTTATGGGGCACGATGAAAAAGGCGTACCGTTTATGGTTGTTCATGATGAGACCATTCGCGAAGACACGACGGCAGAAGGCCTAGCGGCGTTGCGCCCAGTGTTTAACCCTAAAGGTGGCACGGTAACCGCTGGTTCATCATCGCAAATCACCGACGGCGCTTCCGGCATGATCATCATGTCGGCTGAGCGAGCGGCTGATTTGGGCCTAACCCCCAAAGGCGTCATCCGCGCAACCACGTTAGCGGGCGTTGATCCATCAATCATGGGCTATGGCCCAGTGCCTTCTACAGAGAAGGCGTTGGATCAGCTCGACATGGATATTGATGATATTGATTACGTTGAATTGAACGAAGCATTCGCAGCGCAAGCTCTACCAGTTCTAAAAGATCTTGATCTTTTGGACGACATGGAAGACAAAGTGAATGTTCACGGCGGTGCTATTGCTCTAGGCCACCCTTTTGGTTGCTCTGGTACTCGTATTTCCGGTTCATTGTTAACCGTAATGGAAGACCGAGATCAGCAATGGGGTATATCTACCATGTGTATTGGTCTAGGCCAAGGGATCAGTACTGTCATTGAGCGTGTTTAGACATTCAATGACTGACTAAATAATGGCCCGAAAACTGGCCATTGCCCTAATCAGGCCCCGTTCAAGTCATTGATCGGGGCCTTTTTATTTATGAATAAGCTCTGATTAGCCGCGGCTAATCTAATAATCGACTTAATGGGCTTTTAACGCCATCTGCTCCCTGTTTAAGAATATGGGTGTATATTTCGGTGGTCTTAACGTCGCTATGGCCCAGTTGCTGTTGAACGGTACGTATATCGGCACCGCTTTGCAATAAATGGGTAGCAAACGAATGCCTTAGAGTGTGTGAGCTGACCTGCTTGCTAATGTTTGCCTTTTTTGCTGCGCGGCGAATGGCCTTATTTACACCGCTTTCATCAATATGATGGCGGCGAATCTTGCCACTTTGCGGGTCAACACTTAACTTAATAGACGGAAATAGATATTGCCAAGACAGCCGTCGGTTTGCATGTCTGTACTTGCGAGCTAATGCGTCTGGCATCCAGACTCCGCCGAAGCCGTCATGCAGTAGGTCTTGCTGAAGATAATCATCCACTGAACGTACTTTCTTTCTAATTGATGGAATCAGCTCGGGCGCCAAGGTAACCAAACGATGTTTAAACCCTTTTCCATTCCAAATTTGGATTTGTTTTAAATCAAGATCCAAGTCTTTCACCCTCAGTCGAACCAGCTCCATTAACCTCAACCCAGACCCGTAGAGTAACCCCACCGGCAATTTATATTGCGGATCTGTGAGCAACAAAAGGCGTTTTACTTCCTCTTCAGTCAACACTGTGGGTAGCTTAGGCTGACGTTTTACACGTCTGAATTCTGAAAGATTTCCTAAAGGTTTATCCAAATATTTATTGTATAAAAATGCCAGTGAGTTAAGT
>NZ_BAABWF010000017.1:0-6950 GCF_040366405.1 Arenicella sp. 4NH20-0111
TGTTTACTGAATCCCAATGAGACGGAAAGATCATCAATATCAAGAAGCAGTTGAGGCGGAGATAGAACGTATATCAGCATCGCCTCTGGATTGGATTTATAAGCTACCCTTTGGTAGCCGTCATAGGTTTACGTATGAAGGTAAGGAATTTGAAGGCGGACTGTGCCACTTCGATAAAGATATGGGCTACGAAAATCATTCTCTAGTTCTGTTTTTAGAACGGAAAGTCTTCTTTGGTGTTTACAAAAAATACATGGCTGGCTTTTCATTTAACAAAAATGAAATTCTTGAGATTCCAAAAGAGATAATTGAGTCTTGTGATTAGTTCGAAACATAACAAGGTAAAACACCGCTTCGCTCGGACGCACTTTGTGCGCCCGTGTTCACGGCGTTACTGAGATTTCATTTGCCAGCCCTAAATTTATACATATAATGTATGTATGATTGATTTTGGATGGGATGACTTAAAAGCGACTTCAAACCTTGAGAAGCACAAGGTTTCATTTGAGGAAGCTCGCTCGGTTTTCTTCGATGAATATGCCCAGCAATTTTTTGATGCTGAGAATTCTGATGAAGAAGACAGATTCCTAATGCTCGGGAAAAGTTCAAAATCTAGAATACTTATCGTGGTTCATTGCGAACGAGATGATGGCTCAACTATCAGAATAATTTCGGCTCGTAAGGCTACGGCTAAGGAAAGAAAATTTTACTTAGGCCCTAAATTATGAAGAAAGAATACGATCTATCAAAAATGAAGGTAAGGAAAAACCCTTATATTTCAAAGCTGAAGCGTCAAGTCACAATCAGAATGTCCGATGATGTTATCTCTTATTTCAAAGATATGTCTGAAGACACTGGTATTGCATACCAGAGTCTTATCAATTTGTACTTAAAAGATTGTGTTGAGAATGATCGGCGTCCTGACCTATCTTGGAAGTAATGCTCAGTAACAAGTTCAAATATGTTTGCGCGCCTACGGCACGCATGGACGCCGCTGGAAAGCGGCGCCAATATTGAAGGCGTTAGAGGCACTATGAGCAAAGAACACTTATTAAGTATTGTTTCTGACAACGAAGGGCAAGTTTTTGTTCATGCAGATCTAGAAGGTGTTCGTCTTTTAATGAAGGAGCTAAAACACATTGAGAAAGGGCTCGAAGAAAACGAATGTCCGCATACTCATTTATATTCAGAATCTTGGGCAGGCTGGGAGTTAACCGAGTCTAAACTAGAATCCCAAGAAAATGAAAAAGAGCAAATTCACCATCTAAAAATATACGGCTGGAATCAAGAATGGAAAACTAAACATGGCCTCTAACAAGAATCAAAACTCTGCCTACGGCAGTTCGGACGCGTTTTCAACGCGCCCGTTTGCTGGGCGTTATGTTTGATCTTAGTATGAAGCAGCTCGTCATTATATTTTTGCTTGTTTCTTTACCGTTCTCCGCTAGTTCAAATTGCGAAAGTTTGGCGTACGGATCAAAAAGAGTTGAAGGCATAATTGAGATAGATAATAAGAATAAGAAAGATTTCTTCAATATCTCCATTCCTAAAGAGATTGATGGCCTCAAATTCTTTTATGCTGTCTTAGAAAAAGGTTGTTCTAAAAACGGTTACAGTTCCTATTCCATACCATTGCAAACAGAAGAACGCGATGGATTTATAAAGGCTTATGTGAAAATGCCACGAAACAAAGCAAAGAACTGGAAGGTTCATGTTGGCTATGTTGTTGAGCAAACAAAAGATATTATTATTTTTGATGGGTCAGCATATGAGAGTTGGGCACCTTTACAACATAACAAGGTTAAAAACGAAAATGCCAGCGGTGCTGGCACGGACGCGCAGAAAGACGCGCGCCCGTTTTAAAGGCGTTAGATTTACTCATGTCTGAGATGATTCCAAAAATTATATTTTTTATGGCAATCGCTGCTCCTGTGATTGTTTTTACTTATAGAAATAGATTTAACAATTTCAAGAAAACTTTTCTTAGGGCCATCATCGCAATTTTATTAGGCTGGTTACTCATCTATTGCTATCTAATTGTGGTTCAATCTGCACTTGAGCCACAAGAGATCAATGGCGCTGCTAATGCATTCGTTTCTGTTTTGGGTTGGGCGTTCCCCACAGCTCTAGTAGTTGTGGCGTGGTTACTAAAAAAGTTTTTACTTGGGCTAAGTTCTATATATGAAATCTAACAAGTTGCCCAAATTTACTCCGCCAGCAAGCTGGCTCCGCGGGACACCGCATACGACGCGGTGCCCCTTGGCAAGGCGTTATGTGTACAGGTAGATCTCGTTGAAAAAGAAAACTAGAGATATTGTAGTCAATGAAACGAAGTACGCTTGGCTTGTTCGGGAAGAAGACTTTCCTCAACACACATTAAAAATTTGGAACTCTGCTGAAAAGGCAAGGCCTATATGTGAATTGTCATTCTGCATTCTTTCAGAGTTTTCGACAGTTACACCAAAGATTGTAAAGTCGGTAATAGAGAACATTTCTAAAATCTTCATAAAAGAAAATAAGGTTGTTCAAATGCCGCTAAAACAAGTTTATGAAACAACAAAAAGTTAAAACACATAACAAGAACCAAAACCCTGCTTACGGCAGTTCGGACGCGTTTTCAACGCGCCCGTTTGGTGGGCGTTATACGTGTTCATACTAGTGCGCACATCAAAGGCAATAGCGAAGCTTGGCGGCTCACTGTTATTTGGCGTACTAACACTATCAATAATCAGTTTTGTTGTAGTTTGGTACTTTTTTCTCTCTTTTACGTCGCTTGAACACAATGGAAATCTAAGAAAGATTGGCCTTCAAAAAGCAAGAAAAGTAGAGGTCCAATGGCTTCCATTTGCGGACAGTGTTTTACACTACAAATTTAGTGCGAACAGGCAAGATATTGATTCAATAATTGAAACGATGAAGCTATTCGAAAACGTTCCTGAAGGCACTAAGAAAATCGCACACCCAATGTTTTTCTATCCAATATCAGGGGAGAAGGAAACTTATTTTGTTAAGGCTGGCTACGCCAGCTTATATCTATATTTTTATCCGGATAGAGAACTTGCGTATTATGTCCATCATGACCCATAAACGTATAACAAGAATAAACACAAATGCGCTTCCAGCGCTCGGACGCGTGCTACGCCCGCGCCCGTGTTATTGGCGTTATGGTTATTAAATGACTAATTTAAACCAAGTCTTGGCTTTTCTCTCTATTCTCTTGATCCTTTCTTTCATGGGATTTGGGGTAATGTATTTCTATCAACCACCTGTAGAAACTTCAGATGAAGCCGGTACTTCATATATTGAATTGCCGCGTGAGCAGAAATTTATGGCAGAACAATTTAGGTTGGCGAACTTCTGTGAAACTAGCTATGACTGTGTAAATGTCGGTACTTACTGTGGTGTAGGTTGCGAAGTATTTGTTAACTCCAAAGCAGTGAAAGATATAAAAGTTTTAATGTCTAAGTTTCCCCCCAGCTGTGTAAACGACTGCATGGGTGGAAATGCCAAAGCTGTTTGTAAAAATAATAAATGCGTAGAAATCAAACCATAACAAGCTCCCAAAGTTCACTCCGTTCGCTGTGCTCACTCCGCGGGACGCCGCATACGACGCGGCGCCCCTTGGCAAGGCGTTAGGTCTACAAAACAAAATGAGACTTCTATTCGCGCTTGTTTATATATCGTTTGGAATGTGGTGTTATTTCCAGTTTGGTGGTGATACTTTGCATCCAAATATTGGCATGGTTGTATTGGCTGCTCTTTTCCTTTCTTCAGTTGTTGTCTGTAACGAGGGCTTCTTTCGGATGCTCCGCGGTGTTTCTTACGAAGAACATCTTGATGAACTACTGAAAAATAACAAAGCCATTATTGAAAAGTATACAGTCCGAAATTCTTTGGTATTTGATGACTTAGGTACTGGATGTAATGCCTATTTATTAGATGTTGGAAATAAAGAAATAATTTGTTTACATGGTCAAGATTATGGTTTCGAACCAATAGATGATGAACCAGAATTAAATCAAGAGAGGCAATTTCCTACTGAAAAATTCTCTTTAGTCAGAGTATTGAAGAATCAAGAAATTCATCATGTTAGGCCTGAAGGTAGAGTATTAAAAACGGAATTTATTGAAACTCCAAATATTAAAAATCTCTATAACCTAGGCATTGTATTAGAAGATGGTAAAATCTATAAAAACGTAACATTTTCTGAAGTACTTGATGCAGTTAAACAATAGAGACCTAACAAGGCGTCAAAGTTCACTCCGCTGCTTGCAGCAGCTCCGCAGGACGCGTTTGTCAACGCGCCCCTTGGCTAGGCGTTAATTTTACCTTCATGAATTTCAAGCTTTTTGCTACAACAGTTTTAGCTCTTGCCTCGGTTGCTTGTGATATCCCAGACTGTGGATCCAACTCAGATAATGCAAATTTTTTAAGATCTTTGCCAGTAGAGCGATATGAAAGGCTTTATAGTTATAGCGTTAGTTTAGGTTCAGAAAATAAAACTCATAGACATTTTGATCTTGAAAAAAATCCACTCCCTAAACAATTATCTGACCTTCCTATCAAAGTTATCAAGGTGAATAAGAGGCATGTTCTTTATAGGCTTGAAGGCTGCCTTGATCATCATCTTGATCTTGTTTTGAAAAAAACTGGAGAGAATTCTCCTAGAATAGAATTAAGGTCTGAAGAGCATCCAAGAATTGTTGAAGTACTGTGGGAAAAGTGAAAATTAACAAGCTCAAAAACGGAGATGCCAGCAGAGCTGGCACGGACGCGAAAAGATGTGCGCCCGTTTTAAGGGCGTTAGGGGCTACTAAAGGTACTGACCATGAAAACATTTAGGTGGGGTGCGGGTGATCCGGTACCGATTAAGGTATTTGTAGCAATACTAGCTGTCCTGTTGATAATTCCTTTCTATGTTTTCAACAGTAGTGATTCAATATTAGGAATATTTCTCTTTTTGGCATTCTTTCCAATTTATTTAATATGTACATATAAAATTATTAGAAAATCGCTTAGGAAGGAAGTTGAAACAACAATTGACGAAGAAAAGAGGAATAATAAATTCAATCGCATAAAACCGGTTTTACTTATATTTTTTCTTTGTTTTATATCTTTAATTGTTTATCAATGGGTGTTGTCTGAATTGGCGGCAGGCTTTCGAAACTAAGCCCCTAACAAGTTTGTCGTGAGGGACGTTTTTTGCTCGCAGTTTTTGCAATCCTTGTTCCCCTCGTTACTTCAATAGACTTCGATGTTCCTTCGGATCAAGTCCTAGGAATGCAAATCAGGCAATTCACTTTTTGTTCAGTAGCTGCATTAGCAATGTATTTCAATTTCAAACAAAATTTGTTCGTACAAGTTTGCCTTGTTCTGTTAACTCTATACTTTTTGGTATTTATTCAATTCAATTGGTTAATCGCAGTTATTATGTTTCTTTTAACATCACCTATATTGTTATTTCCTTTAAAGTTTGTACGGGCCAAAAATGAAATGTCATCAAAATTAACCATACAAGTTCAAAAACGAATATGCCAGTAAGCTGGCACGGACGCCGCACAAGACGCGGCGCCTGTTTTAAAGGCGTTAGTGTTCAATCTCATGAAAATAGTTAAGTATGCTCTTCTGATTTTTTTTGTCTGCGCTTTAGGTGTAGCTTACGCAACACAAAAAGACATGATCGCTTGCAAAAACTCTGAATTACTAGGATTTGTGCATATTGGTAGTAATATCTACATTGACAAAAACCTCCTGAAAAGCGCACATACAAAATGGTTCAATCTGGTTGCCAATGCAAGAAAACGTATAAATGATATATATGGGCCAATGACATCGAATCCGGTAATTGTGTTCACAGAAACAGAAAAGCAATCTCAAAAATTTGGCTCGAACCGGTATGGTCGCACAATTCAGGGTCCGTTCGGTCAATGTGTGGTCATTGGTTCCAAAGGCCGTAATATTGACGTAGTAGCTCACGAACTAGTTCACGCGGAAGTACACCATCGGGTGGGTTGGTTTAGGCACTACACTGAAATCCCCATTTGGTTTAATGAAGGTGTGGCGTTACAGGTAGACAATCGGGAACCATATCTCATTGTAAATATAGATATAGCGCCTGGAGAAATAGAGTCAATTAAATTGCTTGATTCAATCTTCTTTACATCTGGTAATTTAGTGAACAATTATAAAGTAGCTAAACTCGCTGTTAATGGCCTTGAAAAAAAGTCCTTTTACGAAAATCTTGATAAAATCAAAAGCGGTTCTAAATTTACAAATACGTTTGTTTCAATTGGCCATTTAAGTAGTCCCCAAAAAGAACACTAACAAGCGGCTCAAACCGACCTCCACTGCGTTGCTCGTTTTGCGCTTATTCGCTACGCTAGAGCAAAACAATCAACTCCGTTCCGGCAGTTTAGCCGTGCGTTATATTTACTGAGAAATCATGCAACAAAATAAGCTACAGTCAGATCGTTGTATTTTGTTCCCACAAACTAAAGAAGCAGTCAATTGCATCGAATCGAAGGAGCTTGATAGTAGATATGTGATTGATGTCATTGATCTCACATACTCACAGTCTTGTAAGCTTGAAATATTTGGTTTCTTTGATTTTTCGAAGAATGGCCAATCACAAATTAAGGAAAACTCCTTTGTGAAACTAAATGCGGACGACATTCACTTGAGTCTTGAGAGCGCGCTATCAGCGCGCAAACAAACCGAAGATCAAGAGATGGTTAAAGTTATAGATAAATTTATAGAAAAAGCTAATCACTCAAAAATTATTAGTATGCCAATATGGTTCAATACATGAAAAAATATAACAAGTTGCCAAAGTTTACTCCGCAGCAAGCTGCTCCGCGGAACACGTTTTCAACGCGCCCCTTGGCAATGCGTTACGTAGCTTAAGGATTTAGCCATGACAAATGCATCTATTTCTTTCGCTTTGGGAGTCT
>NZ_BAABWF010000018.1:0-2500 GCF_040366405.1 Arenicella sp. 4NH20-0111
AATCGGACCAGATAGAGGGAGTGCGTAGCTCCGATGAAGTTGCAATAAAAAAGCCCCTGTTTCATAAGAAACAGGGGCTTAGTATATAAATCTGGCAATGTCCTACTTTCACATGGGTAATCCCACACTATCATCGGCGCTAATTGGTTTCACTTCTGAGTTCGAGATGGGATCAGGTGGTGCACAATCGCTATGGTCGCCAGAAAAGCTGTCTAGGTCGCGCTGAATAACGAACAGCAATGGCTGTTGTCATAAAGAGCGAGACCTCTTATCTGATCGCTTGTTCTAAAATTAAGTAGTTGTTAAATCCTTCATCACCACAGCATCGAGCTGCAGTTATGAGGAGGTATGTGGCATATCAATTCGAAATTCATTAACCAGTATTCAAATAGATGTTCTATTGGAAACTTAGTAAAGTTCGTTCGCTATTAATATCACATTAAATTGCTTGAACTATATAACTTAAGTTTTCAGCACGAATCGAGATTCGTAACCAAACCCTTTGGGTGTTATATGGTCAAGCCTCACGGGCAATTAGTACAAGTTAGCTTAACGCCTCTCAACGCTTCCACACCTTGCCTATCAACGTCGTAGTCTTCGACGACCCTTTAGGAATATCAAGTATTCAGTGAGACCTTATCTTGGGAGGGGCTTCCCGCTTAGATGCTTTCAGCGGTTATCCCGTCCGTACATAGCTACCCTACAATGCCTCTGGCGAGACAATAGGAACACCAGGGGTACGTCCACTCCGGTCCTCTCGTACTAGGAGCAGCTTCCCTCAAGTCTCAGGCGCCCACGGCAGATAGGGACCAAACTGTCTCACGACGTTCTAAACCCAGCTCGCGTACCTCTTTAAATGGCGAACAGCCATACCCTTGGGACCGGCTACAGCCCCAGGATGAGATGAGCCGACATCGAGGTGCCAAACACCCCCGTCGATGTGAACTCTTGGGGGGTATCAGCCTGTTATCCCCGGCGTACCTTTTATCCGTTGAGCGATGGCCCTTCCATACAGAACCACCGGATCACTAAGACCTACTTTCGTACCTGCTCGACGTGTCTGTCTCGCAGTCAAGCACTCTTATGCCTTTGCACTAACCATACGATTTCCGACCGTATTTAGAGTACCATTGCGCTCCTCCGTTACTATTTGGGAGGAGACCGCCCCAGTCAAACTACCCACCATACATTGTCCCCGATCCAGATAATGGACCTGGGTTAGGACTCCAAACATACCAGGGTGGTATTTCAAGGATGGCTCCACGCAGACTAGCGTCAACGCTTCAAAGCCTCCCACCTATCCTACACAAATAGGTTCAAAGTCCAATGTAAAGCTGTAGTAAAGGTGCACGGGGTCTTTCCGTCTAACCGCGGGTACACTGCATCTTCACAGCAAATTCAATTTCACTGAGTCCCAGGTGGAGACAGTGTGGCCATCGTTACGCCATTCGTGCAGGTCGGAACTTACCCGACAAGGAATTTCGCTACCTTAGGACCGTTATAGTTACGGCCGCCGTTCACCGGGGCTTCGATCAAGAGCTTCGTCCTAAGACTAACCCCATCAATTAACCTTCCGGCACCGGGCAGGCGTCACACCGTATACGTCCTCTTGCGAGTTTGCACAGTGCTATGTTTTTAATAAACAGTCGCAGCCACCTATTTATTGCAACCTCTCTAGCTTAGGGAGTAAATCCCATCACCGGAGTAGGCACACCTTCTCCCGAAGTTACGGTGTCATTTTGCCGAGTTCCTTCACCTGGGTTCTCTCAAGCACCTTAGGCTTCTCGCCTCACCCACGTGTGTCCGTTTAGAGTACGGTCGTGTATACCTGAAGCTTAGAAACTTTTCTTGGAAGCCTGGCATCATCTGCTCCAACGATAAATCGTCGTCGCCATCACATCTCAGCCTTAGAATCCCGGATTTGCCTAAGATTCCAGCCTACATGCTTAGATAGGGTAAACCAACACCCTTCCAGATTAGCCTTCTCCGTCATTCCATCGCAGTATACATCGGTACAGGAATATTAACCTGTTTCACATCGACTACGCATTTCTGCCTCGCCTTAGTGGCCGACTAACCCTACGCCGATTAGCGTTGCGTAGGAAACCTTGGGTTTTCGGTGTGCGGGTTTTTCACCCGCATTATCGTTACTCATGTCAGCATTCTCACTTCTGATACCTCCAGCAATCCTTCCAGATCACCTTCAACGGCTTACAGAACGCTCTTCTACCATGCTAATAAATTAGCATCCGCAGCTTCGGTACATAGCTTGAGCCCCGGTACATCTTCCGCGCGAGCCGACTCGACCAGTGAGCTATTACGCTTTCTTTAAAGGGTGGCTGCTTCTAAGCCAACCTCCTGGCTGTCTGGGCCTTCTCACATCGTTTCCCACTGAGCTATGTTTAGGGACCTTAGCTGGCGGTCTGGGTTGTTTCCCTCTCGACTACGGACGTTATCACCCGCAGTCTGTCTGCCATGATTGCACTTCTTGGTATTCGGA
>NZ_BAABWF010000019.1:0-2822 GCF_040366405.1 Arenicella sp. 4NH20-0111
ATTTAACAAGTAAAGGCAGTCGGAAAACCAAAAGCTTCGCTTCGCTACACTTTTGTTTTCCGCTGCTTTAGGCGTTAGGCACACGATATGACAGTTCTGAGAATGTATAGCGAATTTCGAGAGAAGTTTCCCTATGTTACAGAGAAGGTTGATCTCGAACACATTGAATATTGGGGGGTACTTGATGATGAGCAATGCTATTGTTGGTTTGAAAGTCTAGCCAAGACAATCAACTTGGATATGGCAAAAGGTGAAGACCCAAACACATATACAGATATATTCGAATTTTTGCGTTCCGCTTATTTAAAAGAAAACGATTCGGTTAAAAAATGTATTGATGTGTCTTTTACAGAAAACTTATTCTGGGAAATTTCGGCTGAAAAGGCCGAACCATTTTGGCTAAAATTTCCAGACCTATTAAAGGGATTATATGTCGCATTTCATAATCGTACTCCAGTGGCCTAACAAGTTTGCCAAGTACACTTCGTTCATTTCACTCACTGCGCGGGACGCGTTTACAACGCGCCCCTTGCAAAGGCGTTAGGCCTCTGGAGTTATGGTGATCATCTGTGAGAAATGCCGCACCGAAATTTTGGAAGGAACCGATGCCGCAAAAGATAAGATTTGCATTCCATGCGGAGAGAATCGCCCGCTCTTTGATGACGCGTCGAGAAATGTAAGAACTTTCCGGAAGCGTTTGGATGGTCAGCTGATACATTTAATTCGAATATCACAGTCAAAGGTACACGCCGATTATGAAGTAACCTCTACACTTTGGGATATCGACCCAAGATTTAGGTCGCGTAATACCAAGGCCGGGACTGTTTCTTCGATACTACGAATAAGGAAGGATACAGGTGAAATCACAGTGGTTTACCCGATGGCTTTTGATGGAAATGGTAAAATACTGTTAAAGGCAAAGAGGGTGCTATTAAAAGCATTCGAGAAAGGTGAGCTTCCAGAGAAAACTTGTTATGCATCAGGCTAGGCCTAACAATCAAATCTTGCGGAGCGGTTTGCGCTACGCTTCAACCGCCCGCAAATTTGGGCGTTATGTTCATTGATTGTCTGTTCCTGATTTAGCACCCTTGGATATTCAACTTGTGCGGCACAAGGCTTTTCTTAAAGAAATTGATGTAAATTTAGGTGAGTTTTTAAAGCTTAGAAATTTTAAGAAATCCAGTGAATGGGGAAATGAAATGACTAATGCAATTTCATTTAAAAATCATGAATGCTCCATTAGCGTTGAGCGAGATCGGGGTATTTGGGCACTACGAATCTACAAGAATGTACAAGGTAAGGATCACTCCATATCCATTGAAGACGCAATCGCTAAAATTTTAAAACAAGAGAATGGCTATGGCTTTTCGCTTTCAGAATGGTTTTCCTTTTGGAAGACTAATTATGAAAAAATTTTAAATTTATTGGACAGTTAGTATCATTTTTTATCGGTAAAAAAAGGCAAACAATTTGAAAAAACATAACAAGTTCGCCAAGTACACTTCGTTCGTTTCACTCACTGCGCGGGACGCGTTTTCAACGCGCCCCTTGCAAAGGCGTTAAATTCTTTATGCGAAATTTCATAGTTTTCATATTAATACTAATTTCTCAGGCCGGAATGGCTGATGATTTTGATGTTGAACGATTTATGTCGATTCACAAGCTGAGTTTATTTGATCTCAATAAAATTCCTGATCGGCAATTTTTTGAAAGTCACCAGCATGTGGTCATTACTCAAGGAGAATTATCTCTCTCAAATGAGTGGCAAAATACCAATCAAACAACTCTAAGAGTTGGCGACGTGGAGTATGTCGGCACAAACAGAGGCGAATGGGGCGGAAAATTGGAAGTCATTGTAGCTGGCAAACGCACGGAACTGATGAAAGGAAATATTGTTCACTTACTGCCATTAAACGGAAAGCTTTATGTCATAGAAGGTTTAGCCCATTTGAGTATGGCATCCGGTTCAATAAGTGTTATTGAGAATATCGAGAATCCATCTAAACCTAAATTGATTACTAAGTTGCCAGACGCCCCTGATCTAGTATATCTGGATAAAACTAGGCCAGATTTTCAGCGAATAATAATAGTTGGCTCAAAAAGCATAATAAGCTTAGGGCCATATATGACCCCAGAAATTCTATATTGGGATGCTTTCTGGCATATAAACTTAAATCCAACCAGTATTGTTCGTTACAAAGATAACTATTTTATTGGTCTGCCGCATGGCGTTGCCGTTGTTCCGGCTCCTTGGGGGGAATCATCTAAATATTGCAGAGAGTTCCCCAGCGCAGCTGAAAAACGCTGTTTAAAAGTTCAGTTTTATGCTGGCCACGAATTTAACAAGCGCGTCAATTAGGACGCTCGCGAGCTCGCGCCTATTACGCGGGCGTTAGGTGTACTAAATCATGGATCTATTTTTTGGAAAAATTGTCTTTCATCGTCGTGGTGAAAAGGAAGTCTTCGGTGAAGTAGAGCAAAACAATATGCTTGAAGATTTGACGGCTGTTCTAAACAAGCATGGGGTTGAATTAGCCCGTTATGAATTCGCGGGGCTTTTAGGGAAATATCATCGAACTGATAAATGTCATCGCTGCGGTAATTTAACTCTAGATGTCAGCAATTCTTCAGGAGAATTAGAGAAAGGCGATGTATTCGATGACCTAAATGAAATAATTCATTTAGGTCATATTGAGAATGAAAACCTTATTTGTCTTGATTGCAAAGAATGGATATAAAACACCTAACAAGAACAAACACAAAAGCGCTTTCAGCGCTCGGACGCGTGCTACGCCCGCGCCCGTGTTATTGGCGTTAAATAT
>NZ_BAABWF010000020.1:0-2541 GCF_040366405.1 Arenicella sp. 4NH20-0111
ACAGGTGTGTTGGTGGTAATCAGTCCTAACCATCACCCTCGACTAACGAAGTTAGAGGTGATCTTACTAAGTTGTGTTAATTTTGCGAGACGGGAGAAACCCCTATGCCTATTGACAGAGAATCGCTTCACATGAATTGCTTAGAATTAGGGCAGTCTGTTCGGTATTTGTATTGTTGATACTAGAGTATAAATCTGCGTAGAAACGTATTTTAAATGTTCTCAAACAACTTAGGATCTTTACGATACTACCGATACTACCGATACTACCGATACTACCGATACTATTTATTCAAACTTAGATGCAGGAGTTTTGCCTGAGCGAAAAGCCGTGTGTCTTTTATGAAGCTGAAAAGATGGGGTTTTAGTTAAACATGCTTTCTGGTGATAGGTATTTATATGTGAATATCGTCGGGTTAGATCACGGAATTTCAAAATCGCAGACTTTTTATTAAATCCTATAGGACCTAGATTTATGATGAATTGCAAAACTAAATGTTACCGGTTACAATTTCTCCGCCGCTATGGCACGCTGAGCCTTTTGTCTAGTCCGTTTCAACACTTAATTGGGAATGAAAGTGGGGTCTTGCTGAAGGTGTGAGGCAGACCTTCAGGTGATCATACCAAGGCTTATCGGCTAGCCTTATTCGAAGCATAAAAAGATCAGCCGAGCGTACCAACAGCAGTGAAGTGGGACTCGTGTAAGCTCCGGTTTGGATTCCGAGAGCGATACCTTTAATTTCTCCAAGCCATTTCCGTTTAGTGGCTTGCGGACTCACTAGGACTTTAACTTTGTCAGAAATCTTGGGTTTTGAATATTTGGGTAAATTTGTAAATGTTTAATAAAAAGTTGGTTCGTGCTATTGCAGTGGTTGTGCTGCTTTTAAGTTGTGTTTTCTATGGTTCTACTAATACTGGCCTGTGGGTAGCACAGATAAAAAGACGTCCGATTCATATGTAAATGTGGAGAGTTCAACTGTCACATTTTACGACTAAGGAATTACTGATTTTAGTTTCAGGAATACTCTCTATGTTGTTAACTCTAGATTACGAAAATGAAAGCAATTGTACTAAGTAAGTATGGCGGGCCTGAATCACTGAGGCTCGAAGATGTCGAAAAGCCGACGCCGGCGGAAGGAGAAGTATTGATTCGTGTCGTTGCTACCGCGATCAATGACTATGATTGGAGTCTAATGCGTGGCAAGCCATATGTTTATCGCCTAATGTTTGGCATAGTTTCGCCGAAAACAAAGATACCTGGGATGGAGTTGTCCGGTGTCGTTGAAGCGTTGGGCGCGACATCGGAAAAATTTAAGATAGGAGATGCGGTGTACGGCGACATTTCTGATCATGGGTTTGGAAGTTTTGCTGAGTATATATGCATCAGCGAAAGTTGTGTGGAGTTGAAACCTAAGAGCATTAGTTTTGATATCGCTGCTTCAATACCTCATGCTTCGATGCTTGCTGTTCAAGGCCTTATTGATTTAGGTTGCCTACAAAAGAAACAGAGAGTATTAATTAATGGTGCTGGTGGAGGGGTCGGATCCTATGCTCTTTATATAGCTAAGAGCTTTGATGCAGAGGTTACGGGCGTTGATACGGGTGTGAAACTAAACAAGATGACATCGATGGGCTTCGATCACGTCATTGATTTTAGGCAGCAAGATTTTACACAGAACGGGCAAAAGTATGATTTGATATTGGATGCAAAAACTAATCGTTCAATATTCAGGATTATTCGATCATTGTCTAGAGGTGGTAGATACATATCTGTTGGAGGAGATTTAAATCGTCTCTTAGTGATAGTTCTACTTAAGCGTTGGATTTCTAAGTTTTATGGCCATACGGTCGAGGTCGTTAACTTAAGGGCGAATAAAGATTTAACCTACATTGAGAACCTCTATGAGCTAGGAAAAATTGTACCGAACATTGAAGGCCCATATAGAATGAGTGATATACCTTGGTTAGTTCAGTATTTTGGTGAGGGAAAGCACACTGGTAAAATTGTCGTGAACATTGAACGAACCGAAGAAAGTTTAGATCTCTAAGATCAGCTGCTGAGGTCGCTGATATAAAATGTAAAAATCCAAACTTGGGCAGATGATACACACCTTCGAGTTTGGGCAATAAGTGACAATTGATAATGAATCAATTGAACGTAGAACCCTTAACCGCCATTGCGTGAACGCTAAATTTAAATTCACCATCATATTTATCTCATACCTGTAAAAGTCACTGTACACTGTTTTTTACAATTAATTGGTGTTTAATGAATTTTCTATCAAATTGTTTAGGAAATAGTGGTAGGGCCTGAGTTTCCTAAACACTTTCCTGCTTCATAAAATATCGTTGTTCATAGACCGTTGGCGATACTCGATCATTGTGAATATGTCGTCGCTTTGGGTTGTAGAACATCTCGATATAGTTAAACACATCAGCGCGTGCATCGTCACGCGTTTTGTGGATTTTGCGCCGTATCTTTTCCTTCTTTAAATTCGAGAAAAAACTCTCCGCCACCGCGTTATCCCAACAATTACCACGC
>NZ_BAABWF010000021.1:0-2019 GCF_040366405.1 Arenicella sp. 4NH20-0111
AATCATGGGTAACTTGGTGGTATAACGCCCTTAAAACGAGCGCGCTGCTTTTCGCGCGTCCGAGGCGTAGCCGTTTTGCTTCTTGTTAGATTGCTTATTCATTAATACCAATATGTTCCCTAAATTCAGGGCAATCAATGAGCATTGAACCTCCAAGCCAACTAGCGAGTTCTTCCATTAAATCAAACCCTTCTTCGTCTCCTTCTGTGTGAGGTAGCTCCTGGTGAGTCATGAAATCTCTACGCCCGCCTTCAAAAACTCGATCGATACAAATGTAGGGTTTTCCATCCTTTACTTCAAAATAAAATAGATGCTCGTATTTCATATTTTATCTCTTCGCCTATCTAACGCCTTTGCAAGGGGCGCGTTGTAAACGCGTCCCGCGCAGTGAGTGAAACGAACGAAGTGAACTTTGCGAACTTGTATGGTTCATTTAAAGGTTTGCCAAGCACGCTACAGCTATGCCAGCTAATGCTGCATTAATAGAAAACCCTTTCTTCTTAAGGCACCTAATTAATGCTCTTTTTGTTTTAAATCCTTTCTTTCGACATTCTAAAATCACTTGTACAAGATGGCCTGCCCCTGATGCTGCCAAACAACCTGCAAATCCAGTTATGGACAAACTCAGATTCGCAATTTTTATTGAACCATCTGGTTCATGGAATAGAATGTCTACCGTCGTTAGTTTCTCTTCGCTCTCTATTGAAAGGGTCAACGTAAGATTTTCCTCTAAATCAAAGTAATCAACGGTCACGTCATAATGATTTCCATCTTCATCATTAGCTGATATTTTGCTAATTCTCATAATTTCCTCCTAAATAACTATCGTATACCTAACGCTTTTGCAAGAGGCGCGTTGAAAACGCGTCCCGCGCAGTGAGTGAAACGAACGCAGCAAACTTGGCGAACTTGTTATGTTTCTTTACCAACGATACCTCCACAGTTTGCACAAAAACTAGCCCTATTAGTTCTAAATAGGTGGCCGCAGGCCACACATTCTGGCCCCATATCTTTTAGACGATGATGAAATAGTGATCCAATATAAACGCCTTTATAGCCAGTAATTCTTTCAAATTCGAGCGAAGCTTCTGCATTGTAGTTTAATTGTGCAGTAGCTAGATCGCATTGATGTTCAGCACGATAATCTTTGATTTTACGAATCGAGTCCTTTAGGAGTGGAGAAATTATCTCCCAGTCATGCTCTTCTAAAAAAGGCATAACTTCTTTACATCTGAAACAGTGATATTCCTTCATAACTAGTCAGTAAACATAACGCCTTGCCAAGGGGCGCACAGTGTTGCCCGCGGAGCCAGCTTGCTGGCGGAGTGAAGTTGGGCAACTTGTTATGCATTCGTTTCGACCCATTGACAGAATTCGTCTTCAGATTGCACATCGCCCATTTCAGATGGGTGTAGAACAATTGCGTTAGCTTTTTCGGGAATAGTGACCTTAAAGGTTGATTCAACCCAGTTCTGATATCTCACATTAGGGTGAACAAGCATACCTGCAGCTTCGGCTGATTCATTTGGGGTTTCATCAAAGTGATCATTCCAACAAATTTCATCATAACCGATAGCTAACAACCTTAAAAAGTCAATTGGATTTTCAGATAGCACACATACAAGCGTAGACCCAGAGCCGGACCCCATATGTACAATTTTTTGCTTTCCATTGTCGTCTAACCAGAAAGCCGCCATTGAACCTTCAGCACCGGTTTTAGCAAAAACGCATAACCGATCTATTACATCAGGCCTTTCATGGCCAAACCAATAATGCATATTTACATTACCTTCAGCGAAGAATTCGATGACTGTTCCGCCTTGTCTCTCATCTTCACCCCATTCCTCTCTTAACTTCTCAAGAGGGTATAAAAAACCAATACGCCTATCATCCCTATCAATATGATATTGATTTTCTTCAATCCAGTTAAAGAGCAATGATAACTCCTTAGGTATATGCATTCCGGGTAGAAGTGTTGTACTAATTTGATCTTCTAAAGTACTCATATATCTACTCGTG
>NZ_BAABWF010000022.1:0-1654 GCF_040366405.1 Arenicella sp. 4NH20-0111
TGTATGTCGGTAACTTACTTTATAACAGATGAGTGCCCGTTAGCATGTGGTGAGGTTCCTGTTTATAGCTCATTATCAGATAAACGCTTATTTGGGCACTGTTATGCGTGTGGAGTTTCCTTTTTATCTAAAGACGAGATAGAAGATTTTAATTTAGACCACCCTCTCGAAGAGCTAGCTCCTAAAGGTCTAAGGCTTGCAGTAGAAAGTGATTTTAAAGGCAATTATGATGAATGGGTTTCACACAAAAGCAAAACCCATTGGACTGAAATAGAAACAGTAAAAGAGCTGAATGAAGAAATTTTTAAAAACACCTAACAAGGTTAAAAACTTACATTCACTGCGTTCATTCGGACGCGCAGAATCTGCGCGCCCGTTTTAAGGGCGTTAGGTGTATAGAGCTATGCAAGCATTTTACTCAATACAAAGATTGGGAAACGAAGTCTCCGCTACATCGCCAATTCCAATAGAACTGGCGGATGTTTATTCAAGGATCTTTCCTTTTGTTAAAGAAGACAAAGAGTACTTTGGCTTAATCGATACTAATGGTACAACCTTGCAGGCAATGTATTACTGCGAAGAAGATCTGTATTGGTTTGAAGTACCGAGGCCAGACCTTGAAGGTTCATATGGTTGTTATCTGAATTTCGATCAAGCCGCAGACTTGATCAAAACCTTGGAAAATACTTTTCCACAAAAGGGCTTCGAAGGATTTGAGTTTAATAGTTGGAAATAGTAGTGAAAACACCATACAAGCTCAAAAACGGTTTTGCCAGCGTTGCTGGCACGGACGCGCTATTCGCGCGCCCGTTTTAAGGGCGTTAGTAGTATGAATAGAACCCCGAATTATTACGCGATAGTCTTGTATCCGGATAGCCATCCAAACTTGATAGATATTTTGGATGGTTATGTAGAGAAAATTGGAACTCAAATTTGGTTAGAATGTGACCATTGGGAACAGAACGGAAATTTCATATTTGCCAATGTTATCCATCAGAAAGAGCAGAGAGAATGGGAAGTAAACATTCCTCTCGGAAGTGTTTTAGCCATCACAAATCATTCAGACAAAAAAGAACTTGGATTCAAAAAATAGTATGCAAGTAAAACTACTAACAAGTCCCAAAACTACCGCCTTCGGCTCGGACGCGTTTACAACGCGCCCGTTTGAGAGGCGTTAGGTTTAACAAGCATGGAATTATTACTTTCAATAATAGGCATCGTTTTTATTGCAATTATATTTGAGGAATTGACTATTAAATTTAAATCCATTATTTGGTCTAGATTTTTATTTTTCCTTGTAGTCGGCGCTGGTCTTTTAGCAGTACTTTTTAGCTATACTTCTGAGAATGTTATTGTCATTGTTGGTGCATCTATTGTTCTAATCGTACTTGCGCTTTTCTTCAGCGTTTTCAGTCGTAAAAGTAGCGAGGACAGCCACAATAATGATAGTGAGCTGACCCCCCAGGAAATAGCTACTAATCTATTAGATGTTTTAGATGACGAAATAATCGCAGAAAAAACTAAACTATCGGTTAGTGAAGTAAAAGAACTTCGATCAAAAAACAACTTATCGTGAAGTGTAAACCTAACAAGGCAAAACACTTTTCACTCACTGCGTTCGCTCGGACGCGCAAAATTGCGCGCCCGTGTTCGC
>NZ_BAABWF010000023.1:0-1161 GCF_040366405.1 Arenicella sp. 4NH20-0111
AGTGTAATGTTGATGTTTTTTTCGTGCCATTTGAGCACCTCCATATAGGGTTTATATAACTATATAGGGTGTCTACTAATCATGGGTAACTTGGGCATATAACGCCTTTGCAAGGGGCGGCGCGTTTTCGCGACGTCCCGCGCAGTGAGTGAAACGAACGAAGCAAATTTTGCAAACCTGTTAGAGTTCTTTAGCACCATACTCGATCATAAGCTGTATGAAGTTTTCTTTATCATTAGGTGGATAATAAAAATAACCACCATCATATGAAATACGAAAATGGCCATAACATGACATGCATGGTGTACTTTCACGAGGAGGAAATATTGGCCATAACCAGCCAAATATAATTACTTCTTTTGGCGAAACTTCTTTGTAGCCTTGAACATTCGACCATGAAATATTTTTAGGTGAGCCGAATTTACGATTTAGCTTAATACCATTTTCAGAAAGTGTAATAGATAAAGCACAGAATGACATGAAAACAGAATACAGAACGATACCTACAGCAAAAGCTGCTATTGCACTTTTTGTTAATAAGTAAATGCCGTAGCTAGGCAAAAGGAAAAGAATTGCAACCTGTATGACACCTATAGCTATAAATATGAAGAAGTCATTTATATTTGAAACTGCCATCTTTGGCTTAATGTTATTCATATTGTAACTCTAACGCCTTTAAAACGGGCGCGCATCTTTTTGCGCGTCCGTGCAGCTTGCGGCATTTTCGTTTTTGATCTTGTTATGCATTTACTCTTCTTCCCCCTTTTTCACCCAAAAAAACATTAACTTGTCCGGGAAAAATAAACTCTATTTTGAGTTGTCCCATCTCACTTGGCTTCATGTAATCACCGCCCCAAAGCTCTTTACTACTTCCATCATACCCCCAGCTCCATAAATCATGACCGACACTTTTTAAGCCATCGATAATTCTATATGTCTCATCAAAGAAATCTTTATGAGATAAAGCTTTGAGTAGCCTGCCTTCTAAAATGCTTTTCAGTTCTTCAAGTTTTATCTCTCTTTGTTCTTCAGAAAAACTCTCCAGAAAGGCTCTACCAAATTTATTCATATCTCTAAATATGCATAACGCCTAAAGCAGCGGAAAACTAAAGTGTAGCGAAGCGAAGCTTTTGGTTTTCCGACTGCCTTTACTTGTTAAAC
>NZ_BAABWF010000024.1:0-1052 GCF_040366405.1 Arenicella sp. 4NH20-0111
CATAAAAAGGAGAACACGTGAAGAAATTACTCGTACTAGCTCTATTTGTTTTAGGAAGTATCGTACTAGCAGATGAACCAGCAAGTGAGGAAGACTTCAGTCTGCACACGCTTAGTATTGGTTCCGGCATAGGTATCTATATTCCGACGCCTAAAACATGGAAACCTATAAAAAGTGCTGATGGGAGAACAATCAAGTTCTATTCAATGAACCCAAATGACCCAATGAGCTTTAAAATGACGTTTATCGAAAATATTAAACAGCAGAGATTTTCCTTAGATACTGTTGCCGATATAGTTGCTAAAACAGCGGAACAGTATGTTTCTAGCTCAGTCGAGGGTGAGATAAATTTATATAGCCTAGATACAACATTGGGAAAGGCGGTACTTGCAGGGTTCAATGATAAAAAATATCAAGATGTGGCTACTATCCCTCCGGGAGAGTATTCAAGTGTCACTACTGGTCTTGTACCTCATTCACAAGTGCTAGTCCCGTTGACAATATTGAGTAATGGAACAGACTCAAAAGAACTCGAGATGGCTAGAAATGTTATCTCTGCATTTTATGTCCTTAAATTGCCTAACAAGGCAAGTAACCCGACGCCGTAGGCGCGGGTTCTTTTGGCGTTATGTTTACTAGGTTCTGATGCTCGAGAGGACTTTATTCTTACAAGAGGCGGTAGATACAGAAGTTGCTCTAATTGCATCTAAGTCTTTAGATTGGATTTTTGAATTACCAATGCACAGCCAATACAAATTTGAATATGCTGGTGAAAAATTCAATGGCATCATACAGTTTCTCCCGAAAGATCATGGACGTAAAAACAATTCGTTTATGTTGGCGATATCGAGAACACTCTCACCAGGTGTGTACAGAGATTACACGTCAGGTTTTCTCTTCGAAAAGGGCAAGGTATTATTGGTAACAACGGATGCTATAAAACTCAGTGAATAGAATAAAACATAACAAGTTTGCAAAATTCACTTCGCCAGCAAGCTGGCTGCGCTGGACGCCGCACTTCGTGCGTCGCCCATTGCAAAGGCGTTATATTT
>NZ_BAABWF010000025.1:0-1052 GCF_040366405.1 Arenicella sp. 4NH20-0111
TATCATGGGTAACTTGGAAACATAACGCCAATAACACGGGCGGCCGCGTAGCGGACGTCCGGGCACTGAAAGCGCTTTTGTGTTTGTTCTTGTTATACGTTCATGAATCATGATGGACATAATACGCGAGTTGTTTTTCCGGATAATAATATAGGTATAGGCTGGCATAGCCAGCATTACCATAATAGGTTTCTTTATTACCAGATGGGGGGTAAAAAAACATCGGCTTTGCTATCTGCTTTAATCCTTCTGGAGCTTTTTCATCAAGCTCAAGTGTTCCTATAATTGTTCTAACTTCCTTTCGATCGGCACTAAATTTGTAGTGCACTACTCTATCTGCCAAAGGGTAATAGCGGGCTTCAACGTCACGTGGCTTATCAAGACCGATCTCTTTCAGGTCTCCATTATGGTCTAACGATGAAAACGTTAGGAAAGTAAATCCAAGTACGAGGACCCAAGTTAAAAGGAAGCCGCCGATAACTGAAAAGATTATCTTTGATGTACTCATTGGTCCAAATACGTATAACGCCTTGCCAAGGGGCGCCGCACTTTATGCGGCGTCCCACGGAGCCAGCTTGCTGGCGGAGTGAAGTTGGGCAACTTGTTATACGAAATCTGGTTGAATTTTTGCATAGCCCCAAACCCTAAATTTTCTATCTTCAATAGAGTATTTAATCTTAGCCTTGTTAAGACTAGCTTTAATATACTTTCTTAAGTCTGTTTCCTTGTCTGGAATTAATTTGCCCTGCCGCTCTCTCTTTATAGGATCAATATCCATCCATTCTATGCACGCAGGATTCCCATGCTTTATCCATTCCCAGTCAAGGAACGAAAAGCCCGGCATCGGCTCTGTATCTCTCAGATACTTTAATCTGACCATTGGCTCGAACTCTTTTTGAGATGAGAGGATCTCTGCAAGAGATCGCCAGCGAGTATTGTTCATAAACGACACATACCCATTCTCTTGAGCAAATTGAGAGTCTTTATCCTTCATGCGTATAACGCCTTTAAAACGGGCGCGTCAAAGACGCGTCCGAGCCGCTTGCGGCGTT
>NZ_BAABWF010000026.1:0-1033 GCF_040366405.1 Arenicella sp. 4NH20-0111
TTACTCAAAAATGCGGACCTTCATCCAATTTACGTTCCTGAACCAGAAGACGAAGCGGTGCGTGACCTATCACGCATTCGCGAAACCGCGATGCACGATCTTAAAAAAGCCAAGCAACGAATGAAGTTGTTCTTACTGCGCAATGATATAAATTATAGTGGCTCAGCCAGTTGGGGACCGAAGCATCGTCGCTGGCTCACTGAACTGATACTCCCGCACCCAGCGCAACAGATTGTACTCCAAGAATGCATCACCACATTGAACGAGCGCTTCTCGCGACTCGAACGATTAGATAACGAGCTAAAACATCAGGTTTTAAATTGGCGATTTTATCCCGTCGTCAAAGCACTGCAAGCCATGCGCGGCATCAAGTTGATAGTGGCCGCGGGCATGGTTGCCGAACTCGGCGACTTAACTCGTTTTGATCACCCGAGAAAACTCATGAGTTATTTAGGCTTAGTTCCCAGTGAACATTCTTCTGGCGATACACGTCGGCTTGGCCCGATTACTAAGTGCGGTAACTCGCGGGCGCGGCGATTATTAGTCGAAGGCGCACACGCCTATCGCTACCCCGCTAGAATGTCCACCGAGATACAAAAACGACAGGAAGGTGTATCGCCCGAAATTAGTGAGATCGCTTGGAACGCCCAGCTTAGACTATGCAAACGCTATCAGCGATTGATGCACAGAGGTAAACATCGCAACGTGGTGGTCACGGCCATCGCCCGAGAGATGAGCGCGTATATCTGGCACATAGCCAAGCACGTCGCATTGCCACCGATCAACCCAAAAGAGAGATTGGTACGCGTACCTCGATAACGACACTGACACGAACAACCACTTTAGCCAAACGAAAAAATAGTGACAGAATAAAGAGCGGATGTGCTCGATCAAGCAACGGTAGGCAGTGCAACCCCCGACGGCGTTAGGATAGCAGCATAAAGCGCGTGCGCATTATGTTGATCTACGAACCTAGACTGAGGACAGGCACTGCGTCGTACCCTGAATGGTTGGATAGGTCAACTCATCGAGT
>NZ_BAABWF010000027.1:0-1008 GCF_040366405.1 Arenicella sp. 4NH20-0111
CTTAAACGATGCATCAAGGCAGGAATTGATATATGGCATACACAATTATTTGTATCTAAAACCCTTGATAGAAAAAGGCATTATTAAATATGCCCAAAATATGGTGTCGCTATGCCAACACCATAGCGACTCTCTAGCAAAGCCACTGTCCGCTGAAATTGAGAGAAAAGAAAATCGATTGTACGATTTACTTGAGGAGCAGCTGGCGGAAAAGTGTTCTATTTCTTTTGATGTAGGCGAAGGCGCTGGGCCGTTTCTTAAAATAGAAGGTCCTGAGGGTTTAATCGATCATGGCGTAAGGTATCTTCATCTATTTGGTGATTTGCCAGAATCCATCACATTGCTCATGGATAAAAAACTTCCGTATAAATTCTCTAAAGCAGAGGTATTATCCGAGGGTATGCTGTCGTTGATTATCTCTCCAATAATCAGAGACTTATCAAATCAGGAGTGGCATTCGGCATTTTATGGCACCTCATACCTATGTGACAACGCGACCCAGATGAAGATTGCCTCCAAGTTAAACAGCGAAGCCTACGCTGCAAGTTCTTCTGCTTTTAACAATGGAATGAGTCATTCCTTACCCTCCGTTTATGCCAAAGATTTATCAACGATAGTTTCGCTCAGAGAAAGTGAAGAAGAGGCATTCTCGGTTTACAGAGATAAAGTTCATGCTCTATTGAAATCGACCAATAAATGGTCTGAGGCTGAAGTCGCAGAAGCCTTCCGCGATCAAATACTTCCTGAAGTTAACTTAATTGATAAAAAGATCAAAGACTGGAAAGTGAAGACAAAGGAATCACTGAAAGAAAAGGTCCTTTTTGGTTCTGGCGCGGTCTCTATAGGGCTTTATGCTGGGATGTTACCGCCGAACATAGGACAAATTGTTGCCGCTATAGGTGGCGGGTCTGCTGTTGCTGGAGCTGTTATGGATTACAATAAAACACTGAAAGACAAAAGCGAGGCCCGCGGAAATGACTTCTATTTCTTGTGGCAAGCCAAGCAATA
>NZ_BAABWF010000028.1:0-929 GCF_040366405.1 Arenicella sp. 4NH20-0111
GGTTTACTAAATGCTTAGCACACATGCAATGCAAATACTGCTTCATTATCAAGACGATGATGGTGGCCCCGAAAAGCCTAGGTTTGATCGGTTTCTCGATGATGTACGTAAACTCGCAGAGAAGCATCAAATCACATTTGAGCAATATGAATCTTTCTCTTTGAATGGAGAAGAATTTAGAATTGCTCCTTGCGACAGGTGCAAGGATCTTACCGTCAACAAAAGCGATGTATCAGAAGAAGTAAAAGAGATAGTTTCATTTTTTTGGGAAACCATCAGAATTGGTGAGGTTACTGAATCAAAATCAATGTGCCAAATATGCAAAATTGCTACTTCGTAAAGAAACCTAACAAGAAAGGGTATTTCGCCCTGCGGGCTGGACGCGCACTCCGCGCGCGCCCATACCTTGGGCGTTAACTGCGCTATGTGTACTTTTAATTCGGCTCTGACCCCTTTAATTATACTTTTAATTCGGCTCTGACCCCTTTAATTACTGACCCCTTTAATTACTGACCCCTTTAATTACTGACCCCTTTAATTACTGACCCCTTTAATTACTGACCCCTTTAATTACTGACCCCTTTAATTACTGACCCCTTTAATTATGCCCCCTTTAATTAAAAAGAAATGGCTTTATTTGGCGACAGTCATGGACTTATATTCGCGAAAGATTATTGGGTGGAGTTTGAGCACAAGCATGACTGATGAATTGGTTACGCAAGCGATGCAAGTGGCGATCAATGCAAGAGGCGTTGAGCCAAACTTGGTTGTTCACTCGGATCGTGGAACCCAGTATCGTTCCAATAGCTATGTGGCCTTTCTTCAGAAAAACCACATAACCCGAAGCATGAGTCGCAAGGGAAACTGTTGGGATAATGCGGTGATGGAGTCGTTTTATGCCAGGCTGAAAGTCGAGTTGATCTACGCTA
>NZ_BAABWF010000029.1:0-856 GCF_040366405.1 Arenicella sp. 4NH20-0111
TAGCGTAGATCAACTCGACTTTCAGTCTGGCATAAAACGACTCCATCACCGCATTATCCCAACAGTTTCCCTTGCGACTCATGCTTCGGGTTATGTGGTTTTTCTCAAGAAAGGCCACATAGCTATTGGAACGATACTGGGTTCCACGATCCGAGTGAACAACCAAGTTTGGCTCAACTCCTCTTGCTTTGATCGCCACTTGCATCGCCCGCGTAACCAATTCATCAGTCATGCTTGTGCTCAAACTCCAGCCAATAATCTTTCGCGAATACAAGTCCATGACTGTCGCCAAATAAAGCCATTTCTTTTTCACCCAAATATAAGTGATGTCGGTCACCCATTTCTGATTCGGTCGATCTACTGAGAAATTTCGACGCAACACATTATCAGCCACATTAAGTTTCGTCAGTGCATGGCCACCATAATTAAAGGCTTTACCGTTGCGTGCCCGTATGCTTTGTTCTTGCATGATCTTAGCCACAAAATTAACCGAACACTTGTGTCCAATTGCATTCAACTCTTGCGCGATTCGAGGCGCACCATAAGCGGCCTCAAATTCCTCGTAGGTGTCCTTTATCAAACCGGACATTTGATCTTTGCGTTGTGCACTTTTGCTTTGGGGGGTGGTTTGCCAACGATAAAAACCGGAACGATGCACACCCAAAACCCGACACATAAGGGCAACACTGTACTGATCGACATAATCGAGTATTAATGCGTACTTCACTCTTGGTCTTTCGCGAAGTACGCAGAAACCTTTTTTAAGAACTCCATTTCCTCCTTTAAGCGTTTATTTTCTCGCTTAAGCTTACGAAGCTCTTCACTCTCCTGCTTGGAATAGTCAACGCCATCGAGC
>NZ_BAABWF010000030.1:0-685 GCF_040366405.1 Arenicella sp. 4NH20-0111
TGGTAAGGCCTGAGTTTACCCGACACTTTTCATAGTAAATAATGTAACTTAACTATGAGAGGTAAACCATGGGTAAAGGAACCCGATACAACGACGAGTTTAAACAAGAAGCTGTGAACCAAGTGGTGGTTCATGGTTATTCGGTGGCGGATGTTTCGCAACGACTAGGTATTTCCAACAAGAGCCTGTACGACTGGATCAAGGTGTTTAGTAAACCTAAAAAGCGGCGTGATGAGGAGTCTGATCTGCGAGCCGAGAATGCTCGCCTCAAACGCGAGTTAAAACGCGCCCAGGAAGAGAGGGATATCTTAAAGGAGGCCGCGGTGTTCTTTGCAGGCGAGTCAAAGAACGCTACCCGTTCATAAAAGCTCGTACTGATATGTATGCTGTCCGCCGACTTTGTAGTGCGATGCAGGTTAACCCAAGCGGCTACTATGATTGGTTGCGTGAACCTCAGTCGCGCCGAGAACAAGAAGACAAGCGGCTTACTGTTTTTATAAAGCAGTTCTGGTTAGAAAGCGGTTGCCATTTTGGCTACCGCAATATCCACCAGGACTTGATGGAAGCGAAGATTCTATGTGGTCGAGATCGTGTATTGCGTCTCATGAGGCAGGCGGGCCTCGAAGCTCAGCGGGGCTACGGCAAGCCAAAGAATATGTATGCTGGAAAGCCGCACACACTGATT
>NZ_BAABWF010000031.1:0-606 GCF_040366405.1 Arenicella sp. 4NH20-0111
GGAAAACGCAGCACTTGCTGCATAAGTAAGGTGTCTACTTTTCGTGGGGAACACCAGTGAATTATGGCTATTACAACTGAATTGCGCTCAAAAATCCTCTCAAGAGAATTTTTGTTTATTTGCTTATTTGCCTTGGTTACAATGCTATTGGCAACATATTACGCAACTTTGAGGCACTATGAGAACTGGGGAATCCTTGAATCTAAACAACCGTATTTGTTTGATTTTTGGCTCATAATTAGAGACTTACTAAGGTCATTTTTAACTTATCTTTGGGCTTTTGTAGTGGCGCTGTTAGCAAGTTTTTTTACGGTAGTTATCTCAATACCAATACCCTTAGTCAGAGACAAAAAAATGTTTGTAACGGTGACATGCACTATAGTCGTTTCATTGGTGTTTGTTTTGGCGCATATATCTAGCAACACCTAATAAGAAAGGGTATCACGCCCTCCGGGCTGGACGAAAGCTGCGCCGGTTATTGAGGCGTTTTGCGTAGGTAAATTCAATGGCTACTTCAGATTTCAAAGAATATGTAAAGAAGCGCAGCGGAATTTTCTTTATGTACAAATAAAGAAATAAAGGGGTCAGAGCCGATTTTTTCTCGGT
>NZ_BAABWF010000032.1:0-533 GCF_040366405.1 Arenicella sp. 4NH20-0111
CCGAAAGTATGTTCAATACTTTAATATTAATAAAAGGGGTCAGAGCCGAATTAAAAGAAATAAAAGGGGTCAGAGTGAGGCTGTAATAGTTTGACGGACACTTTAATTGAGAGACAATGATCTCTCAGGAGTATCCTAATGACAAGTAGAAAGAAAAGGGGTCAGAGCCGAATTAAAAGTACAAAGGAAGTACGTAGGTATCAAAGTGAGTTAGACTGACTCAATGTAATAAATCGAAATGGAGTTCGATATGCCAAATTAAAGGGGGCAGAGCCGAATTAAAAGTACAAAGGAAGTACATAGGTATCAGAGAGAGTTAGACTGACTCAATGTAATAAATCGAAATGGAGTTCGATATGCCGATAATTAAAGGGGTCAGAGCCGAATTAAAAGTACAAAGGAAGTACGTAGGTATCAGAGTGAGTTAGACTGACTCAATGTAATAAATCGAAATGGAGTTCGATATGCCGAGATTACCGAGGATAGATGCGCCTGGAGTGGCGCAGCATGTGATTCAAAGGGGTAATAACCGA
>NZ_BAABWF010000033.1:0-476 GCF_040366405.1 Arenicella sp. 4NH20-0111
TCTAAGCCATATTGGCATCCCAATGTTGGCCATTCTTAACCATAGTGTTGAGCGTGACTAGCTGCTTTCTGCAGCATGCGATTAGAGCAACTCTTTTAGGTTTACCTTCGGCTATTTTCTTTTGATAAAACGCTTTGATTTTCGGGTTGTGCTGAATTGCCGTCATCATGGACATGTAGAGCACGGTTCTAACTTTATGGCGACCTCCGCGTATTCGTCGTTTGCCATCCTTCTTTCCGCTGTCTTTGTTTAGAGGTGCAATCCCGACTAGAGTGGCAATTTCCTTACGGTTTAATTTTCCAAGCTCAGGAAGTTCACTGAGTAAGGTGTAAGCGAGTACTCGACCCACACTGTGCGCGCTCATTAGTAATTCAACCAGCTCTTGCCAGTGTGGAACCTTGGCTATCGCCTTATCGAGCTTTTTATCGACTTTGGCTATTTCGGCTTGGATTTTTGTAAGCACATTGTTGAGCGGA
>NZ_BAABWF010000034.1:0-452 GCF_040366405.1 Arenicella sp. 4NH20-0111
CTGTTGATTTTAGCGACTACGCCAGCACCAACAGTTCGACCGCCTTCACGAATCGCGAAACGAAGACCTTCTTCCATCGCAATCGGAGCAATCAACTCAACATTCATCTTAATGTTGTCACCAGGCATTACCATCTCTACGCCTTCAGGTAGCTCACAAGCACCCGTCACGTCAGTTGTACGGAAATAGAACTGTGGACGATATCCTTTAAAGAAAGGAGTATGACGACCACCCTCTTCTTTGCTTAGTACGTATACTTCAGCTTCGAAAGAAGTGTGCGGGTTAATTGAACCCGGCTTCGCCAATACTTGACCACGCTCAATATCTTCACGCTTAGTACCACGAAGAAGGATACCCACGTTATCACCAGCTCGACCTTCGTCAAGTAGCTTACGGAACATCTCAACACCCGTTACAGTGGTCTTTGTGGTGTCACGAATTCCAACAATCTC
>NZ_BAABWF010000035.1:0-444 GCF_040366405.1 Arenicella sp. 4NH20-0111
CAGCAAACGGGCGCGTTGAAAACGCGTCCGAACAGCCGTAGGCTGAGTTTTGCTTCTTGTTATATGCTTTTAGCACTAAGCCTTTTTAACAGTAACAATTAAAGTTGTATTGTCATTAATGGTTACTTTAGTTTCTTTATCTAGTTCGACCATCATGGATGGACTATGAGATTCTTCACCAACTTCTAGTTGTGTTTTCAAGAACGCATTTTTTTCGCCAGCCGGAGAAACAGTTAAAGAAAGACTATAACTCCCTTCTACTGATACTTGGGAAGACACACCTGATTCTAGTACTACTGTAGGGGAACCCAATGAACTTTGTTCTTTTAGAACTTCAGTTTTAACAACATAGTCTGATTCAGCAAAGGCAGTAGCAGAGAGTAATAACGATACTATTGTGATAATTGTCTTCAATTTTTATTTCCTCGATTAGGTTTTAGTGCA
>NZ_BAABWF010000036.1:0-410 GCF_040366405.1 Arenicella sp. 4NH20-0111
GGCGTTAACTGTATTGATGAGTCGCAAGCAAGAAATCTATACCGAACTCTTGTTCTGGTCTTTACCAACAATTCGAAACGTTCAGTCGGGTTCGTTTTGGTCGAAAGCGCGAGATAAGTCTTGTTACTACGAGTCAGAACTTGTGCATACTTTGCATACCTCAATATTAGAATCTGAGTTCGTAGATAACGACATTCATTTCTTGAATTATCAAGCTAAAAGCTATTTTGAAAACGGAACTTGTTCTGTTGCATACAATGCCCAAATAGCACTGATAAATGAACTATTTGAGCTCGTACCTGAGAACCGTAAGGGTAATTTGTTATGGCAAGGTCCAAACAGTTAACAAGAATCAAAAGTACGCCTAACGGCGGGACGCGCGAAGTCGCGCGCCCCTTTGTTTGGCGTTA